>JASEJA010000107.1 GCA_030017755.1 Candidatus Bathyarchaeota archaeon
GGTAGGGTCACTATTGGCTGATTTTCAAACCAAAAGTATGGAGAAAATTAATGCTTCTTCCTCTTCACCTTCTTCGTATTATCAAATTTTCGCTTTTTCTTTCCAAAAAATTCTGGATAACGCCTAACATCCTCATGAACGGGTCTTGGAACATTAGTCCTTAGAAAATAGGCATCCATACGTCCCTCAGGAGGCACCAATGGATATTTTGGCTTTTCCTTTTTGTAAACAAAATGATAGAGGAAATAGAGATATACAAGGAAGCAACCAAAAACGAAAGCGAGTAAAGAAATAATTTAGCCATAACCGAGAAGAAAATGAAGGGCATGAATAGGCAGATTCCAAACAAAAGGAAAAACCAAAATTTAGCCCTACGCTTCAAAGCCTTTCCCAAGTAATTGTTGCTGAACCAACTATTACGTCTTACGCCACTTTTCACTTTGCCTTTAAATAACTAAACAAAATATCTTCTTTTAGCCATGTCAGCAGCTGAAGTTGCCGTTCAAGTGTTCCGCAAATTAGAAAACGAAGACCTTAGAATACTGCAAGTTATAGAGGCAGCCAAAAGCAAATACGAATATATTCCAAAAGAGGTTATAGCAAAATTCTCAAAATTCAGCCCAGAAGAAACAGAATTTCGCCTAAACCGCCTAAACAAATTAAAACTCATCTACAGAATGAAAGGCGCCTATGTGGGCTACACGCTGAATTATGCGGGTTACGATTGTTTAGCAATAAACGCCCTTGTCAAGGCAGGCATAATCGAAGCCTTCGGAAAACCTTTAGGCGTAGGCAAAGAAGCAGACGTTTACGACGCCCTAAACCCAAAAGGCGAACGCATAGCCGTAAAATTCCATAGGCTGGGCAGAATAAGTTTCCGACAAACAATAAGAAAAAGAGGCTACACAACCCAACACGCCAACTGGCTTTACCAGTCAAGACTTGCAGCAGAAAAAGAGTTTGAAGCCCTAAAACTGCTATTTCCATGCGGAGTTGCTGTTCCAAAACCCATCAGCCAAAACCGCCACGTCATAGTCATGGGAATGATTGAAGGCGCAGAACTCGCAGAATATAAAGAAATTCCAAAACCAGAAAAAATCCTAAAAGAAATATTGCGCAATGTTAAAAAAGCTTATTTGAAGGCTGGCGTAATCCACGCAGACCTAAGCGAATACAACATCATTTTAAAACCCAACAATCACATCCTCATCATAGACTGGCCCCAATACGTTAAAAAAGAGCACCCCAACGCCCAACAACTCCTAACAAGAGATGTCAAAAATATTTTGGAATACTTTAAACGCAAACATATGATAAAAGCAAAACTGAAAGAAGCCATAGAATATGTTACTGGAAAAAGCAGAACAATAAGCGATTTTCAGTGCATATCAAGCACTATGTAGAGGATGTTGTTTCCCCGCAACAAAACATTACCATAATTCGTGATTAACTGGTCTTCTCTGCATTCCGTTGCCCCTTCCAAAAGAATATTCATATGCCCATCACACTTAATCATCTTACCCTTATACTCGCAACCATTTTTCAAAACAACCGCAATATTGGCATTTAACTGTTTAACAAGCACATTCAACGGCTTCTTACTAGGCTCCATGACAGCACCAGATTATTTACCTTAATACTCATATCCAAAACCACCAAATATAAAAGTTTTATGAAAAA
>JASEJA010000030.1 GCA_030017755.1 Candidatus Bathyarchaeota archaeon
GATTTTGAATCCATCCATGTCTGAGACGTATTCGAAGCCGGCCTCGTGAAGCGCTGTTTTTAATCCCTCTTCAGTAAAAGATTCAACGCAACCCTCGACGACAATAACGGAGTATCCTCTATAGAATGCATCAATAGCGGTGCAAAGGATACACCCATCAGATGAGACTCCAACCAAGATTAAAGTATCAACACCTATGTCTTCTTGTAAAGTCTAATAGTTCTTTTATCCTTGGAATGATTTTCGAGACTCGTTCAGGGCTTATAGTTAAAAAGTCGTTCAGCATGTCTATCACAAGTAAGGCTTGGAACACAACGTTACACCTCTTAAGTCCAAAAGCAGTATGCGGTTAAAGTATTTTAAACTTGTTTGAGGATCGTGTTTATGAGGAATTTTGAGCGTGACTAGTTTATTATTCAATTATCAATCGAAAGTGTACTAAAAACTCAATTTTGAACTCTTATGTATCCAGCTCATTTAAGATGGTGTAAAAAATATAGACTCTACATATTCGAACTGAGAGAAAAAATATGGAAGCCAAAATCATTCATCTAACGCATTCTTGAATTGAGTCTTGCATGCAAAAAGTTAATTTTGGACACTTCGTTATCACTTTATGTAGAATTCATGGCTGGTGCGGAGATTTGGATGTGATAAGACTCGTCGTAGTCCTTCTAACACCATTTTTATTCTATAAGCAGACTTTGGAGATCATTAACCGGGTATTGAAAAAAAGGTATAGGATATATACGCCTCCACCCTTTGATTTTTTCTATTACTGCACATTCAATATCATACTTCCTTTCACTTTCATCGCATTAATTGAAAAAGACCCATTTACCTTTATAGGTCTCAAAGTAACAAATCAAATAGAGTTTCAGGCAGCTCTCGGCTTATTAGCTGGCGCCTTAATCGCCATTTTTACTACTATACCAGGCACTACAAGGCCTACACTGGGGGTCAGCATAACAATCAACGACAACCTTAAAAGATTAGTTAAAAGCTTTTATTACTCGTTTGCGGAAGAATTTTATTGGCGTGGATTCATTCAATCTAATTTAGCCAGTTTCTTTCCCTTCCCAATCTTTATTGTAGCAACAGCGATGACTTTTGGCATTTTTCATCTAACCGACCCAAGCGTCAGATTGCGTGGAATTGCAATGAGAATGTTAGATGGTGCTATCTTGGGCTTTCTATTTTTCTTCACTGGTAACTTGATATCTCCCTTTATAGCTCACACATCTAGTAACGTGTTTGCAAGGATACCAAATTTGCTGTTTAAAAGAATTAGGGTGTATCGAACCCCGCCCTTTATACCCTCAATGGACCCTAAGAGCTGTGAGAAGGGGTTCTTGAGCTTGAAAGATTATGTAAAGAGAGGGAAACACTACATTATTATTGAGAATTCTAGGTTGTCTACAGTCGTAAGCCCTTCAGATGGGGGAAGAATTGTCTACCTTTATGATAAGCAAACAAACCATGCAAAAACCTATGTTGGGCTTCTTCATGATATTATAATGGAAATGGGATGGCCAGGATTTGATAAGACTTCATACGACTACGAAGTCATAAATGAGAAGCCTCCAACAATAAAGCTCCAGCATTTGATAAGTAAGGGGCCACTTGAAGGTATTAAAATTATCAAGACGATTACGTTGGAAGAAGATAAGGCGGCAATTAAAGTTGACTACACCATCCACAATATTGGAGACAAAGAGAGGACCGTGACTCTTCGGGTCCGTGGGACTTTTGCGATATCTGGTAAACAACTGGATACGCAATACATTGTCCTTCCAACAATGTCAGGAATTAAAACAATGGGCTATGACCTTCTCTCAACGAAGTTTGTAAGGAAAAATAATCTTGAAGAGGGGTGGGTAACAATACTCGAAAAAGATACTATGGAACAAGTTGGAATGGTTTGGAATCCAGCGAATGTAATGGCATTACTCACTTTATGTGACTACCACGCTTTTTCTATTGAACTTTTCTTTAATTCGGTCACGCTGAAAGCTAATGAAAAATCATTGCCTCTAACTATTAATATCTGTAGTGGCTCAGGTCGGGCTTTGTTTACGAGGCGTGTTTTTCTATTATTGCATAATCGAAGAGAGGTGCTTAAGTGAAAGTTTTAGTCGCGGGTGGAGCTGGATTTATTGGTTCACATTTAGTTAAGGCCTTACTCCAAAATGGGCATCAAGTAAGAGTTCTTGATATATGCTTTAAGACACCAAAAAAAAGCGATCCAAATTTGGAGTTCATACTGGGTGGTATGGAGTATAGGGAGGTTGTAGATAGAGTGATGGAAAACATTGATGTGGTTTATCATTTAGCCCTGTTTGGGCACGATTTTTCGCAGAGAAACTATGAAACCTTCGATGTTAACATTAAAGGAACCCTAAATCTTCTAGAAAGCGCTCGAGTGCATAAAGTGAAACATTTCTTGTTCTCTAGTAGCAGCGTGGTCTATGGTAGGCCGCGTTATCTCCCAATTGAAGAAGAACATCCATGTAACCCTGAAGAGGTTCTCGCAGGTCCTGGAATGACCTATGGGATAATTAAGCTGACGACTGAAAAGTTGTGTATGTTATACTATCACCAACTTGGGTTGCCCGTTACCGTATTGAGAGTTGCAGCTGTGTTTAGTGACGATAAGGTGTTCGGAATAGACAGTTTGGTAGAGGCAGCATCCAAAGTAGAATCAATTGAAGTGTTAAGGAAATCCGGTTTTGAAAGTGTACATATAGAGGAAGTAGTTGAGGCTTTTTTATTAGCAACATTAAATGAAAATGCATATGGGCAGGTTTTTGGTGTATCAAATCCTAATACCTTTATGCTGGATTACGAATTAACTAAATTTATCATTCATTTGATAAACTCGAAAAGCGAAATCAAACTTGTCTCCGATGATAAGTTGATAAGATCCATGCCAGATAGCATTGAGAAAATTCAGCGTTTGCTAGGATGGAAGCCGAGGATGCAAAAGGAAGATTTTAAAGAAGCCATAAAGAGATACCTTAAAAAACGTGGAATAATATAGCGAAGAAAGCCACTTACGATCTTCTCAAAGATGCAAATACTCTGTATATGTCTCATTTCTCCAAGGGCACCCATTTTAAAAGTACTTCTACTGCGTTTACATTTTTCTTAGGGCACCCCCAGCTAAACGAAGCAAGAGAAATTGCTACTAGTTTCATTTTTTACTTAAAGTGTTTCCTTGGAATCCTTAAAATTTTTAAGGGAGAAAGTCTAAGTAAAAAAGGACTGTTATGCAACCTCCAGATTTGAGTGCAAAACCTCTTAAGACTCGTATTATCTGGCGTGAAGAAGCGGAAAATCAATTCCTAGTATACAATCCAGCATCAGACATGTTGCATATGTTTAGACCACTAGGAATGAGAATACTAATACTATGCGACGGGAATCGCACCATAGAACAGATAATACAAACAATAGCTGAAGAAACAAAGCTTCCTCTTGATAATGTTAGGGAGCGTATAGTAAAGTTCATCTTTGAACTAGAGCAAAAGAAACTTGTTGAGATCAAATGACAAGAAAAGTCGATGTTTTGGCCATGTTTATGATGTTTTTAGGATAGTGATTTATGCTGCTAAGATACTATGAACCGTTTAAGAAAATAAAGAAGTGGACTTAAAAAAAGAGGGAGTTTGCGGGGGACATCCCCACTCCACGCTGATTAATGTCAACCTGCTAACTTTTAATAGATTATACATCCATGCTTTGTAGTGATGATTCCTCATTATGAGAAAAAAGAGGGACTGTCCTGTTTCGGAGTAAGGGTTAAAATATTCTCTGTCTATTTATGTTTTGTAGAGGTTGCGAAGCTGAAATGACTCTTTTATCGGCTGAAGAGAAAGAGCTGTTGGCGAGGGCGGCCAGTTTGATGGACGAGTTGTTGGAGACCATTGAGGTTATACATGATGAAGAGCTTGTTGGAGATTTGAGGGTTGCTTTGCGAGAGGTTAAAAAGGGTAAGGCTAGGCCGCTGGATGAGCTTATACGAGAGTTAGGTCTTGAAGGCGAAATTTGAGGTCAAGTTCACTCCTCGTTTCTTAAAGAGAATCAAGGTCTTGGATAGAGAGGTTCAGGTGCAAATACTTCGTAAAGTCACCGCCCATAGCATGAAAATCTCGATCTACTAGTCTTATTAGTCTTATTATATGATTGGTGAAGATTAGCGTTCATAAGAGGTGTGTTTAACGGGCTTTAAAGTGGTTCATTTTTCGAAAGTGAAAGCAGAGGATTTCAAGGAGGCTGACGCGGCTGGCATAAGGGCTAGGTGGCTGATAAAGAGGGAGGATGGTGCGCCGAACTTTGCGATGAGGCTTTTCGAGGTTGCTCCGAACGGTAACTCGCCCCATCACTCGCACAACTGGGAGCATGAGGTTTACATTCTTGAAGGCGAATGTCAAGTGGTATGCGGTGACGAAAGGCGAAACGTAGGCGCGGGGCACGCAGTTTTCATACCGCCGAATGTGCTGCATCAATTCATCAACTCCGGAAAAGCAACACTGAAGTTTCTGTGCCTCGCACCGCACCATGAGTGATAGGCTGATTTTTATGGAGGCTTGGGAAGCTGCGAAAAATGCTTTAGAATGCGTTTTGGAGACATCTAAAGGTGAGAGTATAGTCATTTTCTGTGACGATGAAAAGATGGATGTGGGTGAAGCTTTTGCAAACGGCGCCTTAAAGCTGGGGCTTCAAACATACCTAATTCGGTTGAAAACCGACCTAAACATCTTCAGAAAAGAAATTTCGCCTCAAATTTTGGAAATCTTAACAAAGCAAAAGCCGGATATCTACATAAACCTTCTTCGTGGAATCCGTGAAGAGACGCCATTCAGAATAAAGCTCATTCAGATGGAAACCAAAGACCGCAGGGCTCGTCTCGGACACTGCCCAGGCGTCACCTTAAACATGCTTACTATGTGCTTTAGCTCTAACAGTTAAAGGGCATAGAGAAATGCAACGCTTTGTAAAAAACTAAGCGCTGCCATACCTGTGGAGATTAACAAATCCCGCTAGCACCAAAGTTTCTTAAATGTTGAAGAAAGACAATTTTACACTGATACGATAATTGATTGGGATACTATGAAGTGGATGGATCTGCCAACAGGCGAAGATAGCAGCGCCAGTGGAAGACTCTCTTGAGGGCAAATTATTATGCGACATGGCTGTTGGCGGAATCGGACCACTAAAAACTCCAGTCACAATAACTCCATAAAGGTAAAGTTGAAGACTCTTTTTCTGAAGACGCATCAGCATTAGAGAGAATTAGAGACTTTTTAATACCGACAGGTGTTCAAATGTTGTGGGAGAATTTGCTTTTGGAATAAACAAGAAGGCTAGATTTGTCGAAGAGTTCCTCGAAGCAGAAAAGATGTTTAGCACGATTCACATAGCCTTTGGCAACAACTCCGATATGCCTGGGGAAAAAACAAATCCAAAAACCACATGGATTTTCTCATCTCAAAGCCAACCGTTAGAGTTTTTGACAAAAAAGGCTCATGCATGAACGTTCTTGTTGATGGAGTTTTCCAGCGCTTATGGCATGCTATTGTTAAAACAATTAAAATAGTTGAAGGTTAAACTTAAAGCGGAAAGGTGAACAGAGTTGAGTGAGGCAGAGGAGAAGCTTCCTATATCCGGCTTCTACAAGGTTGTTGATTATGTTAACATTTTCAAAAGCGAAAAATGGTGGGAAGCCATAGTTGTCTTCGAATCGTTTGGAAGACGCTCAATTGGTTTGTATTTGTGGCAGAACAGAAATGGAACGTGGAAAAGGAAGCACAAGTTTAACATAAGAAACTTGGAAGAATGGAATAAACTTAAAAGCGCCATAGAACAGCTTGCGCCAAAATTGATTTCAAAATAGTCGCATTTTGCCAATTTATGTATTTTCAATTCTTATTTTAAATTTGAATCCAAAATTGAATAATTTTATTAATTCACACCGACACAAAAGCATGAAGGGCGGATATCATGGAAGCCGAACAAGAAATGGAAGAAGAAGCACAAGAAGTTGAACTTCAAGAGGCACCAAGTGAACAGGAAATTCAGCCAGAACAAGGGCAAGAAATTGAACAAGAAGAGTATCAAGCAACAGAGGAAACGGCAACACAAGAACAAAAGGTAGAACAGGAAAACCTAAATGTGAACAATCAAGTGGAGGATAGAGGCAGTTTTATTCATGGACTTTCTGTAGGCTTGGGAATCGGGTGCATTGCAACTTTTGTCATAGTTTGGATTTCAATATTTTTTGCTCCACAGTTGCCATCAGTCACTTACGAAAATTTACTTTCAATCTTTATTTATCCACTCATCTACTTGTTAACAGTGGGTTTAATAGCGTTGACTGCGGGTATAGTTAGAGAATATTATGCAAAAAGCAAATTCTAAATTGCCATTCTAGCCTTTTCTTCTCTGCATAAAACTTGTAGAAGCAATAATAGTTTAATAATTGATGGTTTAATCTAGGATTGTGAAATCATGTCTTACGCGTTTAAGCAAATTTTAGAAAAAATAGCAGGTGAAAGAGCCCCAGGTCCCTCTCCAACATTTTCGCTTTTCCATGTGTTAAATGCGATAGAAATTATGGCTAAAAAGCCCATTGGCCGTGGTATGCTGGCTGAAAATTTGAAGGTAGGGGAAGGTGCTGTGCGCACTTTAATAAGTCGACTACAAAAAGCTGGTTTAGTTGCGACTTCTAAGGCTGGATGCATTCTTACAAAAAAAGGTTTAAGCCTATGGAAAGAATATAAGGCAATTTTTAAAGAGAAAATCGAGATTGAGAAAAATGAATTAACTCTTGCAGAGTATAATTTTGCAATTTTAGTCAAAAATCATGCGCATAAAGTTGAATCTGGCATGGAGCAAAGGGATGCTGCCGTGATGGTTGGCGCGAAAAGCGCCACAACATTGCTGTTTAAAGAAAAACGCTTAATCATTCCATCTGTTAGCAATAATGTGGCTGAAGATTTTCCAAAAGCTGCAAGTCAAATCTTGAAGCTTCTAAAACCAGAGGAGAATGATGTTGTAATTATTGTGAGTGCTAATAGTCCAGAAAAGGCGCAGTATGGGGCTTTGGCCGCGGCATGGGCTTTACTTAGCAAGCACTGAAAAGGTTAGTATGTGTATTTGTCTCCTCCAGCTAATATGCGTTCTAATGCCATGTTAAAGTTTATCATTCCCTCATTTGTTTTCGCTGAAACTGGAATTAACAAAAACTTTAAACCAAGTTTATGAATTGCCAACATCATGTTTCTGGTGAGCAAGCGTTTTGTTCCTTCAAGTTTCTGTTCAATTGCAATTTCTAATTTCTTAGGATTGGCTGACCAATCCACAATTTTGTCAACTTCCTCTTTTGGGAGCAAATCGCACTTTGAAAGAAGATGCACTTGAGGTAGAAAGAAGCGATTGTAGACTGCTGATGAAAGGAAAAGGTTTGAAACATAGTTAAGCGGATTAACTGAGAAAACAGCATCAAACAAGTAAACTATGGCTTTGTTTTCCTTTGTAAGCTCATTGGCAATGTAGGGTCCACTCGTCCTAAAGGCGAATAACTCCATTTGCCCAGGAGTGTCAACCAAAACTATGTCAGACCTTAAATCCTCAATTTCTTTAGAAATTTCTTCAATTTTGTCTGCAATCAAATCTGCAGCCATTATTAATGCGCCATTTGGACCTAAACCATACTCTTCCATAAGGCTTCCAATGTCCACGTAATCTCTAATATCCACATCTGGCGTGTATGGAAGCGTTAAAGCTCCGGGGTCAAGGTTTACAACGGAGACATCTTGTTTTGACATTTTTAGCCATTCGTTGAAGGCTGATGTGAGCATTGACTTTCCGGAGCCAGCGGTTCCTATAATGAAAACTGTAAACATCTTTATCACTTTCAATGCTTTAGCTGTCGGGTAAAAGCTTTTTCTGTTAAGAGGGGATTTCTGGCGGTTGAGGTTCTTGTATTGTTTGTTGAGTTTGCTTTGATGCGATGAATATGATTATGCCCATGCAAACTAGAATCATGGTGGCTGTCAGCAACAAAATGAAGAATGTGGATAAAATTGTTATTGTTTGGATTGGGCTGTCTGCCCCGGCATAATCATAATCCCCAGACCAGCTGGCACGAACAAAACAAACCCCAGCAGAAGTTTCGACATTCCAAACATATGTGAAGCGTCCATGAGAATCCGTTGTGGTTGTGCCCAAGACCTTCCATGGCGAATTGTTCACGCTTACGTAGATGGTGACAGTTTTGTTTTGCAGGGCTGGTGAAATTTTACCGTTAAGCGTGACTGTGTCTTGGCTAATAACGTATGATGACGATACGTTAAGAGAAATTGTTGATGCAGTTAGGGGTTTGTAGCTTGCAGAAACTTGTCCAGGCGACGATTGTTCACAGTTTTCAAGAGTGATGACTTCCACGGAAGCACTTTTTAAACTGTCTGGGCATTCGCCAACTCTCCATCCGTCTTGAAAGTGACCAGTGCATTCGGCTATGTAATATTTAATGTTGTTGTAGGTTATGTAGTAAACTTGTCCTCTGGCGTCATGTGGTGCATGCGAAAGGTTGACTCCAACATTCATGTGCGCTTCTTCCTCATAATAGAAAAGTACAACATCCAGTCCGCCAGCCTTCATGATTGACGCTGCAACGAAAGAGAATAGGTCACAGTCCCCCCTGTTCTCAACCATCGTCTCCACCGGATATCTTGCTGGTTCAGTCACATCATATGGGATTTGATGCACAGTCATTAACACTCCATTGGCGAAATCTTCATCATCTGAATAAATTTCCCAAAGATTATCTGCAATGGGCTTTAATGCGTATGGCGTAACAAATTTTGCAAAATCAGCCTCAGAGTTCAAAGTGTGACTTTTTCCATGATAATAATCGTAAAGTGATTGTTGAATTGTAACGTTTAACCTATAATATATGGAGCCGCCGGGTTTGTTTAAAATCTGATAGGAAACGCTATAGGCTTCTTCCAAACCACATGGAAAAAAATAAAAAAGCATAAGCAAAACCATGATTGTTATAAGAGTTTTCGAAGACTTTGACTTCATTATTCTCTCGAAAATTTATTATTAACCTAATTTAAGGCTCTTATGAAACTAAAATCAATAGCAAAAATAGTCTGATTTAAATTTTCACAAAATCTCTTCGTCTTTGATTAAAAACGCAAGTCTTAGTATATCCCACCTTCTTTGCCAATTTTACTGCTTGTGTGAAATTTCTCCCCACATCATTTGGTTCATGGGCGTCTGACCCAAAAACTACGGCAACGTTGTGACTGTGTAATATTTTCAAAAATTGTTCGCTGGGATAAATCTCTTGGCATGGTCTTCTTAATCCGCTGGTGTTAATTTCAGCACACACATTGTACTTTGCCATTGTCTCAGCAGCTTCTCCAAGAATATGGGAAAAATCAGTTTTTGGCTTAAACCCAAAAATTTTTATCAGGTCTGGATGGGCCAAAATGTCGAAAAGCCGAGATCGACACAATCTTTTGACGAGACTAAAATATTCTTCATAAACCTTTAGGACATTTCTTTTTGAGTATTCATGCATTTGCGATGGCGAGTCCACAGACCAGTTATCAATAAAATGAACAGCTCCAATAACATAATCAAAAGGAAATTCTCTAAGAAAAATTCCAATTTTTTCAGTAACTTTTGGAATGAAATCCACCTCGGCGCCCAATTTCACAAATAATTCCGCATTTGCCTTTAAATTGAGGAAATTTTGAAGATAACTTGACTTAATGGGCGTATAAGGGGTATAAGGGTGCCCCTCAATGTTGTGGAGGATTATGTGTTCGGAAAAACCTATTTCGCCAAGCTTCTTCTGCTTTGCTTTTCTAATGTATTCTTCCATTGAACCTTTGGCATCCAGCGAAGCCTCAGTGTGAATGTGATAATCAGCGGGCATTTCATTCACTAGCTTAAGGTTTTGATTTTTCCGCCGCTTCTCTGCACAAGCTCCGACAATTGAATTATGGCTTTTCCAATGCGGTCTTTGGCGATTTTAGAGCTTTCAGCGGTTGTTGAAAAATGGATTTCTATGTGCGGTTTTTTCTCCTCACCTTTTGGATGAGATTTTATATAAACGTAAGGGTTGTCATGCATTGTCTTGTCGATTAATGGCGCCAAAGAGGACTCCATAATATTATCAGCATAAATGCTTGTTTCAAAAAACACAGCCTTTCCAGCCTCCCTTTTTAGAAGAGACACAACTGATTCCTCAAAAATTGCTTCCATTTCTGATGGAACACCAGGCAACGCTATCAAAAATGTTTTTTCAACATCAATCCTTACGCCTGGAGCGGTTCCAACAGGGTTTGGTAATGGTTCCGCTCCTTCTGGAAGCTTCGCCATTTTTATTCTCGGCGGTGTCAACTCCACTCTTTCAATTCCCCCAGCCTTGGCATAAGCATCATATTTTTGCCTAACCATTTTCAAAGCCTTCTCATTAACTTCTAATCTGCGGTTTAGGGCTTTGGCTATTCCCTCTAAAGTTTTGTCGTCGAAGGTTGGTCCCAAACCGCCTGTTGTTATTAGAAACCGAGGCTTTCGCTGCAAGGCTTCCTTTATGGCATTAGCAATCTCGTCGGTGTCATCACTTACAACTATTATTCGCTTAACCACTATTCCCATGGAGGTGGCACGTTTGGCAATCCATTGGGCGTTTGTGTTTAATGTTTTGCCAGTTAACAGTTCATTGCCAACACAGATTATTTCTATTTGCTGAACCATTTTGTTCACTTTTCCGCCTTTAGACGATTAAAAATAGAATTTGTTTACTTTTATGCTCTTTGCTAACTTACTGTTAAAAACGGTTGAATAGCGCCTATTTTTTCTTGCTTAGCCACCACTTCAAATATTCCTTTTTTCGCTTTTCCTCTTCTTCCTCCTTCGTCTTAAACGTCGGCCTTAGGTTTTCCCTTAGCTCCATCAACTCTTGTTGTGTCACAGATAACCCACAGCTTTTACAGACATAATGTTTGGTGGCTAATATATACTGCATTTCGCCTCCACATTCTGGGCAATAGGGCATTTTAATCACTTTCTGCTCTACAAGTGAATGCCCCCTTAAGAAATAGCTTTCGCTTTCGCCTTTTATGTTATGAAATTTTTCAATTTTGCCTCTTTAGCCAACCTAACAGCCCTCTCCATCTCATCACGGGTAAGCCTTCTTCGCAGTTCTGGAATCTCGTATGCCCGCCATTCTGGTCTATACTGAAACATCACATTAACCCGTGCTTCTACACCCAGATTTTCAGCTATCCAGTTTATGATTGGTTTTGTGCAGCATTCCAAATGACCTGGCAAAACCAGTATGCGAATTATTAGTTCGCCATAATTTTTTGCTTCCAAATGATTACGTGTGCAAACGTCCCAGTAATTTGGTGCTTCGGAAATTTTCTCGGCACATTCGCCGGGTCCATACTTAAAATCTAATAGGTAAACGTCTGCGAACCCAGCTAAAAGTTGGGCTGTTTCTGGGCTATAATAGGTGTTTGAGTTCCAAACCACTGGTATATTCACGTTTACATGTTTGAAAGTTTCAAGCCATTCTTTTAGCCATGGTGTTGGTTCTCCGCCTACAAGGTTAACGTTTCTGCAACCACTTAAACGCAAGTTTTCAACTTCCTTAGCCAAATCTTCTGTTTTGTAAACCTCGCCCTTCTCCATCCACTGAGAAATTGTCCAATTCTGGCAATGTTTGCAGCGCATAGTGCAGCCCATTGTAAAAATTGTTCCAGAAGGCACAAGCTCCGGCTCCTCGCCGACATGCTCAAAAATGCTTGAAACCATAATTTCTGAACCGCATCTGCAAAAACCAAGGTTGCCTTCAACTCTATTCGCTCCGCATCTTCGGGTGCAGAAATGGCAGTTGGCAAGGATTTTTTTGGCTATATCGATTTTTAAGTCAATGTAAGATTTTTCTTGAGTAGGCATTTCTTTCAAACTTTCTTTTTCAGCATCAATTTTTTCTTGAAATTTGTAGAATTCCTCTGTAAGTTTAGCATGTTTTCGCCAAAGCTCTTCCAATGAATCGTTTTCGCTGAATTCGGCTTCAAGTTTTTTTGCTATCAAAAATTTTGCTGGCTTCTCGTCTTGCACAACAGCGAAATATCTACTTAGGCTTTTCCTCGCCATCTCGTCATTAAGCACTGCCATAGCATCTGGACGAAGTAGTCTCCACATAACCCTCAATTTTAGTTTATTTAAGAGAAATATTAAAACAAGGCGTATGGATAAGCGTATCCGCTTGGATGAAGCTTACCCTTAATTGGAATTTCTTTTCCGCAAACCGGACAGCGCAAATCCTTTGTCAAGTTCCACCTTGTAATCTCAAAACTAAAGCGTTTAATCAGCAACTCGTTGCAGCCTGGACAATAAGTGTTTTCTGAAGGATGCCCAGGCACATTACCAATATAAACATAGTTTAACCCTTCCTCCTTTGCAGCAACATAAGCCTTCTCCAAAGCTTCAATGGAAGTTGATGGAATTGTTGTCAACTGATAATCCGGATGGAAACGTAACAAGTGGAAAGGCGTGTCCTTGCCAAGATTGTCCCTTATCCAAGCTGCCAAATCCTTTATTCTTTCAATGGAATCTCCAATTTTTGGCACAACAAGATTTGTTATTTCAATATGAATGCCATTCCGCTTCATCTCTTTCAAGGCTTCGTAAATTGGCTCAACGGAAGGGACGGATGAAAAGGACTTGTAAAAATCTGGGTCTCCGCCACCCTTAAAATCCACAGTAGCAGCATCCAAATACGGCGCTATGGTTTTAACAGCTT
>JASEJA010000031.1:0-11242 GCA_030017755.1 Candidatus Bathyarchaeota archaeon
ATTATTCGTGCAAACTCGCTTTTTCCAGCATAAATTTTCACCCGTTTAATAGGCGAGTTTAAGGGTTTCCTCTTCTCAGCCTTTTCCCTTCTAACCTCAGTTATTAGCGCCATCACTAAGTCGCCCTTCCTCTCAGCCTCTTCGTCCACATTTTCCAGTTTTGCTTCTGGCCAAGGAGTTAGTTCTAGGCTTTTTTGGCCTATATTCTCCGCATAAATTGTTTGGTAAATCTCCTCTGCTATATGAGGCGTTATTGGAGCTAATAATTGAATTATGCGATACAGAACAGTATATAGCGTGAATTGCACAGCCTTTCGCTTTTCTTCTCCATAAAATTCCGGCTTGTAAAGCCTATCTTTCACAGCTTCAATGTATTGGTCGCAGAAAATGTGCCATGTGAAGTTGCGAATTTCCTCTAGGGCTATGTTAAATTGGCAATTTTCTAAGGCTTCTGTAACTTTTTGCGTAACTTTTTCAAGTTTGCTTAGAATCCATCTGTCTAGAAGCTGCAAATCACCACTTTCCTTCGCTTCATAGTCTCTTATTTGACTGCTAGTGAATCGCGCCGCATTCCAAAGCTTAGTCAAAAATCTTCTACCATAATCCACATCAGCCCATCGGAATGGAACATCCGAACCCGTTGCTCCACCACTAGCTGCCCACTGTCTTGTTGCATCTGCGCCATATTTTGAAAAAACCTCTAGGGAAGGCACATAATTGCCTAAAGATTTATGCATCATCCGCCCGTCTGTTCCCAAAACCATGCCGTTGATTAGGCAACTCTTATAAGGTTTTTCATCGAATAAAGCGAGATGTCTCACCATCAAGTAATAAGCCCATGTGCGAATAATGTCAACGCCCGAGGGATGCATATCAGCTGGGAAAAGCCTCCTCCAGTCCTTCTTGTCGGGCCAACCAGCATGAACTGCGCATGTTATTGACGAATCAAACCACGTGTCCAAAACGTCTCTCTCAGGCTTAAATTTTTTGGAGCCGCATTTTGGGCATTCTGCAATTTTCGGATCTTCTATTTTTGGATCTATTGGCAGCCATTCTGGTTCGGCTAGAATCGTTTCGCCGCAGTTTTGGCAGTACCATATTGGTATGGGTGTTGCAAAAACTCTTTGGCGGGATATTACCCAGTCCCAGTCTAGGGATTTTGCCCAATTTATTAGGCGGTGTTTCATGTAGTCGGGATACCACTTAATCTCTAAAGCGTTCTTTTCAAGCTTATCCGTGAGAATTCGAGTTTTCATGAACCATTGTTCTCTTTCAAGAATCTCTATTGGAGTGTGGCATCTCCAACAAACGCCAACTTCCTGCGTGAGTGTTTCGGTTTTTTCTAGCATGCCATCATTTTTTAAATCTTCGATTATGGTTTTCTTCGCCTCTTCAATGGTTAATCCAGCATATTTTCCAGCATTCTCCGTCATCCTCCCTTTCTCGTCTATGCACATTATGACTGGCAAATTATGCTTCACAACGCTTTTTACGTCAGCCTTATCTCCATAGGTGCATATCATAACCACGCCTGTTCCGAATTCGGGTTCCACAAGCTCGTCCGTTATTATTTCGACTGTTCTGTTTGTTGTTGGCACATGAATCTTTTTGCCAACGTACTGTTTATAACGTTCATCATGCGGGTTCACGGCAACTGTTACACATGCTGGAATCAGCTCTGGTCTTGTTGTAGCTATTTTTAGGAAACCGCCGCCTTCGAGTTTAAACTTAATAAAATGCAAATTTGCAATCCTTGTCCCATATTCAACTTCGGCATCGGCTATGGCTGTTTCACATCTTGGACACCAGTTCACTGGATGCTTTCCACGGTAAATGAAGCCCTTTTTATATAGTAGAACAAAGGAGAGTTGGGTGCGCCTCCAATAGTCAGGATCCATTGTCTTGTACTCTGTTGTCCAGTCTATTGAGCATCCCAATCTTGTGATGGCTTCCTTCATCAGCCCAATATACTCTTCCACATGCTCTTCGCAGAGTTTTCTAAACTTGTCTGGGGGCAAGTCGGTTTTCTTGATTTTATGTTTCTTTTCAACCTCAACCTCTGTAGGTAAGCCATGGCAGTCCCACCCTTGAGGGAAATAAACGTTGTAGCCTCTCATACGTTTGTAACGGGCTACCATGTCAAAGTACGTCCAATTTAGGACTAAACCCATGTGGAATTCGCCAGATGGATAGGGTGGAGGGGTATCAATGCTAAATACTGGGCGCTTCTTATCTTTCCAGTCAAAATGGTAAACACCCATCTCCTCCCACTTCTCTTGCCATTTCTTCTCAATTTCCAATGGATTGAATTCTTTAGGCAAAGGCTTCATGCGCAACATCCCAATAGGCATTAACTTTAGGAAAGATAAATATACAACTAAAAAAGCCTTCTGGACGAAACTATATACTCAAATCCCCCCTTCCTTTTTCTGTTTTCCGTGAGGCCCTGCGAGCTGCTTCTTTTAAAGGCTACATGGAATCTTTGTGTTAAATTCTAATTTTCTAGAAGAATTTTTAACAAATTTTTTAACCCAGTTCACCTATGAAATCACTTACAATAGAGGGGAGGAAGAGAAAAATCATGGTTAAAAAAGCCTTAACAGTGCTTATGGCTTTTTTGGCTGTTTCCATGCTGGCTTCACATGTTAGCGCTTGTGTCTATGTTCCTATGTGCATAAATCCGATTCCACGCATAATTCTGCCAATTGTACAATACAGCTGGCACCACTAGAGTGGCTATAACATTGCTATATGCTGGGGTTAATAATGTCGCCATTCTAGACGGCGGATACGAGAAATGGGTAACTGATGGAAAACCCGTATCAACGGATCCTGTTACACTGAAACCAGTAACATATAAAGGCATCGTGAGAAAGGGAATGTTTGTCAATATAAATTACGTTGCAGACGCAATTGGCAAGTCCACAATTGTTGACGCCAGAGACCCCGAAGTTTACAATTGCCTATACACAGAACCGTGGTGTACCGAGCCCGGCCACATTCCGATGGCTGTGAATCTGCCTACTCCGTCGCTCTGGAACATCGGAGATGATTACATAACCTACAAAGATTATCGGACACTGAAGGGATTAGCTGAGGATGTTGTTGGCAAGAATAAATGGAAAGAGGTAATTGTCTACTGTGGTGTCGGAGGTTACGCAAGCACCGCGTACTTTGTGCTACGTGAAGTGCTCGGATACGTCAACGTAAAAGTATACGACGGCTCAGCGCAAGAATGGACACACGCTGGCATGCCCGTAGAATGCTCATAATGGACAAACCCAAATGACCACTTTTCCCTCTTTTTCTGCACAGGGTATGGGAACGCCTTCCTCAAATGTTTCTTTGATTTACTGAAAGACTTTGCAACATGCTAAATTTAAAAAAATACTAAACCTAAGCGCGCACTCTTAACCGAGAAAACACATGGACGTTTCAACATAAGAGTTCACAGCATAAGAAAGTTTTTCAGAACCTAACTTGCCGCTTTAGGCGTGGACCGAAACTATATTGAATACATGATGGGGCCACACCATAAGCACATACCACGACATTCAAATTAAAGGCGTAATGTTCCTCCGCAACATTTACGCAGCTTCAGGCTTAAGCATAAAACCAAAAACGCAACTTGGCAAAATTGAAGCCCTCAAAGAGATAATCGCGCTTGGGGAATGAATCCAGAGGAAATCATCACAAGAGAAGCGTTAAACCTCCCTACAGAACAATCATACAAGCAAGCGAGGAAGAACAAGTTAAACAGCAAAACTATAGAGTATCATCCAGAATACTTATTAACAACTAAATAACAATTACCCCACCCAAGGGGTTTGGGGGAGCTGGGTTGTGACCCGGCTGAGAGGACGGCTGAAAGCCGTCGACCCCTAGAACCTGATCCGGATAATGCCGGCGGAGGGAAAACCGTGAAAGAGAGTAAAAGGAAATTTGGATTTAAGCTGCCTCCGGAATGGGGAGCAGATCCAGTACCAGCGGAAAAGAAGATTTTAGGGTTATTTGATTATTTTATTTTATGGTCTAGTTTGGCTGTTGGTTTGCTTGTGCTTCAGGCTGGCGGTTTGCTTGTTCCTGGCTTGTCTTTGGTTGAAGCAGTTATCGTGGCAGTTTTGGGTTCTGTTGTTGGTTCGTTGATGCTGGCTTTGGCTGGTGGTTTGGGAAGCAAATATGGTATACCAACAATGGTGAGTTTGAGGGCGGTTTTGGGATTAAAAGGCTCTTTCGTCCCCACAATACTTAATGTGATTCAGCTTATTGGGTGGGCATCCTTTGAAATAATAATAATGGCCAACTCCGCCATAAGTATTACAGGCTCATTTTTAGGTCCATACACTTTACACTTTTGGATTATAGTTTTTGCAGTTTGGTGCTTTCTCCTGTGCATTGGAGGACCATTAGTTGTCGTTAGACACTGGCTAGAAAAATTTGCCATATGGTTCACTTATGGAACCGCCATCTACATAACCTACATAGTTCTTTCAAAATTCCCACAACTTTTAGTATCGACGGGAGATGGCTCTTTGTCTATACCACTCGCCTTAGACCTTGTTATAGCAATGCCAATCTCATGGTGGCCCCTAATATCAGATTATAATAGGTTTTCAAAAAGTCAAAAAGATGCCTTTTTAGGAACTCTTTCTGGTTATACTTTCGCAAACTCTTGGTTTTATGCTTTGGGCGCTCTGCTGGTTTTGGCTTATCCTGGAGAAAGCATAATTTACTCAATAACTTCTATAACTTTTGGAGGTTTAGCTTTAACTCTGCTTTTGGTGGATGAAACTGATAATTGTTTTGCGGACATATATTCTGGAGCGGTTTCCATACAAAATATTTCGCCAAAAACTAAACAGTTAAAGATTGTTGCTGCAATAACTGTTGTTAGCGTTTTATTGGCAGCTTTGATGCCTACTGAATGGCAATCAGCCTATGAAGGTTTCCTATTATATATAGGAGCTGTTTTTGTGCCTTTACTTGGCGTTCTCGCCGTGGACTTTTACCTAGTCAGGAAAAGAGCCTATAGCCTAGAAGAATTTTATTCTACAGCTAAGGGCTTAAGGGTTAAACCCATAATTTCTTGGATTGTAGGAGTAATTGTATACTTCATATTCTATAATTATACAACATGGGGTTCAAGCATACCCTCCTTCATAATTTCAGCTGTTATGCTTTATGTTTTAGAGAAGGGGATTTGAAATGTTTGAAATAAGGAAGTTTAAGGGCAAAATTCCAGTGGCGATAACGATTGCTGGAAGCGATTCTGGAGGAGGCGCTGGAATACAAGCAGACCTCAAAACATTTGCAGCCTTAGGCGTTCACGGCACAACGGCAATCACTTCGGTTACTGCCCAAAACACCTATTCCGTCAAGGCTGTTGAAGATTTAAAACCCGAAATTATCCGCGAACAGATTAGGGCTGTGGCTGAAGACTTTGGCATAGATGCTGGAAAAACTGGTATGCTTCACACTTGGGAAATAATAGAGATTGTTACTTCTGAAGTTTCAAGATACGATTTTCCATTGGTTGTTGACCCAGTTATGATTGCAAAGTCTGGGGCGCAACTACTAAAGCCAGAAGCCATAGACGCCTTAAAAAATCACTTGCTGCCTTTAGCAACAGTTTTAACTCCAAACAAGTTTGAGGCCGAAAAACTTTCAGAAATGGAAATCAAAGATTTAAAGAAGGCTGAAATTGCAGCCAGGAAAATTTCTGAAATGGGACCTAAGGCGGTTGTTATTAAGGGCGGACACTTAGAAGGCGAAATGGTAACAGACATTCTCTATTACGAAGGCAAAATTAGAAAGTTTAGCTCACCGAGGGTTGATTCAAAAACCACTCATGGAACGGGATGCAGCTTTTCCGCCGCTATCGCTGCAGAACTCGCCAAAAAAGCGGATATTCCAACAGCTGTTGAGAATGCTAAAAAGATTGTGACTTTGAGCATAAGGTTTGGCTTAAAAGTTGGAAAAGGTTATGGTCCAGTAAATCCTATGGCGCATCTTTACCGTGAAGTCTCAAAATATTATGTTCTGCAGAATCTGGAAAGGGCTAAGGCTTTGCTTGAATCAAACTCTGAAGTGGCGATGCTTGTTCCAGAGGTTGGCATGAACGTTGCCATGACTATTCCCCATCCAGAAAGTATTGAGGATGTAGCCGCCATAGAAGGCAGAATTGTAAAGACTGTGGAAGGCGTTAGAGCGGTTGGAAATCCAAAATTTGGCGCTTCTCGCCATTTAGCTAAATACTTGCTTGAAATTGTTAGATGTGACGAGAATAAGAGGGCGGCAATAAACCTGAAATTTTCAGATAAAATTCTAAAAGCTTTGAAAAAGCATAAAATGTCAATCTCTTTCTATGACCGAACGAAAGAGCCAGAGGAAATCAAAAAGGTTGAGGGAATGAGCATACCATGGGGTGTAAAGGAAGCCATAAAGAAAATTGGAAAGGCTCCAGACGTGATTTACCATAAAGGCGACATTGGAAAAGAACCAATGATTGTAGTTTTTGGCGAAAGCGCTCACCGAATAGCTGAGTTTACTGTTAAAATTGCAAAGGAGAGTAAAAGGTGAATCAAGCTCACATTAAAAAGTTAGCCCTCGTAATAGTTTTTTCCGCCTTAGGAACAGCCATTTCTCCATTCACATGGTTTTACGCTTTTGGAACAAAGGCGTATCCAGCACAGCACATGATAAACGCCATACTTGGAGTGTTTGTAGGTCCACTTTGGGCAGCATTAGCTGCAATTATAATAGGCGTCATGAGATACATGTTGGGTGTGGGAACAATCTACGCTTTTCCAGGTGGTATACCAGGCGGCATAGTCGTTGGCATAATCTACTGGATGCTTAAATATCTAAAAAGAAGCGAAAAAACAGCCTTAATTTCAGCCCTCACAGAACCAATAGGAACAATACTCATAGGCGCTCCTTTAGCCCTCTTCTTAATAGCCCCATTGATAGGACCACAAGGCTATTCAGCAACCCTTTTAGATTTAACAAAAAATGAGGGACCAATACTTGCATTTTTAACGTTTGGATTTTGGTGGGCTTTAAGTTGTGTTCCGGGAAGCATAATAGGATTCATAGTTCTCCTAATTTTGAATAGGGTTAGGATAAATAGGGAGACTTTGTTTGGAGAGAAATAAACAAAAAGTTCAGTTGAATGGCAAAGAAATTCTTGGAAAGAAAGTGCTAATTTTAGGGGAGGCTGGCTCTGGAAAAACTAGGCTGGCAGCACAACTACTTCAAGAATTAATGGATTTGGTGAATTCTGAAAGAATAAGTGTTATTGATTTGGCTCCAAAAAGGGTTGGCGAATTTGGCGGAAAACTAACAGACTATTTGAGCATAGGTGGCAAAGTTAAATATTATTCGCCAAAACAAGTTTACACGCCTAGGTTGTCTGGAAAATCGCCCAAACAAATTTTGCACTATACAGAATTGAACAGGAGGAACATGCAGCCATTATTTAACAATTTTATCCGAAACTCCACTGGGGTTCTTGTGATAAATGATATAACCCTTTATCTCCATTCAGGCGAGCTAAAAACAGTTTTGCAATGCGTACAGTTAGCTAAAACTTTTTTAGCCACAGCATATTATGGCTCGAAACTTGCAGAGGATTTGGGAACTGGAATAAGCTTAAGAGAAAGGCAATTAACTGATAGATTGGCTGCTTTTATGGATTTGGTTGTCAAAATTGATTAGTTTAAAAGAATTCTTTCTGGGCAAGTGTATATGTTCATTCGTTTTCCGCGTACGAATCCTATTAGGGTTAAGCCTACATCTTTAGCAATTGCAATGCCAGAGTCTAATGCTGCAGCCAAAGAGGCTACTATTGGTAAGCCAGCCCTTCCCGCTTTAAGAACCATGTCGCCTGTTAACCTTCCACTTAAGGCGAGAAAACATAGGCTGAAATCGGTTTTGTTTAGGGCTGCAATGCCTATGGCTTTATCAACAGCGTTATGGCGTCCCACATCCTCGGCGAAAGCTATAAGTTCGCCATTGTCTTTGTATATGGCTGCAGCGTGAACCCCACCAGTTTTTCTAAACGTTTCTGCTATAAAATTTAAGTTTTTTACACCGTTTAGAATTGTTTCTGCTTTCACTTTTAAGTTTGAATTGATTTTTGGAATTTTTCCAGAAAATGGATATGCATATGGGCTTCCGCAGGCTGACGTGATTATGCGAGAAAAATGCTTCGAAAGCTTCAATCGCTTTTCCAAGTCCACATGGGATTTAATTTTAACATAGCATGCTTCATTTTTCATTTTTACTTCTGCTATTTCATAAAAGGATTTCAGAATTCCTTCGGAGAGTAAGTGTCCTACCGTTAATTCTTTTAGGTTTGATGGAGAACAAAGGATGGTTGCGTAATAAGCTTTGTTAAGAAATAGGTGAAGTGGTTTCTCTTCTGCCACGTAATCCTTCACTTTGCTGGCTGTTTGAGCTGAAACGTCAATTTTAACTATTTCGAACTCACGCATTTTGAATACCCTCCTCTATTATTTTCTAACTTCAGACAACACAAAATCTATAATTTCGTCTGCAATGTTAACCTTAGCCACAGACTGCAAGCCCCTCCATCCTGGTTGACTGTTAACCTCAACAACCAATGGACCTCTTGAGCTTTCAAGAATGTCTACGCCAGCAATTTTGCAGTCTATAAGTTTTGCTGATTTAACAGCCAAATCCTCCATAGCCTTGTCAAGCGTGATTGGTTCGGGTCTGGCTCCTTGGCTATAATTTGTTTTCCAGTTGTTTGCAACACGACGCATGGCTGCAACTACACTGTCGCCAACTATGAAGGCGCGAATGTCAGAAAATCCGTGATGAATAAACTCTTGGAGGTATATGACGCCATGATAAAAGGTTATGTTTCTAAAAATTGTTGAGGCAATTTCCGCGTCCCTAACCCTTGTTGAGCCTATTCCTCTTGAACCGAAAAGAGGTTTAACAACAACATCCCTTCCAAGATCATCAAAAGCCTTCAAAGCTTCCTCAACATTTTCTGTTACTGCTGTGCGTGGCACTGGTATGCCTTTTTCTTCTAAAATCGCTAAAATATCATATTTATCAACGCAGTGTTCAATGGCTTCAGGTGGGTTTATAACGTAAAAGCCTAAACGTTGAAGCCTATAAAGCATGTCCATTCTAAAAACTATCTCTTCAAGTGAACCCCGCCCAATGGGACGGATTATTAGGGCATCTAAATCTTCGAGGATTTTGGCGTCGCCCACTTGTAGGTATGGCTTATATCCAATGCGGGCGGCGAGTTGTGGAAAACTGAAGCATACATGGGGGATTTTGCGTTTTGTTAGGGCTTTTCTGAGCTGTATGGAGCTCCAAGAATTTCTGTTTCTTGTTACAATTCCGATTTTCAAAAGCTGAACCTTCTTTTGCTTTCAACCGTGAAAATGCTATGAAATTTTGCTCTTAAAGTTTCCGTGTGACAAATGCGTTAAGCCTAAACCACTCCCGCCAAGGTTTCCTCTTCCCTCTTACGCCTTCGCCTAAGCCAAGCTTTTATGAACTCTTCTATTTGTTGACGGTTGTACGGGTCTTTCCAAGCGTTTTCTATGGCTTGACATGTGTCCACGGCGCCTATAAGCCCAAAGTAGACGATTAGCTCGCGATATAACTGTTCAATTTCAATCTCACTTAACATAACATTCATTTCTGATAATATTGCCGTCAACACAATTCTACTCACTTAAATCACCAGTTTCCCACGAGGAAAGCTTTAGTCTTTTTGAAGCCTGCCTTTTGCCAGAAAGGCAGGCTTTCTTCCGTGACAGTTGCTGATACTGTGGAAGCACCCCTCCGCTGAAACCTTTTCACAATCTCCTTTACAAGCGCTGTTCCTATGCCTTGCCTTTGATAATGAGGGTGGACGGAAAGCTGATGTATCATTGCCCTTGAACCATCATAAGTGCCTTTGACAACCCCAACAACCTTGTTATCAATCTCGCATACAAGAAAGACAACGGCGCTGCACTGCTTAAGCCTCTTCATGGCTTCTGGTCCATCCACTTCAGGAAAATCATACTGATTATTAAGCCTAAGAATCTCAACGATCTGATCAATATCCCCTATCTCGAAATCTCTAATAAACATAATTGCCTCACTCTCTATTCTCAAACTTCTCAAATTTAAACCTCAAGCGATTTCAAGCACCCCTCGCGAAACAAGCATATGTTTCGTTAATTGTCTTAAAATGGGGGGTGGTGGGAGCGGCGGAATTTCTCGGGCAACCATCGCATAATACAAGTAGGTTATCGCAATTGGAGAAATTGGGCTTATTAAGGCAGATATTATGTTTGTAACGAGTGTAGTAACTATTGGATGAATAACGATGAAAGGCGTCGCAACTGCATTCGTAATAAGGTTGACAATGATAACAATTATGCCTACAACTAGCATAAGAGCAAAGGTTTTCAGCCAACGATTACTTACAAGTTTCTTGCTTCTTCCCAAACTTTCAAAGGCACCTTTTTGCTCAACAACGATTACAGGAAGTATCAATGAAAACATTATGGCGATAATTATGCCGGGAACTAGGAAAAGAAACAGTCCTATCGCTGTCAAAATTCCGGAAACAAGCTGGGCAATCAGTAATGAGGGAAGTTTGGATATTACAAAGTTAAAGCTGGTGCTGATGCTTGAAGCACCTTTTTCTATTTGGTCAGAAGCACACTTAATAACAATGCTCGCAGTTATTGTACCCACAATCCACGTCACGAGACCCAATAAGACCATTATTGTAATTAAAGTTGAAACGAAATTAAAGAACCACGAAATTAATTGAGAAGCGTATGCGCTTGGAGGGGTTAGAAGTGGAAAAGACGACATTATCATATAGGTGGATATGCCAGTTATTATTCCTGAAATTAGAAAAGGCAGGAAAAACTGTGAGAAATTAGAAAGATAAAGGTTGAAAGTTAGAGAAAAGATTTCACTGACGGATAATTCACACGAAGGTTTCCCAACATTCAATTTGTAACACCCTCACAATTGTTTTGCATTTCTATTTAAATGCTTAAAAATTTGGCGTTTATCATTGATATGCTAAAATTTTTGAATGCATGAAGCTAATTGTTCTGCGTTTTCAAATTTTTGTGAAATGTCAATTTTTAGGTAGGCACCGTAAGTGTTAAAGTATGGTGAGCCTTTACGCGAGAAAAGTGTTAGGATTTTTCCTTTGTGGTTTATTTTGTAGCCTTCCATGCAAGGC
>JASEJA010000031.1:11342-12622 GCA_030017755.1 Candidatus Bathyarchaeota archaeon
GAAGCCAAAAGGTCTTCTGGACCTTCATGGTTTCCACGCATCAAAACCACTTGTTCTGGAAACAGCATTTTCAACTTTAAAACCGTGTAGTAAACTTCTTTTGAGTATTCTCCTCTGTCACCGTAATCGCCCAAAAAAATGAGGAACGCATCGTGGTTTTGGTTCATTTTTTGCAGGAAATTGCTTTCTTTAAGGATTTGGATTAGGCTTTCTAAATCTCCGTGTAAGTCGCCAACTATTAAGGCTTCACCTTGAGGTTTTATGCGAATTAGCCTTCCAATAATGTTTAGGTTTCCAACCTTCCCATTTTCTTTAGAAAGCAAATGTGCGGCGTCTTCAACCAGTTTGACAAAACCATCACATTGGATTTCTAAGGCTTCTTTGACAATTTCTGAAAGATTGGCTTGCAAAATTAATCCTCAAATTATCCAATGCGAACCTTTTTTCCAGCAAAATCGAAAATATTCTTTTCTATTTGATTCTTGTGACTGCGCATTTTTTCTAGAGTAGCATTAATTGTTTGTTTTAAACGGATTTCTTCAGATTCTAAAGCTCGCTTTTTCTGCTCAAGCTTTTCAAGGTTTTCTTGAAGTTTCAACAAGCCACTTCTGGTTTCTGCCACCTCTGCTGATGTAGAAAGTTGCTTTTTCTGAAGCATCATATTAATGCATTTTTGATGTAAACCCGCTAACGAATTCTTGTTAAGAATGTTGTTTATGGCTTGCTCAGCCTTTCGCATCTTATCCGATTTCAGTTTAAGCTTTCCACTAGTTATTGCGTTGGTTAACTTCTGGAGAATCTGCTTTAGAAGCGGATAGCCAGCCTCTTCTGCGGAGAGCGCTTCAAGTGGTTTCTCTAAATACTGATTAAGCTTATTGATTTCTTCCGGGGTTAAACCGCTTCCTTCACCGTGAAGCGCTAAGGATTGAAGTTTTATGAAGGGTTTTTGAAGATGCTGAAAATTATGTTTGAGTTCAACATTTAGGGCTTCTATTTCCAAATCCAGTTGACTTAGCTGACTTATTCCTCCCTTACTTTTCAATTCATCCATTCTCTTTTGAATTTCAGAAATTTCCTTCTCAATTAAAGCCCTTTCAGCTTCTACATTTTTCTTCTGTTCACCCAATTTTGCAAGCTCTTCCTCTAAGGCTTGGAGCTTGTCAATGAGTTGAAAGGTTTCTTCCAAACTTTTGGTTTTGACATACTCCTTTGTTAAAAAATCGTTAAGTTCCTTAAGTGATAGCTTCGCCCTTTCAAAAACCGTTAGGAATTTTCTCCTG
>JASEJA010000108.1 GCA_030017755.1 Candidatus Bathyarchaeota archaeon
AAGAGAAATCATATGGAGAAAACGCGAGGAAGGATGGAACCTGCCAAAACCACCCCCAGAAGAGTAAAGCCGTCACGGGAGAGGAATATGAAAGTTATAATGGTTATGCGAAGAATGTTATGGAATTTAAGTAGTTTAAGGGAGGGTTTAGTTAGCTGAGGGTGTTTTGTCATCATTGTTTTATCATTGTTTTGGGCTTCTTTTCGCCTTGAGAAGACCGCCCGGCAAACTGTTAAACAACCCACGCAGTAGGCGTGCACACACACGCACACACAAACTGCAAAATAACTATGGAAGATTTTTCGTAAGTTTTATTTGCAGAACAGATTATTTAGGGTTTATGGAAAGGAAATGTTAACGAAAGCTGTTTCTGGAATGGTGCTGGCACTGCTTTTAGCTTGCGTATTAACGTTTGCGTTTAACATTCAACCAGCCAAGTCACCGTATACGCCTAAGGGGGCAAATAAGGGTGAAGTGGCGGTCAAGAATCGTTAAGGAGCTGATATTTGCTTTATTCCTTCTAATCTGGGTTTCTGTGATTTCTGAGGCCCTTACCAAAGCGTATCCGATGTTTCCCCTCCTTTTCTTCGGCGTAATTTCCCCCGTAGTAGTAGTGCTCATTCATCTATTCCTTTTGTGGAGGGTGCCTCCTCCAAAAGGCAGAACGAAGTATTCGGTCATTGCGATTCTCGGCATGATGGTGTGGATACCTCTTACTGGGCTCTTAGCGCCAGTTTTGGGCCCGGTAGGGCTCATTTTTATCTTGATAGGCTTTATAATTTGGGCTTTTGGGCTTCGGCAAACATGGGGTGCTGTGAGGCATGCGCCTTCCTCTAACAAAGAAGCCTTAGAAAGAAGGGCTCCAGAAACGCCTAAAAGCTTTATGAAAAAGTGTGTCAAATGCGGCAGAGAAATCCCCATAGCCTCGGAGCAATGCCCCTTCTGTGGACAAACGCAGCCATAATTCGCAAAACCACAAACCTTGCGTAAAAAGAACTCTCCTTACAAAAAACTTTCTAAATTTTTCCGTGTACTTTTTCTGTATGAGGCTTCGGCTTTTTGCGTATTCCATGAAGGCAGTAAACTCGAAGTTCCAATGCTTTCAAGCTTTCTTTAATTAAACAAATGTTTCAGAATTTCTTTTATTTTCAGGTTTCAACATAGTTGGCGTTGTTGGGTTTGAGCTTTTAGCTTATTGCAAAAGGCAAGCTTCTCTTCACCCGCCGTAAGCAGCAGACGGCGTGTGGGCTATTCCTTGACTGACCGTATATAAACCATTACAAGTTTCCAAATGCGAAAAATGTGGCAAAACAATTGCTCAACCAAAAGAGCTCATCAGAATTGTAAATAGAACATAAGGTTAGCTGTAGACCCTCTTCTTTTGTGCAAGTTAATTTGGCTTTACAGTTTCACCACCTACTTTATCTCTAAAGTAATACTGAAGCTCAGTACCAAGGGCTAAGAAAATATTGACCAATTTGCTTCCCATCCACTTCCGTTATTTTATGCTTTTTTGCTTAGCTACTGACCTATGTTCTTGAACTCTCT
>JASEJA010000032.1:0-8313 GCA_030017755.1 Candidatus Bathyarchaeota archaeon
CTTCCACCTGACAAAACATTGCCAGTAATTGATGGTAAGGTGGAGTTTGGAACATGGCAATCCATCGTTTTTGTGGAAACAGATGTTTACCCAAGAAGGAGAACAGTTCTCATTCAGGTTTTGGGCGAAACATAAAAGTTTACCCTTATCTTAATAAGCATTGAATAGATTTTGCTTCGTGCTTTTTCCATACTGTAACAACAGACAAAATCATGCAGCTTTTAAAACCTTTTGACGCTTTTCCTATTAGTATGGAACTGTTTTTTAACTTTTTATTATAAAATTTATCCATTCGCTTATTTTTCGTTTCAGAACAGTAAACAGAAACAACATAAACTAGTCACATAGCTCCTGTAGTTTTCCATAAAAGTTTTTTCCATTTTCAAAATCCTTCAAGAAATTTTGCAGTTGTTGCAGTTTTGTTTTTCTATTAGACATGTATTTATAAACTTCGTTTACATTCGCTTTTTCTGGAATTTTGAAAGAGAGAATTAACGCAATAAAGGCAAAGGCTGTTAACAATACGGACCCTACCCTCTAGGTTTTCCACATTCTACCGTAAACGTAAATAATTCCCAAGTACAACAAAAAATTAGAGAAAACCCACAAAGTGGCCGGGGTGAGGTAGCCTGGTAGCCTATAGGCCTGTGGACTGAATGTATAAGGTTCATGGCGGTTAGCCTAGCGCCCGGGTTCAAATCCCGGCCCCGGCCCTCAATTTGGCATGATGATTGTTTTTATGGTAAAGGCTAATAGGTTTGAAATTTTTATTAATTTTAAGGAAATTACCTTGAGCGTTCAAAGAAAGAGGCTTGTGTTTCCTTTCTCGGCCATTGTGGGTTTGGATAAGCTTAAACTAGCCATTTTAGTGAATGCCATAAATCCCAAGATTGGTGGTCTCCTTATAAAGGGTCCGAAGGGTTCTGGAAAAAGCACTATTGTTAGGGCTTTGGCTGATATTCTTCCAAAAATTTTAGTTGTTAAAGACTGCCCTTTCAACTGTAACCCGCACGATCCATCTAACATGTGTCCGCGGTGCAGTGAAAGGTACAAGAAAGGTGAAAAGCTGCCTGTTGAGGAGAGGGAGATGGTTGTTGTTGACTTGCCATTGGGCGCCACAGAAGACCGTGTTATTGGAAGTTTGGATGTTGAAAAAGCCATAAAACATGGCGTAGAAGCCTTGGAGCCTGGAATCTTAGCCGAAGCAAACCAAAATATATTGTATGTTGATGAGGTTAATTTGCTTCCAGACCACATAGCAGACGATTTATTGGATGCTGCAGCAACGGGATGGAACATTGTTGAAAGGGAGGGCATATCTGTAAGCCATCCTTCCCGCTTCATTTTCATTGGAACAATGAACCCAGAAGAAGGAGAATTGAGACCGCAACTTCTAGATCGATTTCCGCTTTCGGTTACTGTGGATAGAATAGCATCTATTGAAGATAGAATGGAAATTGTCAAGAGAAATATGGAGTTTGAGGCTGACCCAGAAAAATTCTATCAAAAATTTGAACCACTGCAAGAAGAATTGCGAGAAAGAATAGCAAAGGCAAAAGATGTGCTAAAAGAAGTGGTTGTTCCAGAAAATCTCTTAGAAGGCATATGCAAAGCCTGCCTTGACCTGAAGGTTGACGGTTTACGTCCAGACATAGTAATTGCTAAAGCAGCCGCAGCCCTTGCAGCCTTTGAAAATAGGAAGGAAGTAACCTTAGACGATGTTTTGGTTGCGGCTGAACTTGCCCTAAGCCACAGAACAAGAGAAGGTGGATTCCTAGAACCGGCAACGCCTCAAGAAATAAAGGAAGTTTTCACCGCAACCGTAAAAAAAGTTTTTCAATTCGAAAAAACAGGGGAAATGACAAAAAAAGAGGGTGAAAAAAGAAAATTTTTGAAGGGAAAGGCTGTTTTCTGGGCTAAAAAGGAAGCAACAGAGAAAGAAGAAGAGAAGGCTAACAAAGAAAATTTTCTTAAAAAACTACAGAGAAAACATGCAAGCCTTCTTTTTTTCATGAATAGGCTTTTTGGCGGAGTAATCTTCGGATTTGGAAAGAGGCTGAAAAGAAGTCCTAAAAATGCTCCTATGAGCGGAGGCTTTCAAAAAGGTTCGGATAGGCTGCGTGGCGAAACATACGAGGAAAAAGTTGAAAAGAAAAAGAGAGATTTGAAGGGAATTCCAACAGTTAGCGACGCAGCTAAAGCATCAGAAGTTTCTAAGGGTTTTCCAATAATTAGCAGTTTAGAGAGAAAAGTGGTTTCTCCCTCCAGCTTTTTTCTAAAGATGGGAAAAATCAAAGCTAGGAAGCGAGGTGTTTACGCTGGGAGGCATGCCCAAGCGATAACAACCCTTCATAAAGGTAAGCCTTACGGATGGAAATTTCCCAAAGGAAAACCCATAGATGTCCATTTTCCAGCAACCATTCGTCAGGCAGCACGGAAACAGAGGAATCGAGAAAAGCCTTTAGAAACAGCCTTAAAAATTTGCCTTCAAGATATACGAGAAAAGCTTAGGTCTTATAAGGCGCCTTTGACGATGATTTTTGTTGTTGACCTCAGCGGGTCTATGCTTCTAAATCTTGAGGCTGTTAAGGAGGCTTTGCTTAAGCTTCATGGCAATGCCTACAGATTTAGGGACAAGGTTGGGATTGTGGCTTTAAAAGGAACAAGCGCTGTTGTTGTTCAACATCCCATAACAAATCTTAGGGTTGTAGCTAATAAGCTGTTGAATTTGCGTATAAGCGGTTATACGCCATTAGCTGCTGGCATGTTAAAGGCTTGGGAAGTTTTGAAAGAAGCCAAAAGAAGAGACTCTTCCACAATACCAGTAATGGTTATAATAACGGACGGAAGCGCAAACGTTCCCCTAAAAAGAAGCATTGAAACTGGCGAGGTTCGCCATATAGAAGAAGTTCGAATAATTGTTAGAGAATACGAAGACTTAGCTGTGAAGGATGTAATGTCCGTGGCGAAAATGATTAAACGTGAAGGAATCCACACAACAGTCATAAACACAAACCCCCACCTTTACGGACGAGAAACCTACGGTTTCCTTGTAACAAAAGTCATAGCCTCCATAACCAATGGAAATCACCACGTCATCGGCAGACTCACAACAAGAGAAGACATGGTTGAGAATATGATTGAACGCATAAGAGAAGATCAATTAAAAATAGTTTCTCCGTAATGTGAATGGAATGTTCATAGATAAAAGAAGTGGAAAAATTGCTTTAGTTGCCCATTGCCTACTGAACCAAAATTCCAGAGCAATAGGCTTAGCAAAAAGGTCAAGCATAATAAACGAAATAATTGAATTTTTGGTAAGCAAAGAAATAGGCATTATTCAGATGCCATGTCCAGAACTCGCCTATGCTGGTGTTTTGAGAAAACCAAAAACCAGAGAGCAGTATGACAACGCCAAATTTAGGGGATACTGCAGAAAAATAGCAGAGGAAATTGCGAATCAAATACGAGAATATGTAGATTGTGAAGTAAAACTGGAAATTGTTTTAGGCGTTGATGGAAGCCCAAGTTGTAGCGTAAAAGAAATTTCAGGCATATTCATGGAAGAATTACGCTTCAAATTGAATAAGCGGGGGATTTCTGCACCTTTTTATGGGATACGCCTTGAACGCTTAAAGAGCGACATAGCAAAATTGGAAAAGTGTGTCAAATGATTAAATTGGCGGCTTAACACGCTTCTTAACCGTCATGCTTGAGTTCATCCACTTTTCAAATTCCCTTGACGGCGGACTTTCAACGTAAAGCCTTTTTCTAAGAGCTTCTAAGAAAGCATTTTCCTCCCTCAAGAATTCTGCTACAGTTAAAACTTTGCATCCGACTCCTTGAGCCTTTTCAAAAACTCTCTTTGCTTTTTCTCGCCATTTTTCATCTCTTAAAATGTGATGTTCCAAAATAACCATCCGCGAAGCTTCTACAACTTTTTCCAAATTTTTCATTCCAGTTTGAATTTGTTTCTCGTCAACCTTGAATCTAGCCAAATACAATGGCGGTCCACCAATCATTAGCAGTTGAGGTTTTTCATTGACGATTATTTTGAGTGTTTGCGATGCCATTGGTCCTTGAACGTCTGGAGCAAACATGAACTTTTCACCCTCATATTCTATAGTCGCCATCAAAATCCATCCTAAAGCTGAGTTTTCTGGTCCATGAAAAACTGGTTCTGAAAACCTAACCAAAGTGGCTTTTCCCAAAAGGAAGGTTTTTCCATCCGCAACCTCAAGCTTTTCAGCGTATTTGCCGCCTGTTTTCTGGAAAATCCACCCCCTCCGCCTTTGGCTGAAGTTGATTTTCTCTTTAGGATTTTTAATTAAAACAGTTTTTCCCTCGTAAATTTGCCTTGCAGTTTCATCTTTGGCTGTCCAGTTGCAAAGCCAATCCTCATAAGAAGGCGTGTGATGATCAAAATGATAATGGCTTAAAGTTACAATTTCAGCCTTTTTGGCGGCTTCTACAATTCGCTTGCGGGCTTCACTAATAGCCCTAAACTCAAGCAGGTGCGGAGGCAAACCAAAACGGTTTGGACAAAGCGAAACCCCAGCATCCAAAAGAATGCGCACATCAGGAGTTTCAACAAAAGTGCACATGGAGCGGACACCTAAACTTTCAGCAGCCAACGGAACAACACGAACATGCTTCAACATAACCGCCCAACACATACCTAGGAGCTATAAACTTTTATCCGAGAAACAATTAAACTTTTCATGACAAAGCCTTAAAAAGTGTTTGCTTATGGCTTCATTATGGATGTTTACTGGATCAATCGTGGGGTTAATAGCGTCCAGCCTTATGATGTTTTACTGGTTCTTCCGTTTAAGGCTAATCGCATTTAAGAAAGGTTGGAAATATACTTCCAACCTTGTGGCACTTCCATGGATTATAATATTGTTTACCCCGGTGAATGTGTTGCTGAGAGAGTTAACGGTTATACAAAAAGAAAGCATAATTGATGTTGTGTTGATGTAGGCTTTGGGAACATTTGCTTGGATTGCCCTGTTTGGAGTGGGTGCGGGATTAATATTCGACGCTGTGAGACGCGCCAACCTTCAACGTGCACGATAACTATAAGCCTTTTATTTTAGAAAGTATTAGACCTTTATGGCGAAGCGATGACGACTCTGGCCCCGCTGAACCAAAATGATTGGGATCTTGAGTGCGAAGAGCTCGCCATTTCCGCTACTCTTCTGGTGGTTTTTCCCATAATTCTAGCATTTTCTTTTTAAGCTCTCTTCTTTTTTTGTGGAGAAACCTATACACAGTGCTGTGTTGGCTTCCGTTTATGAGCATTTGGATTGCTTCTCTTGCCGCTTGGGCTTGTTCGATGTTTCCGATTATGCTTACTGTGTGTCCATAAATGCATATGTTGGCGTCTGTCAACTCTTCTATTATTTTGCGGGTTTTTCCATTCATCCCAATTATTCGCCCCTTTATGCGCTTTATGTCTGACTCTGACCTTCCAAAGATTGTCCGCAAATCTATAACATCCACTATGGATTCTTCGTCACGGATTAAACGGAAGGCATGTTCTGGAGAGAAACCCCTTCCAATAGCTGTTACAATGTCTTTTGCCTTAAAAAGCAATGATGGGTCGTTAGCATTTTCAGCAAGCATAAGCGTAACGTCGCCTGTTTCACTTTCTATCTTAAGTTCAACAGAAAGCTTCTCCTCTATGCTTTTCTTGGTTCTGCCCTCTGGACCTATCAGAGCGCCCACACGCTCTTTTGGGATTTTAAGGAATACGCTTGGTCTTGCCACTCTTCGTAACCCTCCTATAACATTCTTCTAATGGAAGAACGTTCACGCCTAACCTTCCAAAAAATCTGTTTAAATTGGCTAAATCCCTATTCAGGAGAAAGTCTGCCATGGGATGTGAAAGCGGAACAGCCTGTGACATGTCAAATATTACTGGGCGCCCCTTCCAAATCATAATGTTGTATTCGCTTAGATCGCCGTGGACAAGTTCAGCTTTATTATAAAGCCTTTCCAGATATGTTAGAAGCATATGGTAGGTTTTTTCTGGATTTTTTGGCGTTTGTTCCTTCATTGAAAGTGCGCTTACGCCATTTTCTCCAATAAACTCCATTATTAGCACATTATTTTTTACGGCTATAGGCTTTGGCACGCGCACTTTAGCGGCTGTTGCCAGTTCAAGGTTTTTGAATTCTTTTTGGGCCCATGCAAAAATTAGTGAGCGGGTATCATGCCTAACTCCTTTAAATCTTGGGTCGCCTTCTATATATTTGAGCATGCCCTTGCGGAATTCAGCGGAGATTGTTAAGTAAATTTTTATGGCTAATTCGTTTCCTTCTCTATCCTTTCCCCAGTAAACCCTTGATTCTTTTCCTGCTTTGACAACACCATGAATTTCGTCTATTGTTCCTTTATTTAGAAAATCATATATGACCATGAGGGTTGAACGGTCAAAAACTTCCTCCAAAACTTCGTATTCTTCGCTTCTCTTTTCCTTCATCAACTGTTCAGTTTCATACTCTTTTTCTTTTCTATGAAGCCTTTTCTCGATAACTCTCCTATGAGACACCAGTTTTTCACCATCATGCCAAAACTAAATTGTTAAGTAGCCCTTTTTTCTGAGTAATTCTGCTTGGGCTTTTGTGTAACGCCAAATCAAATCGCCCCGCTTGTCAGACTGAAAATCCCATGGAGAAACAAGGACCACATCGCCTTCTCTTATCCAGACCCGACGCTTCATCTTACCCCTAATACGACATAACCTTTCATTCCCATCTTGACACTTAACCAACATACGGTCAAAACCCAAAAGTTTAACGGCTACGCCCAAAACATCATTTGCCGTAGGATAAACCATTTCGCTTAATTCTTCTTCGCTCAGGACTTTCTTTTTACCCAACCAAGCCCCTCAAACGCTTTCTTAAATGAAGTATTATAACCTTCCTTAAAAGCATGCTACTTCCAAATCTCTAGATTTTCACTATTTGAGCGTGTGGAATTCCCTCAATGTTTAGGACGGCTTCTGGATGCACATACCCCTTTTCTATGGCTTTCTGAACTATGTTCTTGCCAACCATGTTCACTATTGTGCAGTTGGCTATCATTTCAACAGCTTCTTCAGCGCTGACCTTTGCGCCTTTATAAAATTCCTCTTTAACCGTGAAAACTATTTTTCCTTCGCGTAATGTTTTTCCTAATATTTCGGCATCACACATAGCTAAAAGCACGTTGTTCCCAATTTTTCTAAGGTTCATGTAAACTTCCAATTTTAACCGCTCATTTATAGTGGTTGCACCGGAGATTTTGCCCCGCAAGCCGCGCACACCAGAAAGTATAGGCGTTTCTCCTTAACAATTTTTGTGTCTGGGCGTTTGCAGACGGGACACACAATGAAGCTTTCCATATAACGCTGCAAAAGCCTATTAAAAGTTTCTTGAGAAAATTTCCCCTTAAAAATAGCCCTCTGCTCCTGCAAAGTCGCAGCCGTAGCCAACTCCCGCGTCAAAAACTTCAATAAATGCTGAGGATCACGTCCCAAAGCGTCTGCTATATCTTTGAAATTGTGGACTATTGTGCGCATGCCAATAACTGAAACATTCAGTCTTGGAATCTCCAGCCTTTCCTTTTTAGAATAGACTTCAGGTATTTGAGCCCGCGCTTTCTTCAGAAGCTCTTCATAGTTGTATGCCATGTATTTCTCCGAAGGATAAATGAGGCACAATCATATTTAAGACTTATAACAAATAAAATGGGAAAGAATAAGCATGGGCTACATTTACCTATACACTGGAACTGGCGCTGGAAAAACCACAAACGCCTTAGGCTTAGCCTTACGCTCAGTTGGACACAAAAGAAAAGTTGTCATAATTCAATTTTTAAAATGGTGGAAAAACACTGGCGAATACAAAATCCGCAAAATGCTTTCGCCATACTATGAAATTTACCAGTTTGGACGCAAGGGATGGCATGGACTAAGCAATTTAGGCGAAGAAGACAAAAAACTAGCATACAAAGCCCTAAAATTCGCCGAAAAAATCGTTAGGGAGAAGAAGCCGCACCTACTTGTTTTGGACGAGATTAACTTGGCTTTATATTGCAAGCTCTTAGAAGTCAAGGATGTTTTAGAATTCTTGGATAAAATTCCGAAAAAGACTGATGTTGTTTTAACTGGAAGGTTTGCTCCAAAAGAACTTTTGGATAGGGCAGATTTTGTAAACAAAATTGTTGATGTCAAGCATCCAGAGGAAATGGTTACAACAAAAGGAATACAATATTAATTTAAATGGTGAAGGAATTTGAGCGAAGATAAAGCCATATGCAACCCAT
>JASEJA010000032.1:8413-12364 GCA_030017755.1 Candidatus Bathyarchaeota archaeon
GCCGCTTTTACATTGGAAGAGGCGATCGCTTGCGGAGCAAAAACAATATTTGAGGTCGGTGTATCTGGAGGCTTACAAGAATTTCTAAAACCAGCAGACATAGTCGTTGCAACAGAGGCGATTCGTGATGAAGGAACTTCCCATCATTACTTTCCACCAGAAGTAAAAGTTGAATCTTCTCCACGATTAAGAGAGACGTTAATTAAGTGTTTGAATGAAAGGAAAATCAAGCATTTTGTGGGTCGCGTGTGGTCCACTGATGGCGTTTATAGAGAAACACTTGGCAAATTCCGCAGATTTAGGAACAGCGGCGTTTTAGCCGTAAATATGGAAACATCTGCAATTTTTGCCATTGCCAAGTATAGAAAAGTTGAAGCAGCCTCAGCGCAAGTCATCTCAGATATTCTAACAGAGAAGGGATGGCTCCAAGCCTTTTATGAAAAATCAGTTAGGGAAAACGCTGAAGTTTTGCTAAAAGCTGTCTTAGAAACTCTTTCGAAGAGCTGAAAAGCTTAAAGAAGTCGAGCAATTTAGTGTTTAACTCTAAGCGGTGAACTCCTTTGGGTAAGCATAACCATCCTTACATTCCAAATTCTCAGCAAAAAATAAAAAATGAGATGATACGGGAAATTGGCATTAAAAACATAGATGAGCTTTATGCGGATATTCCAGGAAAATACAAGTTAAAAAAAAACCTAAATATTCCACAATCTGCATTATCAGAGTTCGAGGTTAAAAGGCATGTAGAAACTTTACTTTCAAAAAACAAAACATGCAACGACATGCCTATATTTTTGGGTGCTGGATGTTGGCCTCATTATGTTCCAGCTGTTGTGAAGGAAATTGTTCAACGCAGTGAATTCTTAACCGCTTACACGCCTTATCAGCCAGAAGTTTCTCAGGGAATGCTCCAAGACCTTTTTGAGTATCAGAGCATGATTTGCGAGTTAACAAACATGGATGTTGCCAACTGTTCCATGTACGATTGGGCTTCAGCTTTGGGCGAAGCAGCAAGGATGGCGTCCCGCGTTACTGGGAGAAATGAAATTTTAATTCCAAGAATTATTCATTCGGAAAGGGCTTTAACGCTTAAAACTTATGCTGAACCTGTTGGAATAAAAGTTGAAGATTTAGCCTATGATAAGGAAAGTGGGCAAATAAGCCTTGAAGATTTAAGGAAGAAAGTTTCTGAAAAAACTGCTGCTGTCTACATTGAAAACCCTTCTTATCTGGGCTTTATTGAAGAGCAAGCTGAAGAAATCGGCAAAGAGGCGCATTCTCATGGGACTTTATTCATAGTGGGTGTTGACCCAATATCACTGGGAATTTTGAAACCGCCGGGCGATTATGGCGCAGACATAGTCATCGGAGAAGCGCAGCCATTGGGAAATTCTATGAATTTTGGCGGTCCGCTTCTCGGAATATTCGCTTGTCGTGATGACATGAGTTTGGTTAGGCAGATGCCAGGACGCATAATTGGATTAACAACAACCCTAAGCAATGATAGGCATGGTTTTTGCATGGCTTTGCAGACCAGAGAACAACACATAAGACGAGAGAAAGCCACATCCAACATTTGCTCCAACGAAGCCCTATGCGCAGTAGCCTCTGCTGTCTACATGGCTTTGCTTGGGCCTCAAGGTTTAAAGGAGCTTGGCGAAACAATTGTTTGTAAGGCTAATTATGCCATGCGTCAACTTTCAAAAATAGACGGCGTTAAAGCGCCAGTCTTTGAGTCATCACACTTTAAGGAGTTTACAATAAATTTTGATGAGTCTGGGTTAAGCGTTAAAGAGATTCATAAAAGGCTTCTGCAGCGCAAAATTCACGGAGGCAAAGATATTTCCAAAGAGTTTCCAGAATTGGGCGAAACAGCCCTCTACTGCGTAACTGAAATCCATTCAAAAGCAGAAATTGACCGCTTAGCGGAGGCTTTAAGCGAAATTTTGACTGGAGGATGAAAACAATGTTTAAACAAGCAAGCTGGGAAGAACCCATAATTTTCAACCTTCGAAGGGAGGGGCGAAAAGGACATATTCCACCAAAATTGGAGGAAGAAATCAAGAAGGCTGTAGGCGAAGCGGATACGCTTATACCAAAGAGCATGCAGCGCACAAGCCCGCTTAGGCTTCCAGAACTTTCCGAGGCTGAAGTGACACGGCACTTTATTCGTTTGTCAGAGATGAATTTTGGAGTTGATTCTGGCTTTTACCCGCTTGGAAGCTGCACAATGAAATACAACCCAAAAATAAACGAGCAACTCGCTAATCTGCCGACAATCGCTATGATCCACCCATACCAGGACGAAAGCACAGTGCAAGGCATCCTTGAAATCCTCTACGCGCTTGAACGTTGGCTTGCAGAGTTAACAGGTACACAAGAGGTTTGTTTGCATCCAGCCGCTGGCGCCCACGGCGAGTTTTTAGGAACTTTATTGATGCGAGCATACCACAAAATGAACGGAGAAGACGGAAAAAGAAGCGAAGTCATAGTTCCAGACTCAGCCCATGGCACAAATCCGGCAAGCGCAGCCATGGCTGGCTTTAAAGTGGTTGTTGTTCCATCAGATGAGGAGGGATGCGTTAACCTTGAAGCATTAAAGGCTGCTGTTTCTGAAAAGACTGCTGGCTTAATGCTTACAAACCCGAACACTCTTGGAATTTTCGAAAAAAACATTGAAGAAATAGCCAAAACCATCCACGAAGCTGGGGGACTGCTCTACTATGATGGCGCAAACCTAAACCCACTTTTGGGCATTGTTAGACCAGGCGACATGGGATTCGACATAGTTCACATAAACATACACAAAACCTTCGCTACACCACATGGAGGAGGCGGACCCGGAGCCGGTCCAGTTGGCGTTTCAGAAGAGTTGGCGGAGTTTTTGCCTGTTCCCCGCATAACTTATGATGGTGAAAAATATCGTTTAGACTATGATAAACCCCATAGCATTGGGAAGATCCGCAGTTTTTATGGAAATGTTGCCGTTCTTCTGAAGGCTTACGCTTACATTTTAAGTTTGGGCTTTGAAGGGTTAAAGGAGGTAGCTGAAGTTTCTGTTTTGAATGCTAATTACATAATGCATAAGCTTAAGGGTGTTAAGGGCTTAACGCTCCCTTACAACAGCAGAAAACCAAGAAAACACGAATGCGTCTTCAGCGCAAAACCCCTAAAAAGCGAAACTGGAGTTTCCGCCCTAAATATTGCAAAACGTCTTCTCGATTATGGATTCCACGCACCGACGATATACTTCCCGCTCATTGTAGAAGAAGCATTAATGATTGAGCCAACAGAAACATTCGAGAAGGAAGAACTTGACAGATTCGTTGATGCCATGCAAAAAATCTGCGAAGAAGCTTACAATAATCCGGAAGCGGTCCTAAAAGCACCGCATAACACTGCTGTTCCGCGGTTGGATGAAGTTAAAGCTTCGCATCCAAAAACTATGGCTTTAAGTTGGCGCATGTTTAACAAAAGAATGGGCGAAATTGAGGTTTTGAATAAATAGTTTATATGGAGCGTTCTATTTTATTCATCAACGCAAGATGGATGTGGAAAAGGTTTGACCGAATTAGAAGATAAGGTTCGGGAAGCTGTCGGCAAAGTAGTAGACCCAGAAACTGGTTTAAGCTTCGCTGAAATGCACATGATTAAAGAAGTGAGAGAAGAAGAGCCGGGCGTTGTTAGAGTAGAGTTTATTCCATCAAGCCCGTTTTGTCCTATAGCGTTTAAGCTTGCCATGGACGTCAGAAATGCGGCGATGAAAGTTAGCGGTATAAAGAAGATTTTGGTTTATTGTCGTGGACACATGATGGAGCAGCAAATTAACGAAATGGTGAACAAAGAACAACAAAAATAATTCGCGTGTTTTTGTGAGAGTTAAGCGATGCACGTTAAAGGAGTGCATGAAATCTACTGTTGCGGCGCCCGTGTGAGAATTTCAGGAAATGG
>JASEJA010000033.1 GCA_030017755.1 Candidatus Bathyarchaeota archaeon
GCTTCATGCGTAGCCGTTGGCGCAAAAGCAAAATGGCTAACAGAAAATCATCCGCTTCAATACGGGTATGGGCCGGGTTCACCATTTGCCAAGTTATGCGAAGCTAAAGGTAAGATTTTGCTTTTAGGCGCTCCTTTTGGTTCCATCACACTTTTGCATTATGCCGAACATCTGGCTAAGGTGCCAAACAAGATGGTTATACGCTATAAAGTGCCGATTTTGCAAGACGGCAGAAAAGTGTGGGTTGATGTAGAGGAATTTGATACTTGTGGAAATGTCTTGCCAAATGTGGAAGAATATTTTGAGGCTATCCCAAAAGAATTTTTGGCTTCTGGTAATGGGCGCTCTGGAAAGGTTGGAGAAGCTCAGTCATACCTCTTTGACGCTGCAGAATTCGTTAATTTCGCTGTTAAGTGGCTTGAAAAGAAATACGGCACAAAATAATCTGAAAAGAACTTAAACTAACCATTACAAATTAATAGCAGCTTAACCATCTTTCAAACTCTAAAAATACTAAAGGGGCTAGACACTTTATGGTTTCGAAACCAGTTAAAATCACCGACACAACATTTAGAGATGCACACCAGTCTTTGATGGCTACAAGAATGCGCACAGACGCCATGCTTCCAATAGCCGAAAAAATCGACCAAGTTGGCTTTTTCTCACTTGAAATGTGGGGGGGCGCCACCTTCGACGTTTGTATCCGATATTTGGGCGAAGACCCATGGGAAAGAATCCGCCAACTAAAACGCCATATTAGGCGCACACCGCTTCAGATGTTGTTGCGCGCACAAAACATTGTTGGTTACCGCAATTATCCGGATGATGTTTTAATAAAGTTTGTTGAGAAGGCGGCTGAAAATGGTATAGACATATTTCGGATTTTTGATGCCTTAAACGATGTAAGAAACATGGAAGTAGCCATAAAAACCGTTAAAAAAGTGGGCAAACATGTCCAAGGCACCCTTTGCTACACTATAAGTCCAGTCCACACAACACAGTATTATGTTAAAGTTGCAAAAAAATTGGCAGAGCTTGACTGCGATTCCATATGCATAAAAGACATGGCTGGGATGCTTGCGCCTCAACCAGCCTACGAGCTCATAACAGCACTAAAAAAGGAGATAGGCCTACCCGTACACTTGCACTGCCACAGCACAAGCGGCATGGTTATGATGACGTATCTTCGCGCTTGCGAGGCTGGAGTAGACATAATAGACACAGCTTTTTCGCCATTAGCATGGGGAACATCGCAACCTCCAGTAGAATCCGTCGCAGCCGCCTTAAAGGGAACGCCATATGACCCGGGACTTGACTTGGAACTTTTAAACGAAATTGCAGATTACTTCAGAGAAATGCGAGAGAAATATTATGACCCTTTAAAGCTTATAGACCAAAAAGCCGAAAGGGTTGACCCATCAATTATTGTACATCAAATACCAGGCGGAATGTTCTCAAACCTCCTCGCACAGTTAAGGGAACAAAATGCACTTGACAAGTTAAAGGAGGTTCTTGAAGAAGTTCCAAAGGTTAGAGAAGAGCTTGGATATCCTCCATTAGTAACGCCCACAAGCCAGATTGTAGGTACACAAGCAGTCTTTAACGTTATTTCTGGTAAACGCTACAGCATAGTGCCAAAAGAGGTAAAGGATTATGTGAAGGGTTTTTACGGAGGACCGCCAGCCCCCATCGACCCTGAAGTTAAAAAGAAAATCATAGGAGAAGAAGAACCCATAACTTGTCGTCCAGCCGACCTCTTAGAAAGCGCCCTTGACAAAATACCTGAAGAAGTAAAACCTTATATCGAAAGCGAAGAAGACAAGATAACGTATGCACTTTTTCCGCAAATAGCCTTAGAATTCTTTAAAAAAAGAAAAGCAAAAAAGGAAGAAGTCAAGGCTGAAATTCCAACGGAAAGAATCGCAGAACTGGAGGATGTTGCCGCAATCTCCGTAGCTGTTGCCACCTACATTAAAAGTTTGGGAAAAACCAAAGCGTTAATACCCCTACGAGCAAAGGGTGTCGCATCCGCTTGGGTTTTGGGTGGACGAAAAAGCTTGGAATATGGTATTTAAAATGCCAGTTTACGAAGTTTACATTGACGGCAAACCAAGAAAAATTGAGTTAACAAAAATTGGGGAGAACGCTTTTACAGTCAAAATAGATGGAAAGCCTTTAAAAGTGGAGTTACTGACTCAAAAGCTTGAGTTAGAAAAGGGTTTTTCAATAAAAATTGATGACGAGAAATATCAGGTAAACTTGCCCGAACTAAAAAGAGAAGAGCTTTTTTCAGTTAGAGTTGAAGAGGCAGTTTTTAAGGCTGAAGTCAAAACACCAACAAGAAAACCCACACTAACGACTTTTGAACCCACCACAGTAACGCCTACAATAAGACCAGTAGAACCAAAACCGACATTGGAAGGAGCTGTAACTGCGCCCATGACAGGAAAAATTCTTTCAATAAAAGTCAAAAAGGGAGAACAGGTGAAAGCTGGACAGGTTCTTTGCATTCTTGAAGCTATGAAAATGGAAAATGAGATTGCAGCCCCCAAAAGTGGGATTGTTCAAGAAATACTTGTTTCTGAAGGTTCTTCGGTCAACGAAGGCGAAGCCCTTTTCGTCATTATTTAGAAAATGGAAGGCGGTTTATACTCGCCGAAAACCTCCCGCAGAGTGTCGCATATTTCCCCTATGGTTGCGTATTCTTTTACTGCTTGAATTATGAATGGCATAAGATTCACATTTTCTTTTTCAGCAGCCAAGCGCAACTTATCCAGCGTTTCTTTGACTTTTGTTTGTTTTCTCTGCTGTTTTATTTGCTTTAAGCGTTTAACAAGCTTTTTCTCTATTTCTGGGTCTATCTGCAAAATTTTTATCGGCGTTTCCCCTTGCGCTACAAACTCGTTTATTCCAACAACTATGCGCTTCTTTGTTTCCACCTCTCTTTGGAAGCGATAAGCACTTTCCACAATCTCTTTTTGCATAAAACCCTTCTCAATGGCGGCGACAGCCCCTCCCATTTCATCAATCTGCTCAATGTATTTTGCTGCCTTCTCTTCTATTTCGTTTGTCAAATACTCCACATAATATGAGCCTGCAAGCGGGTCTATGGTTTCCGTCACCCCACTTTCGTAAGCTATTATCTGCTGAGTTCTAAGCGCAACAGTCACGGCTTGCTCGCTTGGTAAAGCATAAGCCTCATTAAAAGAGTTTGTATGCAAAGACTGAGTTCCACCCAAAACAGCAGCCAAAGCTTGAAGGGCAACCCTAACAATGTTATTATAAGGTTGCTGGGCTGTTAGAGAAACACCAGAAGTTTGCGTGTGAAAACGCAACATCCACGATGCGGGGTTTTTGGCTTTAAAGCGTTCCCGCATTATTTTAGCCCACAACCTTCTTGCAGCCCTAAATTTGGCTATTTCTTCGAAAAAGTTGTTGTGCGCTGCAAAAAAGAAGGACAATCTGCCCGCAAACCTGTCTAGGTCTAACCCTCTACCAATGGCTGCTTGTACATAGGCGATGGCATTTGCCAATGTGAAGGCTACTTCTTGAACCGCTGTTGCTCCAGCCTCGCGGATGTGGTAACCGCTTACGCTTATGGTGTTCCATTGAGGCATATACTGAGAACAATACTCGAATATGTCTGTGACTAAACGCATGGAGGGTTTAGGCGGAAAAATGTACATGCCTCTGGCTGCATACTCCTTTAAAATGTCATTCTGCACTGTTCCGCCCAACTGTGATGGTTCAGCGCCTTGTTTTTGTCCAACGGCAATGTACATGGCAAGTAAAACTGTCGCCGGAGCGTTAATAGTCATGGATGTGGTAATTTCTTTTAAGGGAATTCCGTCGAAGACAATCTCCATATCTCTTAATGTGCTAACGCTTACCCCAGCACGCCCAACTTCGCCATGCGCCATGGGATGGTCACAGTCATAACCAACCTGTGTTGGAAAGTCAAAAGCCACACTTAACCCTCTTTGACCTTGCTGAAGTAAATATTTGAAGCGCTGATTTGTTTGCTCAGCCGTGCCAAAACCCGCATATTGCCTCATAGTCCATAATCTAGCCCTGTACATGGTTGGATAAACACCACGTATAAAGGGATATTCTCCTGGAAACCCCAAATCCCTCAAATAGTCAAGTTTCGCAATATCAAGTGGCGTGTAAATTCTACTTATTAGAATACCAGATCTTGTTGAGAACTCAGCCCTTTCCGGAAGCTTTTCAAGGCTTTTTGATACAGTTTCTTTCTCCCATTTCTTTTTCCGTTTATTGATTTCTTCCAGCGTTTGCCCGTTAAACAACATTGACGCCACCTAAAACTAGACTGCTTGAGGAACATAAAAGAATTGTCAATGAGAAGAATTTTCTCTCCTAATTTTTATGAATTCTCTAAAAAGCTTTTCAAAAAACCTCTTTTTTAGTTTTGGTCCTCTACCAATTTTGGATACTCATTTGTATAGGTGAACTCGAATCCGCCATTTTTATTTTTTTAAGTTGGAAGGGATAGAATTTGCATATTAACGGTCTTATCTGGTAAATGGAGCATAAAGTGTCTTCAAGGAATACACATTTTCCCTCAGCGTTTTTTCTCATCTGATAAAACGTAAGGTTGAGCATTTTCAACTTTTTCGGCGAACTCCTCAATATTTTTGAAGTTTTCATTGCTATGCGTCTGGCTTCTACCTCCAAAAGAAGAACATGCCTAATCCTTTCTTTAGCGTCACAGCAGCATATAGCACATTTTTCGCATTTGAAACGAACATTTTCGGGATATTCAAAATCCGAGTGTCGTCTCTCAGAAAAATGCGTTTAGTATCTCAATAAGGCTTTCGTCAACCGCATTAACTACATACTCTTTGCTTTGGCGGATAAGTTCATAAGAGTATCTAGAAGGGGCTATGCCAATGCCAACAAGGGTTGGTTTTCCAGAGAAGAAGGCGAACATGCCAATGGTTATGATGTTCTTTTTGCCTTTATGTTCCATGGAAACTAAATAAACTGGTCTTTATGGGAAAATGCTTCAACCCTTCGGAAACTGAAACTTCCTCTTTCATATATAAACTTCCTAAAGGCGTGAAAATGTTAGTAGCATAACCGATGTTAATTTAGTGATTAAAATGGTGAAAATGATTATATTAATGAGTTTGAACCATGATATTATAGAAGCCTTCGGGGTTTCACCAGTGAAGGTCAAAGTGGAATACTTCGGCCACGTAAGAAACATTATCAAAAGTGGTCGAGAGGAAGAAATAGAAATTAAAGAAGACTCTTCCATAGCAGACTTACTAAGCGAGCTTTCTGAAAAATATGGTGGCCCCTTTCAAAAGGCTTTTTACGAACCAAAGGGCAAAGACGTAAAAACAAACTACATAATAACAGTGAACGGTTACCTGCTCAACCAACTCGATGGCATAAAAACAAAACTTAAAAACGGAGACCACGTGGCTTTACTCCCCATAGTTAGCGGCGGATAAAAGCCAACTCCTTTGCAAAAGATTTTAAACTAAACATTGATCTATGATTGGTTTCTGGAAAGTGAAATGAATGAATAGGATAGAAGCTTTAAAACAGAAAGCTTTTGAAGAAAAAGGCTTCGATGGATTTTTGATTGCAAATGAAATTAACGCTTTGTATTTTTCCCATTGCCCAGGATTGGCATGTTTGCTAATACCAAAAATTGGTGAGAACAAAGCCTATGTTTACAATGTCAACTATGAACAAGCGAAAGCTGAAGCTAAAGGTTTTAAGGTTGAATTGGTGAAGCGCAACGAAAATTTGATGGCAAAAATTGCAGAACAAGCGAAGGCATTCAAAATAAAAAAGTTAGCCATAGATGCGCTAAATGTTGAGAATTACCGCAAACTTGCAAAGGAATTGAGGGGCAAAACTAAGCTAAGCGTTAAAGGAAGTCTCATCTGGGAACTGCGCAAGGTAAAAGATGAAGAAGAACTTGAGTTTATGCGCAAAGCTGGAAAAATAACAAATGAGGGAATGAAAACAGCCTACGAAGTAATTAGATCCGGCATAAAAGAAATTGAGGCAGCTGCAGAAATAGAATATGCCATGCGAAAAAGAGGCTCTTGGGGAACATCCTTCGAAACTATTTTGGCTTCTGGTATTCGTTCAGCCTATCCCCACGGAGGCTGCACAGACAAAGAAATTAGGGACGGTGACTTGGTTGTTGTTGATGTGGGAGCAGCTTACAAGTATTACCGTTCTGATATGACAAGAACCCTTGTAGCTGGAAAACCATCGCAAAAACAAATTAAGCTTTACGAAGTCGTCAAAGAGGCGCAAGAAAAAGCCGTACGAGCCGTTAAGCCAAAAGCAAAAGCGAAAGAAATAGACAACGTAGCAAGAACAGTCATAGAAAAGGCAGGATATGGAGAATATTTCGTCCACGGACTAGGTCACGGCGTAGGCTTAGAGGTTCATGAACCACCAACGCTAAATCCGGAAAGCAAGGACAAGCTGGCAATTGGAAATGTGGTGACAATAGAACCAGGTACATACATTATTGGTTTTGGAGGTGTCCGCATAGAAGACACAGTCTTAGTGAAAAAGGGCGGAGCGGAGAAATTCACAGAAGGCTTCTACACTTTAGAGAGAGCAAAATGATTAGCTTAAATATGACGTAAGGCATAATCAAAATTGTCGAAGGTATCGCATCCTTGAATAAAAGTGCAGTAATAATAATTGATATGCTGAATGATTTTGTCACTGGAGATTTAAAGTGTGAGAGAGCAAAGCATATAATTCCAAATCTTAAAAGGCTTGTGGAGGCTGCCCGCAAGCATGGAGTCCTCGTCATTTATAGTAATGATGCACATTATCCCAACGATTTTGAGGTTGTTCAAAGATGGGGAAAACACGCCATAAAAGGCACAAAGGGAGCGGAAGTTATTCCAGAACTTAAGCCTACAGAGAAGGATTTTACTGTTGAAAAACGAACCTATAGTGGCTTTTATGAAACGGGTTTGGACCCGCTGCTTAGAAGTCTATACAACGGAGAAGGCGCCAAAACAGTCATTTTAGGCGGGTTACACACGCACATATGCGTAAGGCACACGGCGGCAGACGCCTTCTTCAGAGGATACAACATAATAATAGCAAACGATGGAGTGGAATCTTTTACGCAGGAAGACCATGAGCAAGGGTTGAAGTATTTAGAATATGTTTACAATGCAAAAATAATGACGGTTGATGAAATTATAAAAGAAATGAGCAAAAAGGCTTAGGGTAGCTCTCTATGCAGGAAAAAGTAAGAATTGAAAATCTTCAAGAGTTAAACATAGAAGACCTCATTTACGTTTGATCTTCTAAAAGGCTTAACGACCCAGTCCATCAGCAAGGAATGGCGCTAAAAGGCAATGGTTGCATGAAATGCTTAACACTTATGGATCCTGCGCAAAAATCGCTTACTACAACGAAAAACCAGCAGCCGAAATACTCTACTATCCAGAAGAGGCGGATGTGACCAAAGAGTTTAGACGTGAAGGCGTTCTTATCATAAACTGCATTTACACAGTTCCTGGAAACTTGTTAGAGAATCCATAAACGTTCTCCTTGAAGGAGTCCCATACGGCATTTACTTGAACGCTGTGAAGCGGAGAATTATGGAACAAGAAGGCGTAAATGAAGTTCATGACCTCCATGTTTGGTGTATCACTCCAACTAGGATGTGCTGCATGAGCTGTCATGTTGTGGTGAGAAAGGATGCGGATAAGAGGAACTTCTTTCTGATTTGATAAAAATTTTGCGCATGGAGTTTGGGATAGACCACACAACAATTCAGCTGGAAGATAAAGGATACCCGAAGGCGATTAGTGAGCATTAAAATGGAAGGTTTATCGGAACTTTTTACTTGCCCTTTAACAGAAATGTTGTAGGTGATATGTTTGAAAGCAAAATTGGTTGTTGATGGCGAAGAAATAAGCTTAAACGAGTTTGTCACAAAAATCTTAACTGGAACAATTGTTGGGGCAGTAACTTCCTTAAGAGGCGTAAAAAAGGACTGGAAAGAAATCGAAGTTAAGGTGACGAGATAAACGCTTTTAGCCTATCCGCTCAAGATTGTTGATATTTCTATGGGGGCAAACATTTCCCTTTTCGCCTTACAGATGGGGCAAATGTAGGTGGATCTTCTCGGAAAACGACGTAGCCGCACTGTTTGCAATACCAAAGTTTCAGCTTTACCCCAGAAGACTTTTTAACAGCCACTGCAACCGCCTCTGAAGTTTTTTCAACAGAAGCTTCCACAGTTCTTCCATAAGCTCTAACTTGCTTCTTTAAAGGTCTACGTTCGGGAACAGGCATAAGCGGAGTTTTCCCCTCAAAAACATTTTTCCTAACATAAAGTGCACAGTTGCAAGCACCAAACTCTTCAACATCTGGATCTCGATAATCGCATGGACATATTATGTCTCTGTCAAACTCAAGTTTTCCCGAAGCCAGTCTGCAAGGGCATGACGGATAACCATAACTTTCCTCATTCTTTTTTAGTCCCTCAAGAAGGTCTCTGAGGAAATCTTGGTTTGGGTTTAAGTGGTAGCCACGAGTTTTTGCGTCACTTTCTGCTCTTTGGCGTACTTTTTCAATTGTTATTAAATTTCTAAAATCTCCTTTAGCTTGTCTTTGCGGAAACCATTAATCAGAATCTTGTCATCTATTATTGCTGGATAGCTGAGACTTCCACCTCTCCCAAGAATATCTTTTCGGATTTTTTCTTTGTCTTCGTAACTGTTGAGGCCCACATCGACATACTCATATTCAATTCCGTTCTCTTTCAGAAACTGTTTTGTTAATTTGCACCCTGCGCATGTGCTTAATGCATAAACCAAAACTTTATGGCTCTTGTTTTTGCCTGGAACCTTAACAATGTTCATCTTCTCAACTCAACCATTCATTAGATCTTGTGCACCATATAACTATTTATTATATAAGAAGCTTTAAAATTAGAAAAGCTAATATTTTCATCCTTCAACCTATAATTAGGTGAGATTGTTGCCAATAGACCCAGATTTCCAAAAAAGTCGGAAAGTTGTAAGTCAACATCAAGGTCATAATGTTTGGGGACCCGTTGAACCTCCAACAAAACTTGGCATTCACGGAACAAACGTGGCGGTTGACTGGGATATATGCACTGGAGACGGTGTCTGCATAGAAGTTTGTCCCGTCAGCGTTTTTGAGTGGGCGGATGCCCCTGGACATCCAACTTCTGAAAAGAAGTCTGATCCGGCACGAGAAAAAGATTGCATACAGTGTCTTGCATGTGAAACTTCGTGTCCAGCACAAGCAATAAAAATTACTCCACCATAAAAATGCATCACTAGCTTACTCTTCTTTTTCACCACCACTGCAGGGTACTGAACGCCCACTGTTTTACTTTTGCCTATAAGTGTTTATTTTAGCGTTTCTTCTAAACGCTTGTTTACTTCTTCCCAGTTGACAATGTTCCAGAAGGCTTCGACAAACTTTGCCCTATCGTTCTTGTAATCGATGTAGTAGGCATGTTCAAAAACGTCCAGAACCATGAGGATTCTAAACATAGGATAAATGTTAGCATTGTGCTTTTCTATTTGCATTATTATTGGTCTTCCAGTTTGCTAGCAGAAGGTTAACGCTGCCCATCCAGAACCTTCAACGCTTACAGCAGTTTGTGAAAACTCTTTTTTGAACCTTTCAAAACTTCCAAACTCTTCATTTAAGGCTTCTTCCAAGACTCCGCTGGGTTTTTCCGCCTTTGCCGGAGGGCGCCAAGTTGCCCCAGAAAAGCGAATGTAATAAATATCCTCCTATGTTAAATGAAAGTTCCTTTAGAGTTGATTTAATGTCTATTTCCGCATTTTCCTTTCTTGCCTTATCCAGTCTTTGAAGAATTGCGTTGGCGCCAGAGGATTGGGTTTGCCCAGTTTGCGGCGCACCTAAAAGCCAGTTTGTGAAAAAGGAATAGCGCGTTAGGATTCAACCTTTTTATATTAAAATTTGTTTATTTTGAAATGGTCACAGTTCATGTCAATTACAAAAATAAGGAAGAGAGACGGAAAAATTATTGATTTCGATTCTTCCAAAATCAAGGATGCGATTCACAGAGCATTTATTGCTGTAGAGCTTGAAAATGGTGAAAGGGCGGAAAACCTAACAAAGGAAGTTGTTAAGCTTCTTGAAGAAAGATTTAGGGAAAAAATTCCATCAGTTGAAGACGTCCAAGACATCGTCATTGAAGTTTTAAGGAAAAACAGTTACGAAAAAGTTGCTGAGGAGTATGCGAGTTATAGGAAAAAGAAAGACGAGATAAGAGAGCTAAAAGAAAAGTTGGGAATTGTAGAACCAAAATTAACAGTTAACGCCCTAGAAGTTTTGAATAGGCGATACCTCTTAAAAGATGAAACGGAAAGGATTGTAGAAACTCCCGCTGAAATGTTTGAGAGAATAGCCAAAGCAATAGCATACGTTGACAAATTATACGGCGAAGACCCAAGTGAAGGTGAAAAGATTTTTTATGAGATGATGACTAGGCTTGAGTTTATTCCAAACTCCCCAACGCTCTTCAATGCTGGAACAGAGCTAGGTCAATTATCGGCATGCTTTGTCTTACCAGTGGAAGATTCCTTAGAAAGCATTTTCACAGCCGTGAAAAACATGGCCCTGATCGAAAAAAGCGGAGGCGGCGTAGGCTTCGACTTTTCCAGATTAAGACCAAACGGAGACATTGTAAGGTCAACAAAAGGCGTAGCCTCTGGTCCTGTAAGTTTTATGCGTGTTTTTGACACAGCCACAGAAGTGATAAAGGCTGGTGGAAAACGCAGAGGCGCCATGATGGGAATTCTACGCATAGACCACCCAGACATTATCGAATTTATAACTTCAAAACAAAAGCCGGGATTCCTTTCAAACTTCAACATATCAGTTGCCGTAACAGACGATTTCATGAAAACCCTCCAAGAAGAAGGCGAATATTGGCTCATAAACCCAAGAAATAAAGAAAAGGTGAGAAAACTTAAAGCCCAAAACGTTTGGAACCTAATTATAAAATCTGCTTGGATGAGCGGAGACCCCGGCGTTATTTTCATAGACGAGATTAATAGGCATAATCCAACACCAGCCGTGGGAAGGATAGAGGCGACCAACCCTTGCGGGGAGCAGCCGCTTTTGCCTTATGAGTCTTGTAATTTGGGTTCCATAAACCTTTCAAGAATGGTTGATGGTGGGAAGGCAAACTGGGAGAAGTTGAGGGAAACTGTGCGGAATGCTGTTCATTTTCTTGATAATGTTATTGACGCTAATAAGTATCCTCTTAAAGAAATAGAGGCTATAACGAGGGCGAATAGAAAGATTGGTTTGGGTGTTATGGGATTTGCTGACATGCTCATAAAGCTTGGAGTTCGCTACGATTCTGAAGAGGCTTTGGAGCTTGCTGGAAAAATTATGAAGTTTATTGATGAAGAAGCGCATAAAAAATCTATGGAAATAGCCGAGGAAAGGGGGTCTTTCCCAAATTTTGAAAACAGTATTTGGAAAGACAAGTATAAGGCTATGCGAAACGCCACAGTCACAACGATAGCGCCAACTGGAAGCATAAGCATAATCGCTGGATGCTCTTCAGGAATTGAACCAATATTTGCCATCTCCTTCATAAGAAACGTTTTGGGTGGAACAAGACTTTTCGAAACTAATCCACTTTTTGAGATGACTGCAAAGGAGAGAGGATTTTACAGTGCCAAACTCCTAGAGGAAATTGCGAAAACGGGTTCTGTTCAAAAAATTGATGAAGTACCAGAAGACGTCAAGAAAGTTTTCGTCACAGCCTTGGACATTAAACCAGAATGGCATGTGCGGATGCAAGCTGCCTTCCAAAAGTACACGGACAACGCCGTTTCAAAAACTGTTAACATGTCAGCAGATGCCACAGTGGAAGATGTGCGAATGGTTTACGAGTTGGCTTCGAAGCTGAAATGTAAGGGCGTAACCGTTTTTAGGTATGGAAGCAAACCCGAACAAGTCTTATACATAGGAGAAATAAAGACCAGGGAAAGGCAATTCGTTACTGCAGAATCTGAGTATGCTGGTGGTTGCCCAACAAAAACATGCCCATTCCCAGACTAAACGTAATTTCAGTCTATTCTTCCTTTTGAACTATTACTTCTCTGCCTTCAAATATTGCTTTTATTAGCTTCTCCCTTGCGCTTTCAACCA
>JASEJA010000034.1:0-2785 GCA_030017755.1 Candidatus Bathyarchaeota archaeon
CCACACAATTTCCCATAGAATTTGTTGAAAAACTGAAAAATTTTGCAAAATAATTTTAAGAAAATTGTTTTGAAATTTTATTGAAGAGGCGAGTAAGCAGAAGATGCTATTCGTTCCATGGAAGTATATCGCAGATTGGAAATGCAAAGCGTGCGGTTTATGTTGTAAAGCCTACAGTGTCGTTCTAAACTTTCAGGAATGGCTAAAAATTGTAAACAATTACGGCGTAGACAAAACGGTTTCAGGCTTAAATAAGCTGTTTATAAAAAGAAGAAGCGACGGCTCATGCATTTTCCTATACAACCTCTCAAACACGCACATATGCGGACTGCAACATATGAAACCAAAAGCATGCAAACTCTGGCCATTTAAAATTTTGAGCAGGCCAGATTTTGGATACGCAGAAGAGGCTGCATATGATTTTGGCGAAAAGACGTTTTTCATTTATGCCGACTCTACTTGTAAGGGACTTACATACGGAAGACCCGCATGGGAGTTTGTCAACCAAACTCTAAAAGAGTTTATAGAAATCTCATTGGGGCTTCGTAGCGAGCAATTTAAAACCACAGCAGATATCCCCTTTCTTCAGCCTTATGCTGGGTTTAGAATTTTAAGTATTAGAAGAGATTACTTTTAGTGTATCAGAAAAAGCTTATATATAAGAAATTTTTTATATATGCTTTACTGCTGTTGAGGAGAACTCTTTGAATGAAAATAAAAGCAGAGAAATGGTGAAAATATTGAAAGCGTTGGCAAATCCTGTAAGATTGAAAATGGTTGCCTCACTTTATGAAAAACCCAAAAATGTCTACGTTTTGGCAAAGGAGCTTAGTCTTCCCTATCCGCTGGCTTATCTTCACCTTGATGGCTTGAAAAAGCTTGGTTTAGTGAAAGAAATAAGAGAAGAGAAAAAGGTGGAAGGGCTTCCAACAGTAAAATATTATGCCCCTTCAGATTTCAAAATCGTTCTAACTCCCATAGAAATTCATAGACTTTTTAAAAAGAAGGAGGAGATGAAATAATGGTTAGAACTTCATTTTTAACCGCCTTATGCATAATCCTAATCGGGTTTGGAGTGCCTACTGTTTGCATCTACTTCTCAGTATTTTATGGATTCAACGTTATTGTTGCTGGACTCATAGCGCTATTATCCCTAATAGTTGCCGGCATCTTAGCTATTATTGGTATTGCTATAGGAAGCGAAGAAGTACCATCTGAAACGCTTAAACTATCAGAAAGGGAAAAGCTAAACCTTTTGCGGGCGCATCAGAGGGCAACTCTTGAAGAGCTTGACGATATTATTGAAGTTCTTAGGGAAATTAAGGATGTGTTAAAATCAGCACAAGAATAGCGAGTGTGAGTTTTATGGTGAAAGAGTTGAAATATCTCAAGTTTTCCGATGAAGATGTGATAAAGGAAACTGAGAAGCACTTGAAGGAAATGAAAAAACTATTGGTGGAGATAAGGGATTTGTTGAAAACTGCTGGAGGATTTGAATAAAAGGAGGCAAAATGCATGAGCGGAGAAGAAAGAATGAAAGAATACGAGAAGAGGCTTCGGGAAACCGCCATCCCCACAACACGTGTAAGCGGCTCTGGGAAAGTTCATCTCGAAGGAATAGGTGATATCCGCATTTCTGGCTCCGGTATCGTTTCCCCAGAAGAAATAAAAATCAGCGGGAGCGGAAGCCTACCCGGCGGATTAAAAGTTAGAAGGGTAAGCTGTGCTGGAAGCGTCTCCATTGAAGGGGACATTGAAGCTGAAGATATGAGCTTTTCAGGTTCTTCATCCATAGCTGGCAATGTGAATGTTAAAGGTTTGTCTGTTTCTGGAAGCCTTTCTGTGGACGGAGAGGTTAGGGGTTCCTTTTTGAAGGCTGCTGGTTCCTGTAAATTGGGTAAAAAGATTAGTTTGGAAGATACTTTGCAGGTGCACGGTTCCTTTAAAGCCTTGGGGAATGTGGAAGCAAAAAACTTGGTGGAACTTCATGGCGCATTTACAGTGGACGGAAAAGTTGTCGCCAATAGATTTGAAGCAGAATTAAGTAGGCATGAATCGCGTGTACGGGATGGTATTGAAGCAGTGAGTGTAAATGTAAGAGGCAAAGGAGTCGAAGGTTTAGTGATTTTTGGTGTACCAATTTTTGGAAAAATTTTCCATGATGGAAAACTTTATACAACGGATATTGTGGTGAAGGAAGACGTGTATCTGGAGAATGTTTGTTGTGAAAATGTTTGTGGAAAGGATGTAACCATAGGCAAAGGATGTGTTATTAGTGGAAAAGTGAAGTATTCAGGGTCTATCTCAGTTCATCCGGAAGCAAAACTTGCTAATCCTCCAGAAAAATCGAGTTAAAAGTGGTCAAATTTGTGTTCACTTTTGCCACTAGAGCTTAACTTTTGTGTTCATCCATTCTAGAACGAGAAATAAATGGTGAAACTCGTGGAAGCTGTAAAATCATTTAATTTATTCAAGGTTTATCATAACAAGGAAGATGTTGAGGCTTTAAAAAATGTATCCCTCTCCATAAGGAAAGGTGAACTTTTCACGTTGTTGGGTCCAAACGGCGCAGGCAAAACAACTTTCCTCAGAATTGTTTCCACTCAACTTTTGCCGACGAAAGGAGAAGCTTACGTTTTTGGTTATGATGTGTTAACGCAACCTGAAGAAGTGCGCAAGCATATAGCGGTAGTTCCACAAGATGTGGCTACTTATGGCAATTTTACACCATGGGAATATTGTTATTATTTTTCTCTTCTTCGTGGAATACCAAAAAGCAAAGTTC
>JASEJA010000034.1:2885-7307 GCA_030017755.1 Candidatus Bathyarchaeota archaeon
GATGCTGTTGCACGGAGAAATGTTTGGGCTGTATTAAGGGAGCTAGTCGAACAGGGCAAAACCATAGTTTTGACAACGCATATTATGGAAGAGGCTGAAATGGTTTCTGATAGGCTTGCTATAATCCACAAAGGCGTTGTTGTGGCTGAAGGAACACCAGAACAAATAAAGAGTTTAGCAAAAGAAAAATTTAGAATTGTCATAGAAGGAAGCTTGAAAGATTTAGGCTTAACAGAAAAAAGCAATCACATAGTAAGATTTGGCAGCAAACACATAATCTACGTAAAAAATGAGGATGAAGCCATAGAGCTTGTTAGAAAAGCCATTAAAAAAGGTTTGAAGGCTGAAACTTCGCCTGTTACGCTTGAAGATGTTTTTGTAAGTCTTGTGGGAGGCGAAATGAATTGAACCTAAAAATATTGAAAGATACTTTTACCATTACTGCACTAAAATCCATACCAGACCTAAAAAGGCAGCCATTAATCATTTTTCTGATAGGGATGATAAGTTCGCTTCCGCTATACTTCCTTGTAATTTTTGGTGAGCAAATCACATTGGGCTTGATTGGCGCAATGGTTTCAACTGTTAGTTTTATTGGAATGAACGCTGCAATCCAAGAAATGTCATGGGATAGGTATGTAAAAATAAGGGAAATGATTGTTGCTATGCCAGTTCATCCAATATCATATGCTTTGGGAATAGCCTTAGCCCCCCTAATCCTTTCCATACCAAGCTTAATCTTTTTTGGAACCATAGCCTTGTGGCTGGACGCTTTGACGCTTCAGTCTTTATTATGGACTGTGATAGCTTTGATTCTTTGTTGGGCAACTGTTAGCAGCGCTGGTTTCCTAATTTCCACATACCTTCAGAAAGCAAGCACATACACGTTGAACAACCTATCAAATATTCTCGGTATAGCTTTGGGTTTTATACCGCCAGTATACTATCCAGAAGAAATCTTGGGAAATTTCAGCTGGATATCTATAATATTTCCAACATCTAATGCTGCCAGTCTAATTAGAGTTTATTCTGGTTCCTTAATTTTGCCTTTTGAAATGGTTGTAGTCCGATGGTTGGTTCTGATTGCGACCACGATAGTTTTTGCAGTTATAACAGCGGCTAAGGCAAGATGGCGAGAAATCTAAAAGCTAATCATTTACAAGATATTTGATGGATAACGCTCATACTGCAATTCGTAAAGTTTCTTCACTTTCTCAACGCTATCCATTTCATTGACAGTTTTGTCCGTTCTAAACCTAACAATTTTCGGCACTCTTAGAGCGTAACCGCTTGTGTATTCGTCTGTTTCTTGAATTTCTTGATAGGTAACTTCCGCTACCAATGAAGGCTTTACAAAAACCCCTTCCTCATCTTCGCTTGTTTTGGTGTTTTCAACTATTGTTCTTATGGCGTCCATTGCTTCTTCTGGCAAGTTTGACACTTTGCCAATTGTGTAAAGCTTCTTTTCTGCGGGGTCGCGGACAGCAAGCAGAAATGATGAGTATAAGCCTGCCCTTCTGCCCTTTCCGTATAGGGCTTTTACTATTGTGCAGTCTATTGTGTCGCGTTCTGGTTTAAGTTTAAGCCATGTATAGGTGCGTTGTCCAATTTCATATGGCGAATTTAGGTTTTTTACAACTATTCCTTCAAATTTTTTCTTTAGGGCTTCTTCGTAAAAGCGCATAAGCTCAACTTCGTTTTGGCAGTCAACTCCTTCCACAATGTATTCTGTTGGGACAACTTCTAAGAGGTATTTTCGTCTAGTCGAAAGGGGCAAGTTCACGAGTTCTTGCCCGTTTAGGAATAATATGTCAAAGGCTTTAATGGTAACCTTAACTTTTCTTTTTCTCTCTTCTAGTTCTTCAGGTGTGAGTTCTCTTGGAACTGTTCTTTCAAGCAGTGTCTGAAATGGGAGGGGGTTTCCAGAATCATCTGTGGCGATTACTTCGCTGTCCACAATACAGCTTTGCGCATTGAAAATTTCGGCTATTTGCACTATTTCAGGCAGCGTTTGAGATTTTTCAACGCCTCGTCTTGAGTAAAGCCAAATTTGGGTACCCCACTTATGGATTTGGAGTCTGCTTCCATCCAGTTTATACTCTGCTCTTGCTGGGTAAACCACTTTGTCTGGCTCATAAAGGTGGGCAAGTTGGGGTTTAATAAATTGGCCTGGGCGCATTTTAACCTCTGAAAGTTTAAGTGCTCCTTCCGATGCCAATGTCATGGCTCCTGGTAAGCCCAATATGGCTGAGGCATTTTCAATTAGTTGGGGCGGCACTCCATAGGCTCTTGCCACAGCCCTAACAACTGTGCTGGCGTAGTAGCCAAGTTTTAAATCTCCAAGCAAAAGTCTGATGATATATTTTGCCTCTGTTGGTGTGCCTACTCGCAAAAGGCTTGAAATGTAAAGTTCCCGTTCCATAATCCTTCCCAATTTTGGCAAAAATTTAATGGCTTCATAGACTTCTCCAACAGTTAATTCTGAATTTTTAGGCTTTTTTAGCAAGTAGGCAACTTCGCCATGTTCTCCATAATCTATCAAAAGTTTCCTAACATCGCCTATTGGGGTGTCTGTGGCTAGACTTATGCTTCTCTCTATTAAGCCGGGTCCAATCTTTAGATTTTCTTCTGTTATTGTTCCAAGGGCGAATCTGGTTTTAATTCCTAAGGGCAGGTCTTGGGTTTGGAAGAATTTTGTAAGTTCGGTTTCTTTACCCTTTTTTCCACGTAAGACTGCGAGGCGTTCGTAAACTTCAACGATTGTTGAGAAGGGCGTTTCTATTTTTGGTTCTATTCCTTCCATGTAGAAGCGTATGCGATGGTAGGGTATCCCAATTTTCCATGTTATCTGCTCTGGTGAAAGCCCAGCTTCTATTAGGTGAAGCACCGCCTTTCTCGGAGAGCCATATACCTTAACGAGTTCTTCGAAGGAAGGCGGTTTAACTATTGACATATTACCCTTTTCACTACTGCTTTGTTCCTTCAGCCTTAGGTATTGGTTCTAAGGCTCTTAGAAAGCCGTCGGATGTTATGTCAACCCTTATTCTTCTTCTCTCAAAGTTGCACATTCTACAGTCTAAAACTCTTGATATGCGGACGAATTCGCCTCTGTTAACGGCTAAGTCAACCTGCTGATCTTGCCAATAAACACGTCCATAATCCACTATTATTGTTCCGTCTAGGTTGTGAGCTAAGCCTATTCCGCCTGCCATGTCATAGCTGTCCCAGACTTCTGAGCTGCGCTGGTTTACGTAGAGGGCTGTTATGCCGTGAACTTGGTTGTATCTTGCTAGTTCCATCACCCGATATTTTAGTGCACCGCGGTAGGCTTCAAGAACGGTTACAGAATCAATTATTGCTAGTTCAATTTTCTCTGTTTCTGCAACGTAACGGTATGTTTCCGCGAAGGTGCTCCAATCTCGGAGTTCAGGATAAGCCACAGTGTCAAGCACGAAAAGGTTTCCACGGATTTTCTCCCAGTCTAAACCCAAAATTTCAGCTTTCTGTTTTAAACGGGATTGCAAATCAAAGCGTGGGGTTGCGCTTTTCCATGTGTCTTCTGCCGTGGCGTAAAGCACTTTTCTTCCAGACGCCGCCACTCTGACGGCTATTTCTTCGACAAGTATTGATTTTCCAGCACCTGGCAAGCCTGTTATTGCGAATTGCCCGCATATTGGCAATCCGTTTAGTGGTTTTCCTTCAGGCGTTAAGAAGAAATAGTCTATGTATGTTCCTGTTGGAAATCCTATTAAGGGTTTTTTGGCTTCAACAGCCTCGTCCGGCCTTAATACAAAAGCGCTTAGCTTTTCCTCTTTTCTTTCAATTTTTGTTGTCATGGGTTTTGTTGCCAGTTCCCACTCGTCTGGTGGAACTTGGGCGCCTTTCATGGCTTCTGCGATAGTTTTCGCCATAGCCTTCATGAGCTTTTCAACCTCTGGCATAGCAGCTTCTCTTTCCACCGTTGATGGTGGTGCTGGAGCAGGCGCCACCGCAACTTTTTCTTTAGGCTTAACTTCCTCTATAATAAGTGTCCAGAGTTCGCCACGGCGTTCCACAACACCCTTATTCTTTAGGGATTGTAAAAGGGCATAAGCGGAGTTGGGTCCATACTTTGGTATACTCAAACCTACTGCCACATCATTTAAAGATGCCTTACCTTCATGAACTTTGAGAAATTCTATTACATCGTTTTCTTCAACCATAAGACTCCCAAAATTAAATGCAAATTGAAAACTATAAAGCTCACGCTTTTAACGCCTAACTTATTTGTTTTCAAGTTCAGCTTTAGTGACCAACAAATAGCCGCTTTGGTTTTTCCAAACTTTTTCTGCCTCAACAATTCTTATTCTTTTTTTGAAGAATGGAGCATCAAGCACAAGAGTTTCGTATTCTCCTCCTTCACCTACAACTGAAACGCCATAT
>JASEJA010000034.1:7407-12118 GCA_030017755.1 Candidatus Bathyarchaeota archaeon
TCTTTAATCCCCAATGTTTCAGCCTTTATGAGTGGAATTTCCACAGCTTCTGAAAATAGGTCTACTAGGCGAATGTTTGGGTAATGGAACATCCAACTGTCTTCCCTTAACGGAATCATGCTCACTAAATACTTAACTTCGTATCCTTGATTCAATACTTTGTAAAGCGCCAAAGTGGAGTCTTTTCCGCCTGTGGCTAAAACTGCAACTCGCATATTAGCCCAGCATTACTCCAATAGTTTAGATTTAGCTTCTTTGAACAAGGCTTGTGTTTTTATCTGCCATTTTTTGAAGTTTTCTGGCGTTTCTGGATAGTTTTGATAATGCTCTTTAACTTGGTTCATAAAATTAACCGTGAGCCTGAGCCTATTAAGGAAGCGTATCCTCTTCAATCCTCTGAAAACTCTTTTGGCTGTTTCGGTTATTTTGAGGTGGAATTCTTCGCCTAAACCAGCCTTTAAAACGTCCTCCTCAGTCAACAGTTTATATTTCATTCCATAGTTTAAATCCTCATCGTGACAAGTTAAAAGAAGCATGCGGAAAACATCAAGTCCAGCCTGTTTCGTCCCATAATTCTTCATATACTCCACATTATATCGCCATAAAGACTTTTGGCTGACATCACCATTCTCCAAAGCTTTAATGATGGCTTTCCCAGCGAGGTAGCCGCTTAGCATTGAGGGACCTATTCCGCCACCGTGAATGGGATTTACGAGGCATGCTGCATCGCCTATTATGGCAATTCCGTTTCCAACCATGTTGTCTAACGGTCTGCGTGTTGGGTCGTACCATGCGCCTCCGTTTAGAAGTAGGGAGCCTTCGAAAAGTGGTTTTGTTAAGATGTGTCTATAAAATTGGTTTTTTGGGTTTGGAAACTTGCCTCTCATGCAAACTCCAAGCCCTGCATTAACTTTTGCTCCGCTTTTGTAGAAAATCCATGTGTAGCCGCCTGGAGTTACCTTTTGGTTCAAGTAAATTTCGCAGTAATTCATTTCGTCAGTTTCTTGTTTAAGCTGTCTTATTTCTCTATAGCAAGCTTCTACATCTTCATTTGCAACTTCATTTTCTATTCCCATTTCTTTCGGAAGTTTTCGCCTAACTACCCCCATAAAACCGCTTGCATCCACAACGGCTTTACCTTTCAACTCAATTTTCTCGTCATTTTTCAAGTCTTTGGCTAAAACTCCAGTCACATAATGTTTTTCCATTATTGGTTCCAAACATTGTGTTGAATCTAAAAGCACCGTGCCCTTATCAAGGGCTTTTTTTAAAAGCCATCGTCCAAAAAGCCGTCTATTCAATAAGTAACCAACAAAATCTTCATGCTTAACCGTGAAAATGGTTTCCTGGTCTGGGGAGTAAATCTTAATACCCTCTATTCTCTTTTCAAGTTCGCCGCTCTGCGGTTTTTCTAAACCTAAATTTTTCAAGTGATGTTCTCCCAGGGCGTCTCCACATATCTTTTCCCCAATCTCCTCCCTCCTCTTTCTCTCCATTAAACAAACTTTTAAACCAGCTTCAGCCATGGTTTTTGCAGCTAAACACCCACCTGTTCCAGCTCCTACAACAATAGCGTCAAACTTTTCCAAGTTTTCGGCATCTCCTCGGATTAGATGTAATTTCTATACCTTGTTGTATAAGTAAACTTTTATAAATCTAAAGTAAGCCATCCCACACTTGGTGTAAGCAAGTGAACCCAAAAGCGACAATGAGTAGCGAACTTCGTAAACTTGTGGAAGAGCGCGTTGACCGAACACTTGAAGGAATAGAAGACACGTTTAGGCGCATATTAGAAAGCCAAGAAATAACTTTAACGAACTTAAAAAAGGACATACAAAGCCTTGAAGAAAGCTTCAACTTACTATCCCAAAAATGGAACCTCGAAATTTATACACTTTATTCTTAAAAATTACCTGCAGTTTCAACGAACTAAAGAAAATCCTCGATGTAAACTCACGTACTTTGTCGGATAAGTTGAAGGGCTTAACAAAATATGGTTATATTGAAAGGTATGTGGAATTCGGACCACCTTTAAGGGTGAAATATATTCTCACGAAAAAGGGAAGAAACGCAGCGCTTCTTGCATTACCCTTGTTGTATTATTTAAGCAGTTCAACTCTGAAGAAATGATTAACGCCATTTTTCGCTTTTATTTTCACTTTTGTATTCCTTTTAAAATATCATTTACTTGTCTTCCTCCCTAACATGATTGGTATTTCTGTTGTTTCTTTACAAGTTTCAAAAACCATACACGTCAAAGTTTTCTCTATACCCCTAACAAGTCTTAACTTGTCAATAACAAACTTCCCTATCACATCAACATTTTCAGCCTTAAGCTTTATCAACAAATCCCAATCTCCAGTTATTATGTGCACTTCTTGAACTTCTGGAAACTTTGCTATTTCTTTGGCTATTTCTCTCTGTGAAATCACCGTGGCATTGTCTTTTGTTCTATAAGAGACTGAAGCGAGGATAAAGGCTGTTGTTCCGCTGTTAAGCTTCTGAGAATCCAAAATTGCCCTATAATCTTTTATTATGCCTATATCTTCCATGCGTTTTATTTTTGCGAAAACCGTCGTAATCGGCGAATCTATTTTTCTCGCAATTTCTCTGGCGGTAAGCTTACAATTGCTTTGGATTAGAGAGAGAATAGCCAAATCTTTCTCGTCGAGTTTCTGTTCCATAATTGTAATTATTACAAAAATCTAATATAAAAATTTAACTTTTTGGAAAAATTGCAACATTTTTATAAAAAGTTTTATAATTGAAAATTAACATTTTGAACATGCTAGAAAACCGAATAATGCTAAGGCTTAAGGCGAGCACATGACGAAGAGACAGAATCTTCTGACAATTGCGGAAGAAAGGCTTATTGGGGTTCCAAAGCCTTTGGAGCAGCTTTCCAAAAGTGAGCTGCAAAGAAAACAGTCTATTGGCAAAGTAATGACTCATGTTTTAAAGTATCTAACGGAAGAGTTTGTCAAAGATGGGTTTGAATGGCTGTTACCAGTAATATTTTCTAAATCAACAGACCCTTTATGGCCAGACCCTGAAGCCTCAATTGACAAACGTGTTGAAATTGAAATTTATGGAGAAATTGTTAGGGCAAATTTAAGTATGATAGTTCAAAAAATGGTTGCATCCTCTCTAATTCATCCCAAATTGTTCACATTATCTCCGAACATAAGAATAGAAAAGGCTGAAAGGGCAAACACCGGAATCCACGCCTACGAATTTACACAATTGGACTTCGAAATGAGTGACGCCACATCAGATGAAGTGAGAAGCTTTGTTGAAAGAGTATTAGTTGGATTAATACGCCATTTAAGGGATAACGTGCGAGAAGACTTAACATATCTCCATAGATACAATGGCTTAACAGTTCCAAAAACTCCATTCAAAATTTACGACAGAAAAGAACTTGAAAAAAGCTATGGAAAGGCTTGGGAAAAACGGCTGTTAAAGGAAATTAAACATCCAGTTTGGATAACAAACATCCCCAGAGAATTCTATGACTTCGAAGACTTTGAAAGCGGTACATGGGACAACTATGATTTGCTTCTTCCAAAATATGGCGAAGCATTATCTGGTGGAAGACGAGAGTGGGAATACAAGAAAATAGTCAAGAAAATGGAAAGAGACAAAGTCAAAAAAGAAAACTATAGAATACTATTGCAACTGGCTAAGGAGGGAAAGCTACAACCCTCAGCTGGTGCAGGGTTAGGAGTGGAAAGGCTGGTTGCATGGATAGTAGGGGCAAAGCATATAGGTGAAACCCAACCATTTCCAAGAGTCCCAGGCCTCGTCTACGATCTTTAAATGTGTTGGATGTTTTTAAGATGCAAGTGCAAGAAGAAGTCGGATACGATATGAATGTCTTGCTTGAGTCAGTGCTAAACTTCATGAAAACCCTATATCACGCTGAGAATGTAACGCATCCAACTTCTAAAGAGCTGAGATTAACTGCGGAAAAGTATGGCACGAGAACACTTTATGGTAATTATAACTTTATATCGACAGTAAAAAAACAGAAGCGCTTGGCTAACCGTAAACATTGGAAGCCAAAAGGTGCTTCAACGTCAACTAAGTCAAAGACAAAGAGAAATTCTGAAAAATGCTCCAAAAACCGTGGAACTTGTACACAAATACGTAAAATTAGCGCCTCTTGTATGTGTTGAAAGAACGATGGGAGATAATCCATACTTCAATCCACACTGCACACTCTACGTATCTGTCCATAGAAAAGAAATGATACGTCTCGCATACATGGTTGGACAAACCCTTTTTCCATTAAGAGAAGGGGCGCCTGGACCTAAGCTTTATCTTCTCTATGTGCCAGAATGGCAAGAAAAGGATAGACAAATTCTTGTTTTTCCAGAGATTGGAGTCACCTACGTTCTCGGTTCTGATTATTATGGAGAAGCCAAGAAGGGTTTCCTTAGGATGGCGATGTGGACTGCAAAACAAGAAGGAATGTTAGGCGTTCACGCTGGAGCGAAAATTGTTAGGGCAAGGGATAAAACAGGGAGAATCAGGAGATACAGCATGATTCTTTTTGGACTTAGTGCTACTGGCAAAACTACCCATGCATGTCACAATCATGGGTTATTAGATGATGAAGAAGGACAAGAGATTGTCCAAGACGATGTAATCTTCATAAGGCCTGATGGTTCAGCGCTTGGAAGTGAAAGAGGCTTCTACCTTAAAACGG
>JASEJA010000035.1 GCA_030017755.1 Candidatus Bathyarchaeota archaeon
TCTTTTAGAAGAGGAAAACTGAAATTGCTTGTTGCAACAGATGTTGCTGCAAGAGGTTTAGATATTCAAGGAATAACTCACATAATTAACTATGACGTTCCGTTGGATGCTCTTGTCTATTTTCATAGGATAGGTAGAACGGCCAGAAAAGGGGAGGGGGGAACAGCCATAACCCTTGTAGGCTATGGTGAACTTACAAACTTTAACAATATAAAAGCACTCACCAAAACAACAATAGAAAAATAACTTGAAACGATGTTTCTTTCCCATAACCATAATAGGCAGAAAAACCATTCTTATATGAGGTTAAGACTGAAATATGCCTAAAGATCCTGTTTGTGGAATAATTCTTGACGAAAGAACAGCCAAGTTCAAAATCACTTATGAAGGTGAAACTTATTATTTTTGCTCGTTAACTTGCAAGAAAAAATTCAAGAAAAATCCAATGAAGTTTGTTAAGTAACTTTCTAATTTTCAATTGTCTTTATAAGTAAGATTGGAGATTATGTATCGTAACGTTCTACCATTGAACAGACGCGTAGACAAGCAACGTTACATGCAACAAATAACATAAAAAGGAGTGAAAAAATGACGAAAAATATGGGTGTTATCTTCATTGGAAACAAACCACCAATGGCCTATGTTCTAGCAATTATTACAAGCCTCTCTGCAAGCAACGCCAAAGAAATAACACTGAAAGCCCGCGGACAAGCAATCACAACAGCAGTTGATGCAGCGGAAATAGCCAGAAGACGCTTCATGAAAGATTTGCAAATAAGCAAAGTATCCATTGGCACCGAGGAAATGCCGCCGAGAAAGGGAGAGAATAGGTCAAGGATGGTTTCGACAATGGAAATAACCCTTAAAAAAGAGTAGTAAAAATGCGAAGCAAAGTATCATCCAGTGAGTACCTCGCTTTTCTTTCCATAAAGTATGAAGTCGACCTCGACAGGCTTTTCTATGCAATAATTTCAGCGAGTGAAAATGGAAAATCCACATGTGGAAACTTGTCAGTTGAGTGCCGTGGCAAACAAAAGAACAATGTTATCCTTCTAATAACGAAATGTGAGAAAGTCGTGGCTCAGTTCCCCATATCTGAAGAATTTCTAAAAGAAAGGAACAATCCAATAAAAGAGATTAGAAAAACAAATCTCTTCCACAAATACTCCGTCACCAAAGACAATAGACGGCATTCCTTTCAAATTGGAGAATTGAGGATGGGAATGAAAAAGGTTAACGTGAAAGCTAAGGTTCTTGAAATCGCAAAACCCACCCTTGTTTTTACAAGATTTGGAAACTATGCCAATGTAGCCAACGCTTTGATAGCAGATGAAACTGGAACCATTAAACTGTGCTTATGGAACCAACAAATAGACTTCATATCCATAGGAGATACTGTTGAAATTGAGAATGGAAGCACATCAACATTTCGAGGCGAGAAGCAATTAAGAATTGGAAGGAAAGGAGTTCTCGCAACATGGGAATTTGATGGTAAATGGAGCACATTACCGCCATCTATGTTCTCTTTTGTGCAATTGCGTAACCTAAAGCATATTAAAAATGAGTTTAAATCAAATTTAATTATATAATTTCCTCAGCTGCTTTCCCATAAATTTCAAAATCATGCCCCGAAAAAAGCACAAACACCACTTTGTCGAGGTTATCCTCCTTTTCCAAAAACTCTTTAACCGTTGATAGGGCTATTTTGCTTGCTTCTTCAATTGGATATCCATAAGCGCCTGTGCTTATGGCTGGGAATGCGATAGTTTTTAGCCCTTTAGAAACAGCTAGCTTTAGCGAATTGCGGTAGGCTTCAGCTAAAAGTTGTGGCTCACCGCTTGAACCACCACGCCATATGGGTCCAACAGTGTGGATGACATACTTAGCCTTTAAATTTCCTCCAGAAGTGATGACCGCCTTTCCAGTCGGTAATCCGTTTGGATATTCTGTGGCTCTTATGCGTTTGCACTCTTCAAGAATTTTCGGTCCGCCTTTGCGGTGGATTGCTCCGTCGACGCCTCCGCCTCCCATAAGAGATGGATTGACAGCGTTCACTATTGCGTCCGTGTCCATTTCGGTTATGTCGCCTTGAATTAGAACGATTTTTGCCTTGCCAACTCTAAATTCTTCAATTGGCATTATGTTCCCTTCCATAATTCATTTATAAGTATCTGAATTCTTAAATGTTTAAAATTTCTCCTTTTAATCATAATATAATTAAGCTTGTTTTCTAGAATAATTATCCTCAGTATGGTGGAAATTATGGATTTCAGCCTATTAGAAAGTTTCATTTTTGAGAAAATGTCTAAAACCCATTTGCCCGGATTAAGCATAGCCATAGTTAAGAATGGAGAGGTAATTTACAGTAGAGGTTTCTGTTTTAGGGATTTAGAGTATGGTTTAAGGGCAACTCCTAACACGCTTTATGGGATAGGCTCCATAACCAAATCATTTACAGCTCTTTCTATAATGCAGCTCGCTGAAAAAGGAAAATTAGGCTTAGAGGACTACGTTAGCAAATATATCCCTCTAAATCTTAAATCTGGAGAAGAACCAGTAAAAATATGGCACCTGCTCAGCCACACTTCCGGTATACCAGCCTTGGCTTATGCAGAAGCCCTCATTCGATACTTGACAGGTGTTGGCGAAAAATGGGCTCCTATAGCAAGCTGTGAAGACATTCTCACTTTTATGAGGGAAGCAAACCAATGGGTTTTAGCTAAGCCTGGAGAAAGATTGTTTTACTTAAATGAAGGTTACGTGATTCTTGGTTGCGTTATAGAAAAGCTTTCTGGAATGAGTTATGAAGATTATGTGAAAAGGAACGTTCTTGAACCTTTGGAAATGAATAGAAGTTTCTTTAAATGGGAAGATGTGGAATCAGACTTGGATGTAGCTACACCATACATAATCACAAGAGATGGAGAGTGCAAAAAGTCTGTGTATCCATATGGAATTTCCGCCGATGGTGGACTTATAAGTAACGTGCTAGACTTAGCCCGTTACATAACTATGTTTCTCAACAGAGGAACATACAAAGGCAACACTCTAGTATCTCCAAGCTTTATAGAAGAGATGGAAAAGCCAAGAATAAACTTGCCTCTCCAAATTTTTGGTGGAGAATCTTATGGATATGGCTTAAGCATAACCCCCAACTTCTTAGGAAACAAATTAGTGAGCCATGGCGGTTCCGTGCTTGTTTACACAGCTTACATGGGATATATACCAGAGAAAAAGATGGGCATTGCGTTAATGGCGAATGGAAGTGGATATCCTCTATCCCAAATTGGTTTGTATGGACTTGCATTGATGCTGAACGAAAACCCAGAAAACCTTCCATTCATAAAAATTGAAAGAGTCTATGATGAACTCACTGGGCTTTATGAGACTTACAAGGGTACAATGCAAGCACAAGTTGTTAGCAAAGGCGGCATCCTTCAAATTGAAATTAAGGACAAATACACAGATATGATTATACCGCTAATTCCAGAAAACATAGAAGGTTCCATGAAGAAATTTTATGCCTTTCAGTCAGGCGGAAAGCTTCCAGTCGAATTTATTGTTGAAGGAGGAAAAGTAGAATTAATTTATGAAAGATATAGACTCAAAAAAGTCGGCAATTTAACGTAAAGCTGAGATAATAAACCAAACTCCAAATCCCGTCAAAACAAGAAAACAGAAACCAAAAACAATTTCATGCACCCTTTTCGTCCAAAAACGTCTTGATTTAAAAACTGTCAAAGAGACGAAAATGTTCCAAACAAGGTCGCAAGACCAATGCGTTAGAGCGAATATCAAAAAGCCAACGATTCCAAATATGGCTGCATTTATAACCAAAAAAGCTCCAATAGTAGCCCACCACAGTAGGAAGTAAGGGTTACCTGCTGTGGCAAGAATCCCAGAGATGATGGAGCCATACCTGAAGTATGAAGATTCGCTCTCGGCTTCTCCTCGATTTTTTAGCATTTTAAATCCCAAATAAATCATCAAAGCGCCACCCACAAAACCTATAACTTTCTGCGTAAGGGCTGAAGTAAAAACCCAAGCAAAACCGAGGTAAATGAGAGACATGAGGGGAAATTCTACAACTCCATGACCAATGGATATTAAGATTCCAGCGTTCTTTTCTTTGCTGGCCTTTGCGATAGTTACAGCAAATAGAGGACCCGGCGACATCACCCCAGACAAGGATACCACTATCACTGAAAGTAGAAAAAGATAAAAGTCATTAATCATTTCCATAAATTTCACTGAAATTCATACGCCTTCATTTACTTTTTAGAGAAAGGAGTTTATCCTCAGCTGCTGACAATCCCGCCCCAAGGTCAAAATTGTATCCTAAACTTTTCAAGGACGCTTCAATAGCTGCTATTGTAGAGATTATGTCATTTTGGCTTACATTTCCCATGTGACCCACTCTAAAGCCTTTTTCCTTCAAGGGTCCCAAAGTGGAGGCAACAACAATTTCACGCTTTTTCATTTCACTTCTGAATTTGCCATCGTCAATGTTTTCTGGATAATAGACGGCTGTAACCGTGTTAGACGCATGTTCTCTATCTGCTATCAGTTCCATGTTTAAGGCGTCATGGCAGCCCTAAAAGCTTCAGCTAAAACGTGATGCCTCCTAAACCGCTCGCTTAAACCTTCATTGAGCAGTATTTTTAATGCTTCGGAAAGCGCGTAAATCATGTTAACTGGCGGGGTTGCAAAATATTGTGATGGGGCTTTCATGACTGGAAGCCAATTCAGAAAGTTTCCATACCATGAGCTTGGGGGGAGTTTTCCGCTTTTCAATGTATTTTAAAACTTTATCGCTTACTGAAAGTAAGGCTAAGCCTGGCGGGACGCCTATGCATTTTTGTGAGCCAGAAGCACAAATGTCTATGTTCCACTCGTCAACGCGAACTTCCATTCCGCCTAGCGAACAGACAGTGTCAACAATGTAGAAGGCGTCGCTGTTTTCCATAACAATTTCGCCTATTTCTTTAATTGAATTTTCAACGCCGGTGGATGTTTCCACATGGGTAACTGTAACAGCCTTATAATCATCCTTCATCAAGGCTTCTTTCACTTGTTCAGGTTTTACAGGTTTACCCCAAGGCACTTCAAGAACGCTGGGCACAGCGCCATAAACCTTCGATATTTCAACAAAGTAGTTGCCGAAAAACCTGAAATACTGTTAAGCACTTTATCGCCGGGTTCTACGATATTTGCAATAGCCATTTCCAAAGCCAATGTTCCGGATCCAGCAATCACAAAAACTTCACTGTTGGTCATGAAAACCTTTTTCAAATTGTTTAAGGCTTCTTTGAAAATGTTTGCAAATTCTTGGCTTGTGTGGGATATGGTTGGCTTACTTAAAGCACGTAAAACTTTTCGGTCAACGTTTGTCGGACCGGGAATCATGAGAATTTCCCTTTCAAACATTTAGATCAGCTTCCTCATGGCAACCAATACAGCTATATTGAGGGTATACTTTTAAATTGTGCGGAAGGATTTTCTTGCCTGCTAAGGCTCAAGGATTAGGATTTTGGCGTAAAATCAAAGACTTCGTTATTGGAGCAACAGTGTATGATGCTATCAGAAAGTTGGAGGAGGAGAAACTGTTTGTTGAGTATGGTTTAATGCTGGTTGTGTTAGGAGACTTGTTTGGATACCCTGTAGGATGTTACTATCGTTTCAGACTGCTTCCCTTTTGGTTTCCCAAACTTTCAAATTGGATGCGGTATATGCTTCAGGAAGTTGATATCACAGGAAAATTAAGAGAACATTAGGATAAACTTTATTTTTTAGATTATGTATTAGTCTTGATGTGAGAATTTATGGGCAAAGAAAAAAAAGGCGAATCAGAGGCTAAGAAAGCTGTTAAAGAGCTTGTCTATGGCATGGCTATGCATGATATGGTAAGGTATGCCCTAAAAACCAGAATGTACTTAGAGCATCTTTTTATGCTAATTACATTAGGCGACATGCTTGGCATTCCACTGCTTCCACCATATTATTCGTTGAAACTTCTTCCCTACGCTGTTCCAAATATAAAATCTTGGCAGAGAAGGCTTTTTAGGGAAAGAGACTTTACAGATTCACTCTACTAAAACGCTAAAAGAGGAGAGTTACGATGCTTGAAACAGTGAGAGAGTTTTTTGAGAAGAGACCCGAACTGAACTGTGTGATCTTTGCTGGTAAAGGGGGACTTGGCAAGACAACCTTCAGTGCAGCAACCTCCTACTGGTTGGCTGAAAAAGGCAAAAAAGCCTTATGCTTTAGCACAGATCCTCAAGCCTCTCTTAGTGACATATTTGAACGTGACATCTACGGAAAGGGAATACAAGCCTTTGCTCCAAACCTTCACGTGCTTGAGATAGACGCAGACAAAAGAGTTAACGACTATTTGGAAAGTGTTAGAAAGAAAATAATGGATATGTATAATTTGAAAGAATTGCCTAAAGAAATCGATGAGTATATCAAGTCTGCTGCTTCTGAGCCAGCTATGCATGAATCTGCAACATATGATGCTATGGCTGAGTTGATGGTAAAAAGGGAATATGATTATTACATTTTTGATATGCCCCCCTTTGGTCACGGCATTCGTATGGTTAGTATGGCGCTTATACTGGATGCTTGGATAGACAAAATTACCGAAGCAAGAATGAAGGCTAGGGAATATGATGAGGCTATGGCTGCGCTTAGAGGTAGAACAGAGGCGGAAAGGGAAGATGTTATACTTAAGGATTTGGCGGAAATAAGAGAAAAACTTGACTTCTTCAGTAGTGTCTTAACGGACTCGAAGAGAACAGCGTTTTTTATGGTTTTAATTCCTGAGAATATGGCGATTTTGGACACTGAAAGGGCGCTTAAAATGTTTGAGGCTATGAAGTTGAACTTAAGTGGGATAATCGTAAACCAGGTTTATCCTCCTGAGCTTCTTAAAAAGAAGGATTTAAGCGAATTTTTGAAAAATAGGATTGAGATGCAGCAGAGGTACATGAAGGTTATTTGGGAAAAATTTGAGCCATATGTTAGAGCTGTTGTTCCAATGTATGATAGGGAGCCCAAAGGCTTAAAGATGATAGCCAAGGTTGCTGAAGATTTGTTTAGTTGGAAGCATGAGAGGTGACATTTATGGGTGAAAACTTTATCAACTTTGTTGAGGCAAAGTCGAACTTAAAATTTATGTTTACTGGCGGCAAAGGTGGAGTTGGTAAAACCATATGCGCTGCTGGTATCGCCTATCATTTCGCGGAGGAGAGTGAAAAAACTCTTATAGTATCACTGAATCCCGTTCACTCCTTATCAAGTGTTTTCGGCCAAGAACTTTGGGGTGGTCAAATAAAACCAGTTAAGGGCATAGATAACCTATGGACTTGTGAGGTGGACATTTCTGAAACTGTGAATAAGTATAGGGAGCAAATTGCCAGAAGGCTTAGGGAATTTATGAAGTGGGCTGACATACCCATAAATCCAGATCCCTTTATAGAGGTTGCCACAACAAATCCCGCCTTTGAAGAATCAGCAATGTTTGATGACATGGTTGACATTATGATTAAGCAAGGAGAAGAATATGACAGAATAGTTTTCGACTGCGCTGCAGTAGCCAACGCCGTTAGGCTCTTAGGGTTAAGCAAGATCTATGGTTTATGGCTTACTAGAATGATCAAAAGCAGAGAGGAAGCCCTATCGCTTAGAGTGAAGCTTTCATTCAGAAAGGATAAAATTATGGAAGAAATTAAAAGAGACCCCATGCTGGCTGATTTGTTAAGTATGAATCAGAGGATGAAAAATGCCAGAGTTCTGCTTAGCGACGCTGAGAAGACAGCATTCTTCTTCGTTACAATTCCATTAGCATTACCTATTGCTGTGGTCAAGAGATTTATTAATATGGTTGAAGCCTTCGACATCCCTGTTGGTGGAGTATTTGTTAACATGGTTATGCCAGAAAGCGTTGTTAAGGGTCGTGGAGTGACAGACTACCTAACAAACAAGTTTAAGGAACAGCAAGGATACATGCAGATTATACATAGGGATTTAAGGGAACTTGTTAGAGCCTACATACCAATGTTCCCAACAGAAGTGACCGGACTTGACATGATTAAAAAGGTGTCTGATGCGTTAGTTTCAGGAGAATTACCGGTTTAAAGAAAAGAGGGGGATTATTGGGATTCTTTTCTGGCTTTCCAAGCTTTGGACAGGGCCTTGGAACTATCATACGTTACTATTATTCCTAATATGAATAATACTATTGCTATTATACCGAATATGGCATTAAATGCCAGTTTAACTTCTGGGCCTGGCGGGGTTATACCGGGATATACCTTCCATATGTATTTTCCGCTAGTTATTGCATTAAAGAATATCGCTGCTTCCCAAATTAATGCGGTAAGACATGTTGCGGTCATGAATATCGCTGGGCCAAGATTATATTTTGTTGGCTTCTTTATATTTGCCAAGTAAACGGATACCAGAAGCAATGCTAAGCCAGCCAATAGCTGGTTCGCTCCTCCGAATATTGTCCATAAGTTTGCCCACGCTCCAGACCAAGCTAGCCCGAAGCTTATTGCAAGTCCTATAATGGAGGCTACATATTTGTTTCCTATGATAAGCCTGAGCGATGGACTTGGCGCTGTTACTTCAGTTAGCGCAAGTCTGAAAAATCGAATAGCCAATTGATTTATGGTGATGGCATATAACACTATAAATGATCCGTAAAATGTTATTAACAATGGATTATCCCATATTGTCATAAAGAGCGGCGCCACAACCTTACTTGCTCCATACGCAAACGCAGTATGCGCTCCCCATTTATATCCTGCAGCTAGTACTTCTGATCGGGTTATCGACATGTAAGCTCCTAATGCAGTAAGGGCTAGGAGCCCCTCTGTCAGCATTGCTCCCGCACCTATTGGCAAGGCATCTGTCTCAACGTCAAGTTGTCTAGCGCTGCCCGACGTGCTCACCAAGCTGTGCCAGCCGGAAATTGCACCGCATGCGATGCTAACAAATAGTATGGGCCAGATGGGACCAGTAGTAAATCCGGGATAATACCAATTTTCCGTCAATGGTGGAGACCCAACAGTTATTCCAGTTATTGGAGATGCGAGTTCACCTATTAAAAGCAGTATGATGCCTATAAAGCATGGGTAGAACGCCATATAGTTTGTTGGCTGTGCGAACCAAATTAATGGTAAAACAGCCGATATAAGACATATAATACTCGCTATAAAAATTCCCACTTCAAAGCCAACAGTGAATGGCACTACATAAGCGGATACGCATAATCCGATTATTATAATTATGATACCAGTGATGGTCGATGCAACTATGTGAACTTTCAATTTGTATAGTAGAAGACCGCTTACGACCCCAGCTATAAATACGAATATCGTGAACAGCAAAGATCCCATATGTACGTTAAAGTGCATGCCAATTACAAAATCAAACGCTGACACTATTGTGATTAGGTAGAATAGAAGGAAACCCATTAAGCACGACCTAGCCCTTGGACTGATCAACTCATAAGTTAATGGTCCTAATGTTTTACCTTCATTTCTCACCGATGTAAATAGAGAGCCATAATCATGTATCCAGCCTATAAAGAAATTGCCAAAGAGAATCCATAACAATGCGGGAAGCCAGCCGAAGGCCAATGCAACCCAAGGACCTACAATAGGAGCAGCTCCAGCAATGCCCTTAAACTGGAAGCCATATAGGACATACTTGCTTGACGGGAAAAACTCAACTCCGTCCATATACATATGCGCCGGTGTTGTAGCTTTCGGATCTGGTTTCCATATTTTTTTGTCATAGCGCTTGGCATAAACGAAGTAAGCAATGAGATAGGCTATCAGCCCTAACAATGTAAAGTACGCTGAATAGATTTCCATTCTTTGCCCTCAAAAGTTTTTATTTGTTCGTTTTAAACTTAAAAAACTTGTGGTGATTAATGATTAATGATGTTCGTCTCTCGAGCGATCTTTGTCCTTAAATTGGAGGATAAAAAGTAACATGCCAGAATTGGAAATATACCTAATAATAATCTTAGCCCTAGTATTCACAGCTGCTTATTCTTTCGGAAGCAGGTATAACTACAAGATTCAGAAGAAAATATGGAAGACGCTTTCAGAAGAGATAAAGCCATATTCTAGAAAAGTTGCTTTCCAAGGCTTAGGATCTAGCGGTTTCAAAATTGCGTGTAAACCAACAACAGGTCAAATTACAAAGCTTGAAATTTCAATAGTTTTAATGAGCAGAGAAATACCTCTCTATTATTTTTTCTCAAAATACATGGGAAAACATGACACCCTCTTGGTAAAGTCAAATTTTGAAGTAATCCCAAATTTTTCACTAGAAATTGTTAAAAAGGGAACAAAATTACATAGAGAACTGGTTGAAAAATCGAATTATACCGAACTTCAACACGAGAAGCTTTCAGAATGCTTTTTTCTCGCCAGTTCAAATCCAGATAGAGCATTAGAGTTTCTATCTAACAGAAATGTTGTTCAAGAGCTTATCAAGCTTAACGGCGAAATGAATAGATTGTCGATAACAAGCGAAGAGCCGCATCTGCTCTTATCCTGCCCCATCAAAGAAAATGTTATTCAGCAGCTCCTTAGTCTCGCTTTTGCATGCGGAAAAGCCCTGGAACAAACTAAAAGTGGCACGTGAGGGAGGACAGTATAGAGAGCATTTTCTCTTTGTCTTCCATGAAATTTTCAATATGACTGCTTGAAATTCTGAAAAGGATAAGCCTTTTTGTGGCATCACAGTAAGTTGCATACTCCAAATTGGCAAGAATAACTTTTTTCCGTTTCAAAAACATCTTCTTTTGACTGATCCATGTAACACAATGTGCTTCATGACCGTTAATGTGTATTTTTTCCATTTCAATGCGTTCACCTTCACTAGCAAGTTTATCAAATCTTCTTCGGATAATTTCCAAAGCTTTTTCATTGTCAAAAATTTCTTTAACATCTAGAAAGAGGGGATATGCCTGATTTTTTTGCTCATCAACTAGGATGGCGTGAATAAAACCCGAAGTTATCCACCTAAACCCGTCTCCCACAATCTCCCTTCCCAAAGCATTACATTCAGGCGACATAGATGTCTTAAGGAGTTTCCAAGATTCTGGCAACTTGAGAAAAACAAATACTCCACGACCCAGAAGTGGATTAGTAGCAGCAAGAACAGCTTCACACTCTTTTCCGTTCTCAACACTATTCATATTAAATGAAACCCTCCTGCAATCTTAAAATGTCACATCTCTCTTTTGCCTTTGCATAACTTTCAAGTCTTTCCTTGTTTATCTCGAGAAAAGTATGTCCCCATTTGAAGAGGGATAAAAGCTCAACAGCTTCTTCTTTGAAACCAGCTATGTAGAGGGCTCCAGCCAAAGCCTCAACGGTACTCAGCTGGGTTGTTTTGCCAAAGTTGACTGGGTTTCCAGCAACCAAAACTGGCAGGCAACGGGCGGTTCCTCTCACATGTTTTGACAAAACTTTTTGGGCATATTCCCAACTGCAATCTAAAGCGGCTAATCCAAAATTTTCTATGCGTTGCCTATCCGCTGGAGAAAAGGCTATTTCTGAAAAGGGATTAAGCAGAACAGCCCTCTTAGGCAAGAACCTAATGTGATTCACTATGCGAATTAATCCGTGGCGTTTAAGCTTTAAGGCTGTGCACTTTTTGGGGTCGCATTGTCCAGCATGATAAACAACAATTTTAACTCTTTTTTGCACTGTTTTTGCGCACCTTCAAGTGGCTCATAGGGTCGTCTAAAACTTTTGGAATCCATTGCAGCAAATCAGTGGAAACCATGTGGTAACCCTTCTCTTCAAAGACGAAGTCTCCAGCAGCACCATTAACAAAGGCTCCAGCAACAGCCGCTTCAAAAGGGTCAACTTGCTGGGCTAAGAAGGCGCCGACAATTCCTGAAAGCACATCTCCTGTTCCACCAACAGTCATGCCTGGGTTTCCAGTAAAGTTGAGTTTGAAGCGTTTTTCATCAGCGATTATGTCAACTGGACCCT
>JASEJA010000036.1 GCA_030017755.1 Candidatus Bathyarchaeota archaeon
GTGTTGGCTTTGATCCTGATCCTTGGTTAAGTGAATGTTGGCTGTTAAATCTTACCGGATCGTCTCAAACTTTTACTGTAAGGGTTAACAATACCAACGCCGCAAAAAGATCATATGATACGCGCCTAATCATTGCTTTGAATGATGAAGGCTACAACAACCTTGAAAACCTCATCGTGAATGGCACGTGTGTACCGAAATCAGCATTTCAATACGGTACTCCAACGCCCTACAATTTAGAGTGGACTTGGCCATCAGGTGACGTTTATCCAACATGGTTCAATGACACCGTCGTCAACATTGGAACCATAGAACGAAATGGATTCAAAGATGTGGTGGTTTCCGTAACATTTTCTGATGCCACTAACGTCAGAATGCATTTTGACGCCTATGGATGCACAGTTTATCCGCCTACAAAAAAGGGTCATATAATTCACAATGGAATTTCTGAGGATTCAACAGTTTTGTTTCAACCCGGACCACCCGCCCCCCTGCCCCCCTACGCCCATTTCTTTTATGATCCGTCCTATCCTAACTCAAACGAGATGGTAGTTTTCAATGCTTCCGAAAGCTATGACCCAGACGGTTACATTGTTAGTTACAGCTGGGATTTCGGTGATGGAACACCTACCGTAACAGAAGGCGACCCAATAACAAACCACACCTACACAACCTTTGGAAATTACACAGTGACATTGACCGTCATGGATAACGACAACCTAACGGCAAACGCAACGGCAACAATACACGTTAGCCAACATCCAGTAGCCACATTCAGTTTTTCACCGCTTGACCCACTAGAGCATGAAGTTGTAACCTTTGATGCATCCGCCTCCACGCCTGATGGGGGAACCATTATCAGTTATGAATGGAACTTTGGAGACGGAAACATCACAACAACACCCGACCCAATCATCACCCACGCGTATTCCGAATTTGGAAATTATACGGTCACCCTAAACGTCACAGACAGCGAAGGAAAGTGGGACATAGAATCCAAACTGATCACAGTTGAAGCCCTACCCATAGCTGACTTCTGGTGGTCACCATTCTACCCGCAAAGATGCGAAAATGTAACTTTTGACGCTTCCAGCTCCACTCCAGACGGCGGGGTCATCGTCAGCTATGCTTGGGACTTCGGCGACGGAACCCCCATAGTTATAGAAAGCAGTCCAACAACAACACATAACTATACCGCTATAGGAAACTACACAGTCACTTTAAACGTGACAGATAGTGAAGGCAGATGGGACACTAAATCAAAAATAATCACCGTAGTTGCACGCAGATATCTAGTAACTTTCACCCAGACAGGATTGGACGCTACCGCGGACGGCGCAATAGTCACAATCAATGGTTCAGCCAAAACTTTTGCTGATTTGCCCTTCAGCATGTGGGTTGATGAAAACACACAGATAATCTACACCTACGAAAGCATAGTTACCAGCACCACTTCAGGTAAAAGGTTTGTCCTAATTGATGTAACGGGCCCAGCTTCACCCATTACTATAACCGAATCTGTGACAGTTGTTGGAAACTATAAAACCCAATACTACTTGACAGTAATCTCTCCCCACGGCTCACCTACACCAACAAGCGGTTGGTTCGATGCAGGAACAGAAATTACAGCCTCTGTAACCTCGCCTTGGTCTGGTCCCGCTGGTGTCCAGTATGTTTGCACGGGATGGACTGGAACTGGAAGCGTACCAGCATCCGGAACAACCACAAGTGTAAGCTTCACAATAAACGAACCATCAAGTATCACATGGAACTGGAAGACCCAATACTATTTGACGGTTCAAACAGACCCAACTGGTTTGTCTCCAGCACCCACACCCCCAAGCGGCTGGTATGACGAAGGCACTAACGTTATTTTAACGGCCCCGGACACAAGTTACCTAAACTCTGATGAATACTCATTTGAGTACTGGGATGTTGACGGAACTTCACAAGGCATCGGTGTCAACCCCATAACAGTAACCATGAACCAACCGCACACAGCCACAGCGCATTATACTCTTGTGACGCCTCCTCCACCACCGCTTTCAGTTTCCATAAGCCCAACAACAGCAAAAATTAAAATCGGAGAATCCGTAACCTTCACGTCAACGGTATCTGGAGGCGTACCCGACTATTCTTATCAATGGTACCTTAACGGAAGCGGAGTTCCAGGCGCAATATACCCGGAATGGACATTTAAACCGACATCAACAGGCTTCTACATAGTTTATCTAAATGTTACAGACAACCTTGGAAGCACTATGAAATCAAACGAGGCTACAGTAACGGTAATGCCTCAACTCGCAGTCTCAATATCCCCCATGTCAGCCTCAATACTTGTAGGACAATCCGTTGAGTTCACGTCAACAGTCACGGGAGGATACACCCCATACAGCTACCAATGGTACCTAGGCGGCAACCCCGTTTCAGGAGCCAATTCACCATCATGGACATTCACCCCAACATCAGAGGGCATCTATTACGTATACCTAAAAGTCACAGATGCCAACAACAACGTTGCCCAATCAGACACCGCCAGAATCACCGTTGGTGCAGTTCCAGTCGGAGGCTACTCAGTCTCGTTAACCAAACCAGTTGCAAAGATGCCGTTAATCTGCTACACCATGCTTCTGGCAATATTCGGCGTAGCAATAAGCCTAATCAAGCGCAAAGGAAAATAGACTATAACTTCTTCTTGTATAGTGTTTAATAGCTATCTGGAGCTTAGTTAATGAAGAGAAAGAAAGAGAAAGGTCCGCAAGAAAAGAAGCTGTTTTCCAGTAAAAAATTAATAATAATCTCAATTCTCGTGGCTGCAATCGTTTTAGGATTCGTGCTTTCTAGCATTCTCCTGCAAACTCAAGAAGCCGAATTCTCATTTGAAGCCACAATAATTGACCAGTTGGGAGAAGAATTTCCAAATTCCGAATTCAACGAAACAGGTGTTGTGACCAACATTTTAGAAAGCGCTGGATTTAATGTGTCTTATCATAGGAGCGCAACCGTAAATGTCGCCTTCTTCAAAAGGCTTGCTAAATGCAATTATGGAATAATCATAATGCGGGCTCACTCAGCAACAAGAGAAGGTGAAACAATAGTAGACTTTTTCACCTCTGAAGAATTCAATCTATATAAATACATTTCCGAGCAAGAAAATGGTTTGTTAACTAGAGGCTATTACTCATGGAAACCGGAGAAGTTTTACTTCGCTATTACACCAAAGTTTATAGAAAATTTGGAGGGTCGTTTCCCTAGAAGTATAGTTATTGCTATGGGTTGTAACAGCTTGAACAAGACATGCATTGAAATGGCAGAAGCTTTCATTAAAAAGGGTGCTAAAACATACATTGGATGGACAGGATTAGTTCAACCTTCACATACAGATAATGAAACTATTAGGTTGCTTAGAAAGTTCCTTGTTGAAAATAAAACGTTAAGCGAGGCTGTCGGCACTATAAAGCATGACCCATTTTATGGAAGCACGATAGAGTATTATCCGCTAGGAGCTGGTAACCTAACAATATCAAGCCTAGTTGCAGAAGTAAAGAACTCATCTACTCACCAAAGTGCAATTACATTTTTTAAGCCGATGTCTGCTGTTTGCATTACAAGTTTCATTCTGCTTAAAATAGGAAAGAAACTTAGATATGACGTGGGCTGAGCTGGCTTATCAAGTAGCTATATCGTTTTGAAACAGTTGTGTATAATCGTAAACGAAGTTCATCACCAGTCAGAGACAGTTTTTGTAGCTTTTGAACATCCTCTGCTAGCTCCTCGTCTTCTAAAACTTCAGCTATCCACTTTTCAAAGTCTCCACGGTAAAAGTGAAACTCTAATGACTTCATGTTTACTTGATTTATTTTGTCCATAAACTCCTTCAATGAAGAAGCATTTTCACCTGTGTAGTTTCCAATGGACGTGAAGAAGTAGAATGCTTTTTCCCTTGGAAGTGTTCTGAGAATTCTTGAAGTCGTTTCCCTTTTCAAAGCTTGTTTTCTCCCATTTTATTATGTTTTTCTAAATAAACGTCTAATTGTTGTCCAAGCAACAATGTTAACTCTGGAACTTCAAGCCTCCAACTGATAAAACCGTACGCTCCTACGTCTGCTATCCATGTTAACGTAAAGTTTGCTGTGCCTGTCTCATACGTTTTAGATGCATTGAACACTTGAAAATCTGTAATAAAAGACCCTTTTCCGATTCCATAATCCTTGGGCACTCAGTGCAGTTCACATCGTCAGTTACAGGCGGAACATCGCCATACAAGTATCAATGGTATTTAAATGGCAATCCAGTTTTAGGCGCAAACTCGAGCAGTTGGACTTTTACGCCTACAGCCACAGGCGTATATTATGTGTATTTGAGTGTGACAGACCCAACAATAACGCAGCCCAATCTGGAACTGCAAGAATAGTGGTTTCCTCTGTTCCGGTAGGCGGATACTCCATTTCTTCGGCAAAAGAAACCTCTCCGCCAATGTTCCAAACATTAATCTACACAGCATTAATCGTTGTATTCGGGGCGATATTAAGCCTGACAAAACGCAAAAGAAAATAACAATTTCTCTCCCATCCATTTAGCTTCAGAATTATATCAATCGTAGAATATTCTGCCTTATCTTTTTGGGCAAAATTTATATTTGTGGGTTTAAAATATTTTAGTGGGTGAAAGATATGGCTGTGGTCACAGTTGATGATAGAGGAAGAATGACAATTCCAAAGGAGTTAGGTGTTAAAAAGACAAGGGCGATAATAATTCCGGCGGGGGCATTTTTCGTGACAATTCCGCTGCCGACTAAACCACATGAACAAGCTGGTTCATGGCTTCCATCTAAACGGGGAAGAAAAGAACTGAAAGCATTAGCGGAAAAATCTGCGTTGGAGAATGCTATGGAACGTGCAAAAAGGAGAAAACAAATTTGATGATTGAAACGGATATACTTTACGCATATGTGAAAAAGGAGGATAGGCTTAAACCCGTTGCAGATGATGTAGTGGCAAAAATAGTTAAGGGAGAATTAGGCGTGGTATATGCTTCAAGGGAGAGCCTTCACGAGCTATACTATGTTTCAAAGAAAGAGGGAGTCAGCTTGGATGAGTACATTTCCAGAGCAGCCGCGCTCACAGCCATAGAACATTTAAAGTTTATTGGAACGACATATCAAATAGACTTGTTAGCTCTTACATTAATGAAACAATATGGGATAAAGTCGATTTTTGACGCTTACTACGCCGCTACAGCCCTAAACCAAGTTCCAGACCACACGATAATCTCAACAGACGAAGTATTCGACGCAATACCGGGAATAACAAGAATAGACCCTCACAAACTCTAATTCGCTGTGTTTTAAGAGCTGTCTTTCTGTAAATACATTGCAACCCAGGAGTTTATTTAATGGAAACGAAGAAAAGGAAGAAGAGTGAAATCGAAAAGCCTGTTTACAATAAAAGGCTGGCATATGCGGTTGTTGCCGTTGTAATCATGTTTGTTTTGGCATTTTCTTACTTCTTTCTTTTTCGTCCAAGCCAACCCAGTGAGCCAAAAGCCGCCATAATAGACCAGTTAAGCAGTAGTCAACTATCCGAAGTCTCCCGTTGGATAAACGAAACGTTCGTGGAAAATGCAAAAGCACTATTATACCAGCGATTCTCAAAAGTTGACTATTATTCAGACAACGCCACTGTAGACAATATAGCAAACTCGCCTCTTTAAATTATAAGCTGATAATTTGGAGGGCACATTCAGCACTAGATCCTGAAAATTATGTTGCTATATGCTCTTCTGAAAAATATGCTCTAGGAAAATATGAGCAATACACTTCAGAACAACTTAAATTATGCAATATTACAGGCGACCCGCTTCGTTATTTTGCAATAACACCAAAATTTGTTGAGCAATGTATGGGTGGAAGGTTTGAGAATGCTGTTATTGTTTTCATGAGCTGTAATGGCTTAAATCCCAATTATATTAAAACTGCAGAGGCTTTCATAAATAAAGGTGTGAAGGTGTTTATAAGTTGGGATGGGTGGATTGAAAAAGCCGATAATGATAACGCAATTGCGCTTCTGCTCAAATATTTAATTAAAGACAACTGCACAGTCTCTGAAGCCATAAGCGGGATTCATAAGTATTCTACGAGTTATGGGATAAGCAAATTGGATTATTACCCGCACAACTCGGAAGTTGAAAACTATCGCATTCCGAATTATAAACAATCTAACGTTTCAAGTATTATGGTTTTTTGGCTAAGAGCAAATTTAAGAAAATTAAAAACCAAAAGCTAAATTTGGATTCTGCTTGGGCTGATCTGGCTTGTTAAATATTTCATTCTTCTCGAAGCCGCGGTGTGAAGTTGGTTGCGAAGTGTTTCACCTGTTAAATTAGCCTTTTGTACTTTTCTGAACTCTGCCGCCAACTCTTCATCTTGCAGGACCTCATTTACCCATTTTTCAAAGTCTCCGCGGTATAGGTGAAATTCTAAGGATTTTACGTTTACATGGTTTATTTTTTCGATAAATTCTTTTAGGGATGATGCGCTTTCGCCTGTGTAGTTTCCTATTGAGGTGAAGAAGTAGAAGGCTTTTTCTCGGGGTACTGTTTTTAAAATTTTTGTAGCGTTTTCTATATTCATTTTATTTCTCTTCCTTTATTCTATATGTTTCCTTTATAAGTGTTAACTTTTCCGGGTCATTGGCTATTGAAAATTGGGTTTCCTTAAACTTTTTAGTTATTATGGATGTTCGAATCCTTAGGACTCCGTAGAGTGGTGCAATGGAGTTGGCGATGAAGGTGTGGAGGCTTTCTTGATTTTCGGCTGTGACTTTGGCTATTATTTGGAGTTCTTCTGATAGGGATGTGTAAACTTCTAGGACTTGGGGTGCCATGCATAGTTTTTCTGCAACTTTTTCGCTTTCTTTTGGGTCTGTGTATATGGTCATTATTGCTGTGATGTTTTTTGCTCCAGTTTTTTCAGCGTCTATCAGAGCCGTATACTTTTTTATTATTCCATGTTGTTCCATCCTTTTTATTCTGTCGTAAACTGTGGAGTGGGCTATGCCTAAGCGTTTGCCTATGGCTGTGTAAGTTTGCCTTGCGTCTTCTTGCAAAGCCTCTAAAATTTTTAAGTCTGTGGCATCTAGGGCTAATGTGTTGTTTTTTAATTTCAAAGGGGGTTCTGCCTCTCGCTTATTAAAGGGTTGTTTTTGAATTTATTGTTTTTTGTCGGAAAAATGTAGAATTTTCCTTATTTTTCTTCGGAATCTTGCTTCGAGTCGTCCGTAAACTTGTAGGAAATTAGCCATTTTATCTACAAACTTTCAATTTGGAAATGCTTTATTCTGCATTTTTGCAGATAAATTGACAAACAAGTTTAAATTTATGTGTGCGCAAAAGAATATTGTTCTAGAAGATTCTATCAGAGAGGTTTGTGATGGAAAGATGAAGATGCCTAGAGTTTGGGAAATAATGCGAAAGTTTAAGGATTTTTGCAAGTTTCATGGGTGGAAAACTTCTGAAACTGAAGATTGGGTTGAGGTTGATGATAAATATCACAATTTTCTTTGGACTAGAGATGTACATCCATCCTCATTCAAAAGTATAGCTTCTCATATGCGATGTGTTGTTAGGGAAGGCTTGTCTTATCGTGTTGTTGAAGCCTATTATACTGCTTGGCTTTTCTCGGAAACACCTTCAGAAGCTCTTGTTAAGGCGCTTTTTGAAAATCCAGAATTTTCTAAGAGAATAGCCCTTTACGATTTAAGTCCTCTGCTAGAAGGAAAAAAAATTTGCGGAAAACTTAACAATACTGAGAGTTCTGTTTTCCAAGAGTTTGAAAGTTTTCTAAAGAACGAGTTAAAAGTTGAACTTAAACCAATTTCGAATATGGAGTTTAACCCTGAAAGCTGCTCAATTGCCAATATGGCTTAACATCAAAATTGAAAGATTTGATAAGGAAAAACCGTGTTAAATATTATTGTGAGATGGAATGTCTCAAGACGCTGAAAAAATAAAGAGACTCGTGGCTTTTAAGAAAAAGCTTGAAAAAAGGGTTGAAGATTTAGAGTCTGAACTTAAAGAACTGCAAACAATGCTTGAAGCCGTGAACTCTATATTGCTTGAAAAAGGGTTTAAACGGGCAGAAATTCCAAAAGCGCCCGCCGAAGTGGAGGCTTTACATCCAAAGGAGGAGGTTCCAACCGAAAAGGCGCCTCCAATGGAGTATGAAAGTGTTACGCCCTTGAAGGCTATGGATGGCGAACCCCTCGCAAACCTTTACACAAGCGGAGACATGGTTCGTGTTGTGCCGGCGGAAGGAAAAAGCTTTAACTTGAACACGCCGCCTTTCACGCCTTTTCTTGTTGAAAGGGTTTTTGCGAAAATGCAAGAAAAAGATAACGAGTTATCTAGAACTGGGCAACTGGCGCCCGACAAAGTTTTCTCTTATAACCTTGTTAGAGAAGGCGACATTCTTCGTGAAATAATCATTGAGCACGTAGACCAGGACCGTTTGAGAGAGCTCAAGTCGAGCATCCGCTGGACATTGGAGAAAATGTATGAAAAAATGAAAAGTCAAGGGTAGGGCAAAATTATTTGCGGTCAAAGTAGATGCTTTTGCCCTTAGCAGATATTGGAATTCCTATGATAATCGTTGCTTCTGGCAGAAGCCCAAGCTTCATTGCAGCCGTACCAACACGATACATTATGCGGTTGTCAACATTCAATATACTAGCAATTTTCACGGCTGAACCTAGGGCTACTCCAAGGTCTAAAGCTTTGAAAATGCATGTTGGACCAGTGAAATCCATTCCAAGCCTTTTCTCTTTTTCTTCAAACTCCTTACAACTTTCATAGCCGCAGGCGCCACAGTTTAATCCGAAATTTTTGTTTCCTCTAACGCCTATTAGAATTACAGCTTCTGAGTCTCTGACGTTTTTTGCATCACGCTTAAAACCTTCAATCTCTCGGCGATGGCATCTTTTTCTCCACTATAAACAATTAATGTTAAAGTGTCGTCTATTCCTCCTGATTTTGGAGCTGTTCTTGCAGCTACTAGCATGAGTTTGGCTGCTTCTAAAAGGGCTTCCTTTTCTCCATTTTTGCTTTCGATTGTTGGGCTCATTTTTACCCTTCCAAATTATTGATTTTGTATGTTGTTAGAATGTGGTGAAGGCTTTCTTTAACATCTCTAAAATTGTGTTTAATTGTCCTGTGTATATGCCAACAGCCAAGAAGGAAACTCCTAAAAGAAGTAGAAGCGCTCCTATCACTCTGCGTTCTGGAATTTCCATAAAATTCCTATCCTAAATGTTTTCTTAAGACAGCTTCGATGTGTTTTTTTGGAACAAGTCCAACAATTCTATCCACTTCCCTTCCATCTTTCATTATTATTAGGGTTGGGATGCTGAAAATTTTGAATCTTTCCGCAGTGATTGGGTTTTCGTCAACATTAAGCTTTCCAACAAATATTTTCCCAAAATATTCCTCAGCCAGCTCCTCAATTGTTGGAGCCAAAGCTAAGCATGGACCGCACCATGGCGCCCAAAAATCAATCAAAGCTAAATGGTTTTGATTTACTATTTTATTAAAGTTTGAATCGGTTAGGTGGGCTAGTTCCGCCGACATTTTACGCTTTTTCTCCTTCCATTCTCTGATTTTCTTTTCTCTGATATGTTTCAGTTCTTCATCTTCCTCAGATATAAACTGTTTGTGTTCATCGTTCATGTCCTTTTCATCATCCGTCATGTTTTAAAGAATTCTGTAAAGCCTTAAGCCTTTTATACGCCTCCTTAGGATTTGAAATTTTTGTTGCCAATTTTTCGAAGGGGCATATCTCTGCTTTTTTAAAGTCAAGGATGTTTTCAACAAGCTCATCCCATTCATGGTAAACTCCATTTTTTTCAAAAAACGCCTTTGCTTCTTTGCTTAGGGTTATGGCATAAACCATTTTGACGCTAGTGTAAACGCATAATAACGCTATGGCTTTTCCAACAACTTTATCAGCCACAGAAGCCCCCTTAAGCTCGTCTCTAAGCTTTTCCACAGCTTCTAAAAAGCCCGAAATTCCATGGGATGAAGCTTCAAAAATTACTTCTCTATTTTTCGCTATAGTAAGCGTTAAACTTTTTGCCTTTAATAGGCGATTTTTTGCTATGGTTAAATCTTGTTTTTCCATGGCAATCGTCAATTATGAGTCGTCAAACTATTATTGCTTTTTCATAGTGAAAAGTTGGTTTTCAGGTGTTCTGGCGATTTTCCATACAAGTTCTTCATTTGATACACCTTCAGAAAGCCTTTTCATTAGGGCTTCCGTTATTTTTTGGTTGGCAGTCATCATTAATATTTTGCCAGTTTTTGTGCATTGAAATTTTGCAGATATTTCTTTTGATGAGTTTTCAATTTTTAACTTTTGATTTCCAATAGTGCATTGGGTTGTGGCTTGGATTCCGTCCAGCACGCATGAGAAGGGTGTCCGAAGTGGAAGTTTAGCTGTTACCTGCAAACTCGTATTTTCATGAGATATTTTCAAAATCTTCTTGGCGGTTTCTCCCATTCTAACACCTAAAACAAGAAAAGGCCCTAAATGTCCATGAAGTTTTTCAGCTTCCTTAATTGTTAGTTTAAGCTTTTCTTCAAGCACCTTTAATCCTCTTTACGTTTGCCTTCTCCAAAACGCCAATAATTGGAAATGCAACCACTATACCAATTATTCCGCCTATCAGGTGCCACCCACCCCAAAAAGTCAAAGCCCACTCTACTGACCGGCTCATAAAGACTGTGCCTATGATTACTCCTGCAAAATATGCAGAAACAATAGTGGCTAAGGCTGCTGTGATTAGATTGTAGGCTTTTAATTGAATTTTGTGTTTATTCCCTGACATTAATATGTCAAAGAGTATCGCCGATAAAGCAAAACCGATGTTATGCCATGAAGCTTTTATTAGCAAAGCTACTATGGCGCCTATAACACCAACTATAGATGCGGTTCCAAACTTGCTTGTTGCCCATGTAACAAGTAGGAGCGTTAAGAAGACGGAAAGGTCACAAAATATTGGAAGCCTAAACCATGCAAAACCTAAGCGACCCAATGTTAAGTTGAGGACAACCCATAAAGCGCAAAAACGCTTATCAAGGCAATGTCGACTGTTGTGAAATAGGTTTTGCTTTTCATTTATTTTTCGCCTTTTTGCTTATTGCTATTCCGAGGATAAAGGTGGCGCAGAAGACTAAGAAGACTCCGAAGATACCCGCCGCAAGTGTTGAAATGTAGGGGTTGTCTATAATTGGCAGTTGATAGTCTGGCATTAAGCCTTCCCAGACTGATGCGCTTTCCTCCACTCCAAGCGTTTCAGCCACAGTTTCTAGTCCATCTGGAAACTCTGAAGCGAATGGTATCAAAACCGCAAGGCACAATAATATGATAATTAGAATTTTAAGGTAACCCTTCATGCGGCGCACCCCTAAGAATTGTTAAACCATAAAGAACCGTGGGCTTGAGTCTGTGAAGTTGTGATATTATCGTGGTTGTTATTGCGGCTTCAGCCAAACCTATGAAAGCA
>JASEJA010000037.1 GCA_030017755.1 Candidatus Bathyarchaeota archaeon
TCATGAGAATTTTCAGAAAGAAAGAAGTGTTAAACTCTGTTAAGCCTCCCCAAAAGTATCCAGCTGGCTGCAATATGGCCGTTAGGCAGGATGCCATAAAAAAGGCTGGATTGTTTGACGAGAGCATCAAATATGGTTTTGACGAGGATGAACTTGTTGAGAGAATTTGCAGAAGTGGATACAAAATGGTTTTAGATCCAAACGTTCTGGTGAAGCATAAGCATAGACCAACGTTAAGGGAACTCTTGAGGCAGAACTTCAATTATGGGAGAGGTTTAGGTTTAATGCTGAGAAAAATGGGAATAAAGAGTGTATTTCCAAAATGGATTATTATCTGCGTAATTAGCTTTTTGCTCTGGGTCTCGACAATTTTGGCGTTAATGATACACGCAATTTTAACAACATCCTTAGTGTATCAGGTACTTCTAATAACAATGCTGTTGCTTCCAGCATTTGGGCTAATGATCTTTTATTGGCATCAAACCATTAAAAAAAAAGACAAAAAATACCAAAGGATAATACTTTACCCCATGGTAGACATCTTCAGAGCCTTAGCTTTCGTTCTTGGAGGATTATATCAATCACTTAAAAAATCATAAAAACTTAACGGAACCAAGGCAATGTTCTTTCAATGATCTTGACTGTTGGTAATCCTAGTGCTATCGAAATTCCTGCTTGAAGGAAAAGGTCTTGAACAAAAGATATTACCGCAACAGGGTAACCCTTGATGAATATGTTAACAAAGAAGTAGGTTGCAGCCATAAGAAAGCCACCCGCAATGCACGCGACCAGTTGCAACACGAATCCTTTTTTCTTTGTCAATCCAGGTATGGCGCCTTCTAATCCATGTGCAAGGATTGAGACGTACCAACGAGGATAAGCCAAGTAAAAGTCAGCTACAACAGCTCCTACAACTCCAACTAGTCCTCCTACTTTTATCCCAAAGAGCAAAGCAACCAGGAATACAACGAAGTCTCCGAAGTGTAGGAAACCTCCAGTGGGGGATGGAACGGGGTATATTTGGAATGTCAAAATTATTAAGACAGCGTAAAGCGCAGAAAACAAAGCCACAACGGCAACTTCCACGCTTGTCAGCAGCGGACCCTTGATCGCCGTTGATGGTAAAGTTAGAGCGGTTATTGCACTGACTCCCATGAAAATCATGCTAAGCATCATACCAATCAGAAAGAGGCTTGATTGGGTGAATCCAAACATGTTCGAGGTTACAAGCCCTAACAATGCTGAAATAACTCCGGCGAAACTTGAAATGGAGCTAGCCTTTGTATGTCCTTTGCGCATGAAATGGATGCTCGTTAGCTCCAGAATAATACTAAATAAACCGAAGAAGATTAAGAGACTAAGGAATATTTTTTGAGGATCAGCTAGGCTTATTTTCTCAAATATTGTAAAGCCCATATTAGACAAAACAGAGAAAACTTCCAAGATCAAAACTATCCCTGCTAAAAGCCCGCCTATACCAGAAGATACTTTTGATATTAGTTGCCGGCTCATTAAACAAACACCTATCGAATTAAAAAAATAGTATAGCTCTAACTATACTATATTAAGTTTTCGACCTAAAAGAGAAGTTTTAAATCATCCATTGCTCGTAAAACTTTCCTGCCGCGTTCCATTATTTTAAAGAATCTTTTCCTATTTTTTACATAGCTTGTTATCAGACCTTTCTCTGAAAGTTCGTTCAGGTGTTGGTATATCGCGCCACGTGTCATTGTTTTTGCGAGTTTTTTCCATAATTCATAGCCATATGTGTCTTTTTCGCTTAGGATTCTTAATATTTTCTCTTTTGTGCTTAATTCTAAGCCTACTTTTGCTGTTTTTTGTTTTTTGGTTAAGGCGTGAAGCACATCTGTGGCTTTGAGTCCGCTTCCGCTGATTAAGCAAACAACACTATTCCTTTCATCAATTTTTCCAGTTTCAACAAGCTTTTTTAATGCTGCAACTGTGGCTGAGCTTGCTGGTTCGGCGAACATTCCTTCGAGTTTGGCTATTTGAAGTTCTGCTGAGAAAATTTCTTGGTCGGAAACTGTTAAGGCTAAACCATCTGATTCTTTTATGGCTTTTATTGCAAAGTCGCCTTGTAATGGCTGTGATACCAAAATGGCTAAGGCATGGGTGGATGGCTTGGATATTTTCAGAATTTGTGAGCGTCCTTCCACTAGTATTTTGACTATGGATGGACTTCCTTCTGGTTGAACACCAACCATTTTTGGCAGCGAATTTGTTATTTTGAGCTGTTTAAGTTCTTTGAAGCCTTTCCAGATGGAATATATTGTTCCGCCGCTTCCCATGGGCACTATGAAATAGTCTGGGACGCCTAACTGTTCATAAACTTCATAGGAAATTGTTTTTTGCGCTTCAATTGCCAGAGGGTTTAATTCAGCTGTTGCTTGGTACCAATTCATCTCCTTCGCTAGGGCTTCGGCTTTACCTATGGAATCGTCCAAAATTTCCCCAAACTCTTCTATTGTGGCATCATAAACCAGCATCTGAGCTAATTTTCCAATGTCTACGAGTTTTGGGACAATTAAGTGGCAGTTTAGTCCAGCCTTAGCGCAATATGCAGCCAAAGATGCGCCTAAATTTCCATTTGATGCACAAACCAAAGTGTTGTGCTTGAGGTCTACGGCGTTTGATACATAAAGTGCTGCGGCTCTATCCCTATAAGAGTTTGTGGGATTTCTTGTTTCATCCTTTAAATATAATTTTTGCAAATCCAAACTTTTGGCAAGTCTTAAGGCTTTATGGAGGGGTGTTCCGCCCTCGCCTAAGCTTATTTGATGACGAGCTGGCGGAAGTAGAATTTTATATCTCCAAAAACTGAAGCGCCCCGAAAACTTGATTTTGCCTTTTTTTGGCAAACCTAAATCGTATTCTAGTGTTCTGCCACAATTTTCACATCTGCCCAGTGATGGCAAATATGGGAATTTTGATTCGCATTTAACACATTTCAGAGTCATGACGGGTTTTCAGCCTTTCATTTATTTTGACTGAATAATTTTTGGAAGTTTTCGTAGAAAATTTTTCTTTTGGATTTCTTTGAAATTTCTGCAGCCTCTACGATTGCTATCTGGGTTGGATAACGATAATAGGGAATGTCAGAGCCGAACAATATTCGGTTCTCATCTATGTCGACTGAAAGTTCAATGAAGTCTGGCAATGTACCCGAGGTTTCAACATAAACATTTTCGCATTCCCGTAAGGCATTAACAGATGCCTCTCGCAAATGTGCAAGAATTATTGGAAGTTTTGGATATTTCTTAGCAATTTTTAAGATAAGCCCTGGAGAGGAAAATCCGTCTCCAGAATGGAAAAGTATTGGAAGGTTTAGGGCGTTAGTTTTTTTGAAAAATTTGTTGAAGAAGGGATGGTCTGGTCTGAAACATTCCACCATTGGATGCAGTTTAATTCCGCTTAAACCTAAACCGTTTTTTATGCGAGTTAACTCTTTTATGGCATCTTCTCTTCTTGGGTCTACACGTCCAAACCCTATAATGCGCGTTGAATGTTTCTTAACGGATTTTGCTATGTAATCGTTCATTTTTGGGTATTCATCGCCAACATTTGGATTTGGAAAAACTATTGCCCGTTCAACATTATACTTGTCAAATAGGCGAATAAGCTTATCCAAGTGGATTGTGGGATTTATGTAGGGTTGCCAAGGTCCAGACTTTCCCAAATGCACATGGGCATCACAAATTTTCATGCAGTTCCCTTCAGCCAAATTTCTTTTAACATCTACAATTATATTAAATTGTTCAAACGCCTTAAATGGGAAAACCCTAAATGGAAGTGTTATGCTCATAAATAGCAAAATGCGAGTTGAGCCATTATGAGCGAAAAGGTTAAGGAAGACCCAGTAAAACTGCACAAGGATGCAAACACGCTTTATGAAACTGGAAAATATAAAGAAGCCATGGAAAAATTTCTGCAAGCTTCAGAACTATACCGCAAAGCAAACAACTTCTTTGACGCCACATCCATGCTCTTTAAGGCTGGAGAATGCGCCTACATGCTTAAAGACCATGAAAAGGCTGTGGAAAATTTTCTCAAATCCGCAGAACTATCATTCAACAAAGGCTTTGACAGGTTCGGAGTCAGCGCCTTAGAATATGCAAGAGACTGCTACATTGCATTAAACGATAAGAAAAAAGTTGAGGAGCTGGAAAAGAAAATAAAAGAAGTTAAGGAAAAACTGGAAGCCTCATTTTAAACAACTCTTTTCCCCTTTTTACCAAAACAAAAGAACGTTTATCTCTATAATTTAACATTTGAAAATCTTGAAAAGGTTAACCCTTATGCAAGCTCCATTCAAAGCCTTAGCTGAGCTCTGCGAAAAATTAGAAGCCACAACCAAGCGACTTTTAATGATAGACCTTGTCGTACAATTCTTAAGAAGTTTAAATGCGGAAGAAATTGAGCCAGCCGTCTCCATGATTCTAGGGAGACCACTCCCAAAATGGAGCCAACAAACGCTTGATGTTAGTTGGGCAACCCTGAGCGAAATAATTAAGCACATAACAAACGTTGAATGGAAAGTTTTCATAGAAACTTTCAGCAAAACTGGCGACATAGGCTCAGCCACAAAAACAGTTTTTGAGGAAAGCAAACTCAAACGGCAAACCACACTCTTTGAAAAATCATTAACAATAACCGAAGTTAGACACCAGTTAGAAGCTATAGCAGAAGCCGCAGGATGCGGCTCAAGGGAAAAGAAGGAACGCCTAATAGAAGCCCTCATAAGCGCTGCTTCCCCTCTCGAAGTCAAATATTTGGTTAAAATTTTCATTGGGGAAATGCGAACAGGCTTTCACGAAGGTTTGATGGAACAAGCCATTTCAAAAGCCTTCCAAATTCCACTCAAAGAAGTGCAGAAAGCAAGCATGACCTTAGGCGACATTGGAGAAGTTGCTGCCATAGCCAAAAAAGAAGGCAGAGAAAGCCTACTCAAAGTTGGTTTCAAAGTTTTTAAACCAGTGAGGCTTATGCTGGCTCAAATGGCAAACGACATAGCCGAAGCCCTAAAAGAACATGGAGGAAAAACAGCCCTCGAATACAAGCTGGACGGAGCAAGAATCCAAATCCATAAGCTTAGCGAAGAAGTTAAAATTTTCAGCAAAAGACTTACAGATGTAACTGCAAGCTTGCCAGAAATCGTTGAAAAAGCCAAAGAAAATGTTAGGGCGAAAGAAGCAATCTTTGAAGGAGAAGTAATAGCCATAGACAATCGCGGCTATCCAATCCCATTTCAGCACTTAATGCGCAGATTCAAAAGAGTCCACGCAATAGAGGAATTGGCTGAAAAAATTCCAGTGCAACTTTACCTCTTTGATATTTTATACCTAAACGGCGAAAGCCTAATCGCCCTTCCATATTTGCAAAGAAGAAAGATACTGGCTGAAAATTCTGGAGAAATACCATTAACAAAACAAATAGTTACAGATAAACTCGAAGAAGCTGAACAATTTTTGAAAGCCTCTGTAAACGCTGGACATGAGGGGTTAATGGCAAAAAGAATTGACAGCCCCTACACCCCTGGAATCCGCGGAAAACATTGGCTCAAAATAAAGCCCGTTCTCGAACCCCTAGATTTAGTTATTGTTTCGGCTGAATACGGTTACGGGCGAAGGCATGATTGGCTTTCAGACTACTATTTGGCGGCACGGGATACAGAAACTGGAGAGTATCTAACTGTTGGCAAAACATTCAAGGGGTTAACAGATGCGGAAATCATTGAGATGACAAGGCGCCTTAAAGAGTTAACCATAAAAGAAGAGTCTAGAAGGGTTGTTGTGGTTCCCAAAGTAGTTGTTGAGGTAACATATAACGAAATTCAGAAAAGCCCAAAATACAAGTGTGGAATGGCTTTGCGTTTTGCTAGAATAAACCGCATAAGAGAAGATAAAACCCCAGAAGAAGCAGATACGATACAGCGTGTTAGAGAAATTTATGAAAAACAATTTCTGAAAAAGGGTAGATATAAAACCAGTTGAAAATATAAATGAGAGGAACGCCAAAATGTCCAAGAAAAAAGCTCTTTACGAAGAATTTTACAGTCGCCAAACAATCTTAAAAGAGCTAGGCAAAGAAGGACAGAAAAAGCTTTCAAAATCCAAAGTCGCCATAATCGGACTCGGCGGATTAGGCACAGCATCATCCCTTTATTTAACGCTTGCTGGAGTTGGACACATACGCCTAATAGACCACGACACCGTGGAAATGCACAACCTCCACAGGCAAGTCTTATACACGCCAGAAGATTTGCACTATCCAAAAGTTGAAGTTTCAGCAAAAAGATTAACAAAAATCAACCCGCTGGTGAAAGTGGAACCCCTTCCAGAAAACTTGAACGCAAACAATGTTGAAAAGCTACTTTCTGGAATGGACTGCGTTGTAGACGGCTTAGATAACATGCGAACCCGCTACCTAGTTAACAAGACATGCGCAAAACTTCAAATTCCATATGTTTTTGGGGCAGCCATAGGAATAGAAGGCAACCTCTCCGTTTTCGCTCCACCAGAAACTCCATGCTTAGAATGCATATTCCCAAACATTGACGACAGCAACCTATTAACATGCGACGTGCGCGGAGTATTAGGAGCAACTCCTGGCATTATTGGCACAATGCAAGCCATGGAAACCATAAAAGTCTTAACAAACATGGGTTCCACTTTAAAGGGAAAACTAATGATTTGCGACTTCAGCGACATGTACTTCACAGCAATAGACATCCTCAAAAGAGAAAACTGCCCAGCATGCCAAGCCACAATAGCTCTTCCAGAAAAAAGAGAAAAACTTGTTTGGCTGTGTGGACGAAACACAGTAAACGTAAACCCACAAAAACCGCTAAAGCTAAACCTTAACCAAATATACGAAAAAATCAAACAAAACTTCAAAATCCAAATAAAATCCCAACTCGCAATAATCTTCAACTACAAACACTTCGAAGTAACTCTCTTCCAAAACGGACGCATGCTAATAAAAAACATAAAAAACGAAAAAGAAGCCCAAAAAATATACAAAAAAATCGCCAAAAACCTCCAAATAACCTAAATACATTTTTATTAAACCTCAAAAATAATCATAATTGCCGGGGTGGCCGAACGGTTCAGGCGGCTGCCTGCAGAGCAGCTATATGTGGGTTCAACTCCCACCCCCGGCTTTTTAGCATAAGCCCGAGAATTTTGCATTTAAAAACAGCCAATAGACGCCCTCTCCTCTAGGGATTACGGTTTCTATGTAGAACTTTCCAGCAGTAGCCTTCCTGCTTAACAAAGAATTTTAAGGAAGACGGGCGGGGTGGGATTTGAACCCACCACAGCGTGGAGAATATCACCCGCAAAACCCATCTTTTTTCTGTTTGGTGATGATTTCACGGCTTTTTTGGGTTTGACAGTCGCCGCACTCCTTTTTAGCGTTGATGCTGTGCAAGGTCTGTTGGTAGCCCAGGATAGGTTCAAATATCGGCTTGCTTAAGCGTAGGCTTATAAGAAGAGTTTAAAGAATATGTAAGGAGGTGGAACAAGTGAAGAAGGATTTAGTCAACTGGAATGAGGAGCCATTAAAGAAGTGGCTTAGCTTGACGACTGGGAAAGGCACGAAGGCAACATACAAGAGCGCATACCGGGCCTATCACCAATACACAGGAATGACAAGCACTCAGTTGATAGACGAAGCCATTGAAGACGCTAGGAGAGATCCACGCGAAAGAAAGGACATTGTTAAGCGTAGGCTTCTAGGCTTTCATTCTTGGTTGCTTAATGAATACGCTGTTCACAGTCGAGGAAAAGGGCCTCATGAAGTTGTTAGGAAGGGTTTGCGTGAGAAAACAGCCTACTCTTTCGTAGGTGCGATAAGAAGCTTCTAAGCAACATATGATATCGCCATCAAATTTAAGGGAAGGGAGAAGATAAGGCGACCACGCGTCTACAACAAAAGGCTAGATTTGACAACACTAGACGTTAAGAAGCTGGTGAATCACGCAGGTAGCCCAAGAGATAGAGCCATTATATTGATGGAGTTTCAGGGTGGCTTAGACGCTTCAACCTTGTGTAGCCTAACCTATGGAGATGTAGCTAGAGGCTTAGAAACTGAAGAGTATCCTTTGAAGCTTGACTTGTTCAGGCCCAAAACCGGGGTTGAATACTATACTTTCCTAGGAAGAGACGCGATTGAGGCCTTGAAGGCTTATCTCAACGACTTAAAGAGAAAGGGCATTCAAATGACGCATAAGACACCATTATTCCTAAAGTCTAGCAATAAAGCGCGGGCTAGAGAGGGAATAACAGAAAACCTAGTTCAAAACATGCTTAGAGAAGTAGCGATAAAAAGCGGCTTAGTTGACGAAAACTTGAATGACGCTGACCAGAACCCCTGCGGGCCTCACGCTTTAAGGGAAAGCTTCAGCTCTATCATGCTTAACAAGGGCGTGCCTGATACAATCGTGGATTTTTGGCTTGGCCACAGCCTAGGTGAAATGGGTGAAGCCTACAAACGCGGAAGGTTTGAAGAGGTTAAACAGCTCTACCTGGAAAAAGAAGTCTACATTAGCATATCGGCGCCTTCAGAAAATCTGAAACAGCTTGAAGAAAAGCTTAGAACACAGCTAGATTCAACAAAGCTAGAATTGGACCTTCAGAAATCGAAAATGTTAAGGCTTTATGGTGAAGTTGAGAGTTTGCGCAAAAACGTTGAGAGGCTTGAAAACGCGCTACGCATAAGCTTGACTTCTCCAACAAAACAGTTCACTCAAGAAGCCATAGAGGATATCCTTAAAGGCAAGGGCCTAGCCGAAAAGTTGCCTAGAAAATATCAAGCTGAAGCTTAAGCTTCTATTGCGGCTTCCCTTCCATATTTCTTTAGCTTTATCAAGCTTTCTACCTGTTGCGCTTCTAGGATTATCTCTCTTCCAGGTTCTGGTAATTCTTAGGGAGATAAGTTATTAATTTTCTTCGGTGGTAACTTTTGGGTGACGACGTAAACTTATGGACCTGTATAGGAAAATGTAACGTCTCTTGCGCTGATGAATGCAAACTGATAATGCATTCCTGCTGTGAATCCTCCAGCCTTCGACACCGTTACTGTCGTTTGGGCGTCCACGTTCAAAGTAACTGAAGACGGAACCATTGTAGCGTTTACACCATTTATTTGAACTGCAACTATCGTGAGAGTTAGTGAGCGATTCTTGCCCAAACTTAAACTCCCACAAACCCGAAGTTAGATTTCCTAACATCCAAGTCAGATTTTGCACCTTCGTAGACAACTCGGCATTTTGAGCTTCCAAGTTATCTGTCTTGGTTTCTAAATCGCTAACCTTACTTTCAAGTCCTTTTGCTCCGAGATATAACCAACCGCTGAATCTGGTCAAAGCCACAATCAAACAGAAACATATTGCTAGTGCAATTTTGTCTTTTCGCATTTTTGCTTCACTGAACTCTTTCTAAGAGTAAGGATTTCGAAATGAAATCTTAGTCTTTATTCTGTATGCTTACATCTTATCACAGTTGCTCCCATACCGAAATACGGGCAACCATTGTTGGAGAAAGATAAGCGAAGTTTGTCCAGCCTTCTGAGGAAAATGTCGAAAAAAGGATATTACGAGACGTTAAGTTTCATATGCCAAAAAGGATCAGCACACTACGCTGAAATTTTGGACTACAATCTTAAGAACACCATTGTTCAAAGTCGAGCAACCGTCACGTTAATCGTTCGCAATCTTGCAGCATTGGGGTTAATCAAACGCACCATAATCGACTCTCGACCAATAAGAACCATTTATCAACCAATAGAGAAGGGGCAAAACTGCTGAGGCTCACCCAAGGGGAAGCTACTATCGATGTCAAAACAACATCAACAGTAAGTGTTCAGAAAGATATATTCCAACAGAACTGCTTGAGGGTCAGATTGAAAAGCTGTATACACTTATGGAGCCCTCGGTTAAACTTTTGAAGCTCTTAAAAGCGGAGATTGAGGAGGTTCAAAGAAACTTCCAAGCAAAATCAAAGAATGAGATACTGAAGCTTAAGAGGAAAATAGCTGAGAACGAGGCTAAAATGGATGCTCTGGTTGATAATTTGGTTACGAGAACTATCACTCCAGAGGTTTACAAAAAATACAGCAGTAAATATGGGAAAGAGATTAAGGATGCGAGAGACAGATTGGCTGTTTTAGAAAAGGATTACAGCTCAAACTTCGACTTCATTGACAAATGTATGATCTTAGCCTCAACCCTTTCAAGACTGCATAAGAAGTTTAGCTTCAGGCAAAGAAAGAAGCTTGCCAAAGCCATCTTTAAAAGAATCTGGGTTAAAAATAGGGAAATCAGAAAGCTCGAGTTAAACCCACCCTTTGACTTCCTACTGAAGAATCAGACAAGAAAAATCCATTCAGCCTACCCAAATCTTAAGTTCGAACATTATCCTCTTAAGTGCACAAAAAAGGAGATGTTCGAACATCTTGTTAATGCGGTTGAATTGCCCTCTTCTTCCTTTCTAATCGAGACATTCAAAGATTAAATTTAATAAGAAAAGGCCTTTTGAGATTAAGGCCTTTTCTGTTTAAAGAACTAATTAGAAGAAAAAGGGGAATTGGTCAGAGGATTTTTTCCTCTTCATCTAAATTTGTTAGCAGTGTTTCCTGTCTTCGCATTTTGCATAGTATTTATTCTCTTTAGTCTTTTCGACTTTCCCACGAGTAATTAGTCTTTGAAGCGCCAGTTCAACTCTATCGAGAGATAACTCAGCAATATCAGAGATCTCAACCGGTTTAGCTGCGTTTTTGGTTGAAATTGCATTTATTTTCTTGAGTGCTCGAAGACAGCGCCGCTCTTCTCCTAAAAGACTTGCTACTCCGATCATCGCTACCATCTTTTTCATCTCCCTACCAGGGAGGAAGTGCGAAGAAATCGCAGGGAAGTCCGAACACTCCTGGATTGAACCATCTCTCATACCATAGTTC
>JASEJA010000038.1 GCA_030017755.1 Candidatus Bathyarchaeota archaeon
CCAGTAAAGTTGAGTTTGAAGCGTTTTTCATCAGCGATTATGTCAACTGGACCCTTCAACAATATTATTGCGCTCAATTCTGCGGCTGTCTTCTGCACTTCAGCAATCCTTTCCTTCAAATTTTCCGGAAGCTTCTTTCCCGTGAGTATGGCGTATTCTCCAGCATGCGGTGTCAACACTAGGGGCACATTTAATTTTCTCTTAAATTCTGAAAAGGCTTTTAGTCCATCAGCGTCTAAAAGCAAAGGTTTTCCAGCCATTTCCACAGCTTCAACCACAGCCTTTACCGCTTCTCTAGTTTCAATATGTAAACCAAGACCAGGTCCCAAAACAACTGCGTTAGCTATTTCCATGTAGGTTTTCAACATTGGTATATTGCCCAAGTTTAAGTGTTTTCCCTCAAGTTTTATGGTGATTAAATCTGGCGACATTGAAGAAATGGTATAGGCGGTTTTCTCCGGCGCAGCAATATAAGCTAGATCCACACCTGTTCGTAGAGCGGCTAAAGCCACAAAGGCTGGAGCGCCAGAAAAGTTTTCGCTTCCTCCAATAACGAGTAGGCGGCCAAAATCTCCTTTATGTGCTTCTAACGGGCGGGGTTTGACAACCAGCGAGACGTCTCCTGGACCAGCAAAATTTTCAAAATCTTTTGGCAACCCTATATCTTTCACTTTTAATTCGCCAACATAATCTCTTGCTTTTTCAAGTCCCTTCCTTGTTTTGTGAAAGGTTATTGTGAGGTTGGCTTTGACGGCTTCGCCTAAAACTTCGCCCGTGTCTGAATCTATTCCTGTTGGCACGTCAACTGCAACTTTGAAAGCGTTCATAACATTGATTTTTTGGACAACAAGTTGTAAAATTGGTGGTCTTAGTTTTCCTTTGGTGCCTATTCCAAGTAAAGCGTCAACCACTATATCCGCGGTTACTTCGGGTATGAGCGTGCTGTCATAAACTTCGTAGATTGGGATTGTTTCCTTCAAAAATTGTAGGGCTTCCCAGTTTTTTAGTGCCGCTTTGTCTGTTATTTCTTTGGCTCTTCCAGCGAGAATTACTATGACTTTGAAACCGAGTGAAGATAGATGTCTGGCGACAACGAAACCGTCTCCGCCATTCCCGCCTAATCCGCAGAAAACTGCAACACTTTTTTCCGGTTGGAATTTTGAAGCAATTTCAAGAGCCACGTTACGCCCAGCATTCTCCATTAACTGAAGTCTGGAAACACCGAAATATTCACTGTTTAGCTCTAATGCCCGCATCTCTCGGCTTGTTATGGAATTTTCGCTTTTTTCTATCATACCAAAACCTAATAGTTTAATGCTTAAAATAGAAGATAAGCCTATCCATGCTATTCTAAATTTAGCAAAATATTTTAATGCATAAAGACAACACATTAGGTGAGGAGATTTCATGCCAACAGCCTTTGTGTTGATAAATACTGAGATAGGCTCAGAAGCGGATGTGCTAAAAGATCTAAAGAAAGTGGAAGGAGTGGATGAAGCCTTCGCTGTTTATGGCGTATATGACATTGTCGCAAGGGTTAAAGCCGACACCATGGACAAGCTTAAAGAAATCGTAACTTGGCGAATAAGAAGACTTGACAAAGTTAGGTCAACATTAACAATGATTGTTGTGGAAGAGTCGAAATAACAAAACTTCCTCTTTTTTATTCACACGAACTCCTTTAAAATCCATTTAATAATCTACAATCCGTTAAGAATGAGACACCATAAATGACAAAGCAAACCATGCATATAGGGTTGGATGATACAGATTCAATAAGAAAAGGATGCACAACATACATTGCCGCCCTCCTAGTGGAGAAACTGCAAAAACTAAATGCCAACTTTATTGATTATCCAAACTTGATTAGGCTAAATCCAAATGTGCCTTGGAAAACTAGGGGAAACGGAGCCATATGCCTAAGAATACAATACAACGAAAATGTTGAAGAAAAAATCAAAGAAACAACCATAAGCACTGTAGAAGAAAATGCGGACTTGGAATTTAAAGGCACAGACCCAGGCATAGTTATCTTTAAAAACGCAAAAATTCCAAAAGAGGTTCAAGTTTTTGCCAAGAATACAATCACTGGAATCGTGAATCTGAAAGAAGCGTTAAAGCTTCTGAAAAAGTTTGGGGCGGAAGCGGTTGGCTTCAAAAATGGTAGGGGCATAATCGGCGGTTTAGCAGCGGTTGGGGAAACCCTTCATGGCGATTATACTTATGAAATACTTTCGTATCGTGTTCCAGAAAATTATGGTTCAAAAAGAAAGGTGAACATGGCTTCAATTTTTGAAATGGATAAGGCTACTGCGCCGTACACGTTTAACAATGTTGACCAAGAAAAACGCAGAGTAATCATTACGCCAAGGGGACCAGACCCAATCCTTTTTGGGATTAGAGGAGAAACTCCAGAAATTGTGAAGAAGGCATTTGCCATGGTTAAGCCTCTCGAGCCCGTGGAGCGATGGGTTATCTTTCGCACAAATCAGGGAACAGATGCACATCTAAAAAGGGTTGCAAAATTAAGCGAAGTTAAGCCTTACCATCCAGTAATAGCCAGAGGAATCGTAGCGGTGAATCCAAAAATGATTCCTCGAAGGCATGTGATTTTCCCAATTAAGGATGATAGTGCGCAGGTTGATTGCGCCGCTTATGAGCCCACCGGAGTTCTTCGCCATGTTGCAATGAAGTTGTTGGTTGGAGATTGCGTTGAAGTTTACGGTGGTGTAAGAGCACCATCAAAGAAGAATCCGTTGACTATAAATCTTGAAAAGATTCGGCTGTTGAAGTTGGCGCCAAAAATCGTTTACCAAAATCCCTTCTGCGCTGAATGTGGAAAACGATTAAAATCCATGGGAAAAAATAAGGGTTTCAGATGCGAAAAATGCGGTTTCAGATATACTAACATTGGAAAAGTTGAGGTTAAAAAGAAACGAGAAATAAGAAAAGGGCTTTACATAACATCAAGTAGATCGCAAAGGCATTTAACCAAGCCTTTTAGGCGTTATGGAATGGAAAAACACAAAATGCCCGACAAAATGATTGAGGATTGGCATTTTCCTTAGCCCTTTCTGTTCTCGTTTACTTTGAAGATTTCGCATAACATTTGATAAAGCTCATCACCGCCCTCCACTTTTGAAAATAAGTCTTTTTCGGCTTTTAATAATCGTCCCATGGTTTGGTATGTTCTTCTCCACTCTAATTCTTGCCACATCATACGGTAATGTTTCTGCTCAATCCAAGCTCTAAAAATCAAGACGGCAAACATGCCTAACGTAACTACGAGATTTAATAGGTAAAGGTCTAGCAAATCCGTTTTTCACCTCCCTTTCCTCATTTTATTAGCAAGATACATTTAAATCAAACTTGCGATGAACACATGTAAGGTTTTTATTGTGATTTGCGTATTGTTGTTTGGTGGTTGTTGTGGGGTATGTGCGGGTTCGGGGAATAGTTGCCAATCCGTTTGACCATAGTTTAAAGGTGGATTTAGAGTTTATTGTGGATACGGGTGCAATTTACACGGTTATTCCGAAAAGTGTTGCTGAAAGGTTGAGGTTGAAGGTAACGGGTAGGAGAAGGTTTAAGATAGCTAATGGCGATATTGTGGAATATCCAGTTTCTGAGGCTTACATAATTATTAATGGGGAAGGCGTAACTTCTCTTGTGGCTATTGCAGATGAGAAGACTCCTCTGCTTTTGGGTGTGACAACTTTGGAGTTGCTGGGCTTAAGAGTAGACCCAGTCACAGGGAAATTAACACCGTTAGAACTTATGATACTCTAGAATGTTGTTTGTATTAAGTGTGTTCCAGAAGTCGCAGCCATAACATTTGTTATTTACGCAACAGATTTAAATCAAACTTGTGATAGCAATTTGAAAAGAAGGCGCCTATATGAGTGAAATTGTTTCGCCGCTTGCATATCAGTTGGGCATAGGTGGCGTGGGTGGTTTCATAGTTGGATATGCTGTGAAGAAGCTAAGTAAGCTCATAGCCATTTTAATAGGTTTATTCATAATAGCACTTATCTATCTGAGCACTCAGGGAATAATAGGCATAAATTATGAACGGCTATTTGAAGCGTTTGAACATGCTTTAGGTTTAGCTGGTCAAGCAGCAGAATGGTTTATCCGCTTAATATCATTACTGCCCTTCATGGGAAGCTTTGTCGTAGGTTTTCTGCTGGGCTTTAAGCTTGGATAGTGAAATAGTTTAAATTTGTGAAGCTCTTTAATCCATTGGAACTTGAAAATTAAAAAGGGTTTATCGGAGGTCTTAGGCCTTGGAGAAAAAGTTTCCAATGGAAGAGTACAGCGTTCCATTCTTTAAAGAAATGGGTTTTGTTAGGAAGCTTTGTCCAAAATGTGGAGACTATTTTTGGACGCAAAATCCAGAACAAGAAACTTGTGGAGAAGCGAGAAAGGAAGGTTGCGCTTTTTACGCTTTTATTGGTAATCCGCCGACAAAGAGAAGCTACACTTTCCGTGAGATGCGGGAGGCTTTCTTAGCATTTTTTGAGAAGCGTGGACATGCTCGCATTAAGCCTTATCCAGTTGTAGCCAGATGGAGAGACGACATATACCTAACCCATGCGAGCATCATTGACTTTCAGCCATACGTAACCGAGGGAATTGCTCCTCCACCAGCAAACCCGCTTGTGATTGCTCAGCCTTGCATTCGCTTAGTGGACATCGCCAACACTGGTCCAACGTTTGGGAAGTATGCAACCATTTTTGAAATGGGCGGACATCACGCATTTAATTATCCAGATAAAGAAGTTTATTGGAAAGACCAAACCGTAAGATATCACCATGAATTTGCCACGAAAGAATTGGGCATTAAATCTGAGGAAATCGTTTATAAGGAAGAGGTCTGGTCTGGCGGTGGAAACGCTGGTCCATGCTTGGAAACTATTGTTCGAGGATTGGAGCTCGCAACTCTTGTTTTCATGCAATTCAAAGTTGTCAACAACAACTTCGTCAAGTTGCCTATAAGAACTGTTGATACTGGCTATGGTATTGACCGCTTCACATGGATTTCTCAAGGTGTACCCAGCGGTTTTCACGCAGTTTATGGGGAATTGCTTGACAAGATTTTTGAAACGGTTGGAATAACCAGCGTTGACAAGGATTTGTTAGCGAAAGTGGCAAAAGTTTCTGGTTTAGTCAGTTTAGATAAAACAGCAAGCATGTGGGAAGTTAGGAGGAAAGTAGCGGAACTTGTTAGAGTGAAAGTTGAGGAATTAGACGCTTTTCTTACGCCCATAGAAAATGCTTTCGCTGTGACTGACCACACAAAATGTCTAAGTTTCATACTTTCCGAAGGCGTAGTTCCATCAAACATTCAAGAGGGATATTTGGCAAGACTGCTTTTCCGAAGAATCTATCGATTACTAAAGATGCTGGGGGTTCCAGAAAAACTTCCAGAAATTATGGACATGCAAATTAACTTCTGGTCTAAGGATTATCCCCATCTTAAGGAGATGCGAGACGAAATAATGGAAATGCTTTCCGTAGAAAACGAAAAATTCCAAGAAACAATCAAAAGAGGCGAGGGACTAGTTAAGCGAATATCAAGCGAATTAAAAATAAAAAAGGCACATGAAATTCCAGTGGAAACTTTAACTGAACTTTATGATTCTCACGGACTTCCACCAGAGATAGTCAAACAAGTTGCGGAGGAAGAAAAGTTGAAAGTGAATATTCCAGAAAACTTCTATGCCCTAATAGCAGAAAGACACATGCAAACAACCAAACCCGTTGAGGAAGAAGTTAAGCCTGAGGAGTGGCTTGAGAAAGAAGTTTCGGAACTTCCTCAAACATTACCATTGTATTATCAGGACCAATATATGAAAGAGTTTGAAGCCACAGTTCTCAAAGTAATAGAAAATGAGTATGTGGTTCTTGATGAAACATGCTTTTATCCAGAGGGCGGAGGACAACCAGCAGACACGGGCTATTTCATTTTTAACGGGAAAAAAATTGATGTTGTTGACGTCAAAAAAGTAGGCAAAGTAATAATCCACAGAATTAAGGGCGAACCCGTCCCAAAAGAAGGCAGCATCGTGAAAGGCGTTATCGACTGGGAAAAACGGTATAATTTAATGAAGGCTCATACAGCAACTCACTTGATCAATGGTGCTGCAAGACGGGTTCTGGGACAGCATGTTTGGCAGTTTGGAACACAAAAAGGTATTGAAAGCTCAAGGCTGGACATATCCCACTACCGTAGATTAACGTCAGAAGAAATTCACAAGATAGAAGCTTTGGCGAATCAAGCAATTCTAAAAAATATGCCCGTAGAAACCGTTTGGATGCCAAGAAGCGAAGCAGAAAACCGCTACGGCTTTAGACTATACCAAGGTGGCGCAGTTCCAGGCAAGGAAATTCGCGTGGTAAAAACTGGAGACTGGGATATCGAAGCATGTGCAGGAACCCACTTGAAAAGTACAGGCGAAATTGGCTTCATAAAAATAATTCACACGGAAAGAATTCAAGATGGCGTTGAAAGACTCGTCTATTCTATCGGAATTCCAGCATTAAAAACTGTGCAAGAAAGGGAAAGGCTTCTATGGAAATTGTCAGAAATTTTGAACGCTCCAATAGAGAAATTGGACAAAACAGCTGAAAAACTCGTGAAAGAATACAAAGAAGCCCTAACAGAAAGAAGAAGACTGATAAAAGAATTGGCAGAACGTGAAAGCGCAGGTCTAGGAGCCAAACCAACAGAAAAAGTTAAAGAAATCAAGGGTGTCAAAGTGTTAATACGTGATTTTCGAGATTCGATTGATGTTGACCGCATGGTTCAAACAGCCAACGAAACAATCAAAAAAGACGAGACAACCGTTACAATATTTTATGGAAATGATGGGAAAAATGCGAGAATCATGGTCATGGCTGGAAAGAAAGCTCTTGAAAAAGGCGTAAACGCAAACGAAATTGTAAAAGAAGCATCCGCAATAATAGGCGGTGGAGGCGGTGGAAAACCAAACTTCGCCCAAGGCGGAGGAACAAAAATTGAAAAACTTCGAGAAGCAGTCAAGAAAGCCGAAGAAATCTTAAAGAAACAATTAAAACCCGAATAATTAGAGAAAGAGAGTAAAGGATTAATGCGAGTTCCGCCATGCTTAATGTGGTGTTTAAACGTGAGGAATAGCGTTCTCTGTCCGTGAAAACAAAACATTTAATATCCCACAAACCAATTCAGAAAGTTTTATGGAATTTTTAAAGAAAATCGAGGAAAAATGGCAAAAAGGCTGGGAAACAGCAAAAATTTTCGAGGCAAACCCAGACCAAAACAAAAAGAAATTCTTCATAACCTTCCCATACCCATACATGAACGGCCCACTCCACGTAGGCCACGGCTTCACAGCCTCCCGCGTAGATGCATACGCACGCTTCAAAAGAATGCAAGGCTACAATGTGCTTTGGCCATGGGCATGGCACTGGACTGGTCAGCCTCTTTTGGGCGCAAGCGAACGTGTGGCAAAGGGCGATGAGGAATTTATAAAAGTCTTAAGAGAAGTTGACGGCGTTCCAGAAGAAGAGCTCAAAAAATTTAGCGACCCAATTTGCATGGCGACATACTACACAAACGACGGCCGAACAGCCGCAAGAAAAGCGGGTTTTTCAATTGATTGGAGAAGGGAATTCAACACAATAATGCCAACCTACCAGAAATTCATAGAATGGCAATACGAAAACCTCAAAGCAAAAGGCTACGTTTCAATGGGAACACATCCAGTTGTTTGGTGTCCAAAATGCCAAAGCCCAACAGGAGACCATGACCGCCAAGTTGGAGAAGGCGTAACACCAGAAGAATACACGCTGATTAAGTTTAAACTACACCATGACACGGTTCTTCCAGCAGCAACCTTCCGCCCCGAAACAATTTATGGCGTAACAAACATGTGGATAAACCCAGACGCAATTTATGTCGAAGCACTCGTAGACGGCGAAACATGGATAATAAGTGAAGAAGCAGCCCAAAAATTGAAAGAGCAGGGAAGAACCGTAAACATAAAGCGAACACTCAAAGGAAGAGAGCTAATAGGAAAAACCTTCGAAAACCCAGTTACAAAAGAACAGTTTCCCATACTGCCAGGATGGTTCGTCAACCCAAAACAAGCAACAGGCGTCGTTTACAGCGTTCCAGCGCATGCACCCTACGATTGGCTAGCGTTAAAAGACCTGCAAGAAAAACCAGAAACTCTGCGAGAGTTCGGCATAGAACCCGAAACTGTTAAAAAAATTAAGCCAATCTCCCTAATCAAAGTGGAAGGTTTCGGCGAATATCCAGCCATAGAAATAGTAGAACAGTTGGGTGCCAAAAACCAGCATGACCCAAAGGCTGGGGAAGCAACCAAACTACTCTACAAGAAGGAATTTCATGGCGGAATCCTAAAAGAAAACTGCATGGAATATTCTGGAAAAATGGTTAGAGAAGTTAAAGAAACATTAATAAGAGATTTCAAACGCCGCGGAATCGTAGACTCCTTGTATGACCTACCACAACCAGTGGTTTGCCGCTGTCTAACACCATGTATAGTGAAAGTCTTACAAGACCAATGGTTCCTAAACTATTCAGACCCAGAATGGAAAGAAAAAGCAAAAGAAGCCCTAAACCAAATGGAAATCTACCCAGAAACAGCAACCCAATGGTTTTTGACAGTAATTGATTGGCTGAAAGAGTGGGCTTGCGCAAGAAGAACGGGATTTGGCACGCCTTTGCCATGGGGAGAAGGCTGGATTATAGAAACCCTAAGCGACTCCACGATTTACATGGCCTTCTACACAATAAACAAACAGATAAAAGAAAACAATATACAACCAGAGAAACTGACAAAAGAAGTTTTCGACTACATTTTCTATGAAAAGGGAAACATAGAAAAAATAGCCTCACAATCAGGGATAGAAATTGACATCCTAAAAGGAATGAGGAAAGAATTTTTGTATTGGTATCCGGTTGACTTAAGAGTCTCGGCAAAAGAACTCGTCCCCAACCACCTAACATTCTTCATATTCCACCACACAGCACTCTTCCCACCACAACACTGGCCAAGGGGAATAGGCGTAAACGGCATGTTAATGATAGAAGGCAAACAAATGCATAGGCATTTAGGAAATTTCATACCCCTAAAAAAGGCCATAGAAAAATATGGAGCAGACGCCACAAGATGCGCCTTATTATTGGCTGCTGAAGGAATGGATGACCCAGATTGGAGAAACGAAAACGTCAAAGACATCAAAAACAAACTCGAAAAATTCTACAACTTTGCAAAAAACATAATAGAACAAGCAAAAAGCACAGAAACTGAACACCTAGAAAAATGGCTTATGAGCACCCTACAACGCCGAATAAAGGAAGTTACGAAAAATTTGGAAGAGATGAAAACAAGAACAGCCCTAGAAATAGCCCTATTCGAAACATGGAACGACTTCCGCTGGTACATACAAAGAAAAAAGACGATAGAATCAAAAACCCTAAAAGAAGCCCTAAAAACATGGCTAAAAATGCTTGCACCTTTTGCGCCGCATATATGCGAAGAATTATGGAGCGAAATGAAGGAAGAAGGTTTCATCTCACTTGCTGAATGGCCAAAGGTAAGTGAAGAACAAATAGACATACTAGCAGAAGAGAAAGAAAATTTCATAGAAGATTTAATTGAAGATACATTAAACGTTTTAAAAGCAACAAAAATCACTCCCCAAAAAATATTCTATTACACTGCTAGCCCATGGAAATGGAAAGTTTACCAGAAAGTGTCAGAGAGGTCAAAACATGGAGAAGCCAAACTAAATGAGCTTATGAAAGAATTTAGTACAGAAAAGGATTTGAAAGAAAATCTAAAAGAAGTCGCAAAATTCGCCTCAAAAATCCTAAAAGAAGTGAGCACAATACCAGAGGAAAGAAGAGAAAACATGCTACAGATAAAAATACTTGAAGAAAAAGAGATAATCGACAACGAAAAGGAATTCTTAAGTGAAAGATTCAAAGCACAAATCATAGCCTACAATGAAGACGACAAGGAAATTTACGATCCTAGACAGAGAGCAACAACGGCTATGCCATGTCGCCCAGCAATCTACATTGAATAGTCTATGGTCATAATAGTAATCTTGACATGGAATTTAAGGTACGGTTATTAACCTTAATGTGATAGTTTCTCCTTCCGCTACTCGTTGTTGTAACGTAAAAGTCCTTCTCCTCACGAAGTTTGCTTCCATACAGGAGAGCCAAAATAGTGCGACAAACATTCACTGTAGTCGATTTGTCATCTCTAACTCTCTTTTCAATCTCCTCCTCTCGTAAAACTCTTGGATTAATCGTGTAAATCACATCGGAACCTTGCCCCACTTTTTCGTAGTGCATCTCCATCTCTTTCAAAAGAAAGCTAACTATGTCATAATATGGCGACTTGCGGTTCCTAACGAGGTATATGTAATTAACTAGAGGTATGGGAATATCAAATCGTTGAATCTCCGACACCTTCACCCCTCCTAATAAAAAGTAATTTAGCTCTTCTTTAAAAGCTTTAAGTAACATTTTCCCATTAAGAATCTTTCCGTTCATAGATAAAATTATTATCTAATGTCTCCTATCACATCTTGTGGGTCCGTGGCGCAGCTTGGATACACTTATGCCAAAAAGCGCGTCGGCCTTCTAAGCCGGAGATCCTGGGTTCAAATCCCAGCGG
>JASEJA010000039.1:0-6431 GCA_030017755.1 Candidatus Bathyarchaeota archaeon
GCTGCATCGGTTGAGCCTGGCAAACCAGTTTCAAGCTGATATGGAATATTGTTTTCTTCAGCTGCCTCCACCAACAACCGCAAAACCTTTGGATGCGTAATCAAACCCATATCCGCAACCTCTATTGATGGACCCTTCCTAAGCTTTATTGGAGCCTCAACTTCCTTTACTCCGGGCACATCGCCAGCAACCGTAACGTCGAGGGCTATGCCAACATCTGGATATATTCCAAATGCGGCTGTTGCTGCACCGCGCAGCCCAACCTCTTCCTGAACGGTTCCCACAGCATAAATGGTGCATTCGGTTTTTTTCAACTGCTTCATCACTTCAATCATTACGGCACATCCGACACGGTCGTCAAATGCTTTGCCAATAACAATGTCTTTTCCAATCTTTGCGAATTTTATGTCGAAGCCTACTGGGTCTCCGATTTTTACTCCCATTTTTTTGGCTTGTTCTTCGTTTTCGGCTCCGATGTCTATGAAGAGCTCGTCGTATGTGAGGACTTTTTTGCGTTCTTCTTCTTTTTGGATGTGGGGCGGCTTAGAACCTATGATTCCATGTAATGGTCCTTTTTCCCTGTAGACTATTACTTTTTGGGCTAGTAGTATGCGGTCGTCTATTCCCCCTATTTTTGTAAATTGTAAATAGCCATCTTTAGAGATTGTTTTCACTAGCAAACCTATTTCGTCCATGTGGGCTGCTAGCATAACCTTCGGCGCATTTTTCTTGCCCTTTTTCACTCCAATTACATTTCCAAGCTTATCCTCTCGCACTTCATCCACATAGGGTTTCAAGAAATTCTTCATCAAACTTCTAACTTCGTCCTCTCTGCCGGCAACACCACAAGCATTGGACAGTTTTTCTAAGGTTTCAGCAAGCACCATTTATTTCACCTTTAGAGTTTAGTTGGAATTCTAAAACTTTATATTAAACAATTGTGGTATAAAAAGAACTAGATTTAAACATTGGCAAAGGGTTTCGCCCTTTTCAGGGTGAAGAGATAACAGTTGAGTAAGATTTTCAAGAGACTTTCCAGAAAGATTAGGGTCTACCTCCACGTTACGAAGGCAAGCGGCATAGCCAGAAGATACTTTGTAATGAACGGGTTTGACGGAGCCATGACAGCCTTCGGAATAGTTTTAGGCTCATGGATAGCCAACGTTTCAAAACCAGAAATCATTCTGCTTGCAGGTTTGGGAGCAAGTCTTGCCATGGGATTTTCAGGCTTCTTCGGGGCTTTTATGGCTGAAAACGCCGAAAGAAAACGCCACTTGCGAGATGGAAAACGCAACGAAAAACAAGGTGGACCCAATACATTATGAAGCCGCACGTTTCGTCACATTCTACGTAGCCCTCATAGACGGGTTATCACCAGCCCTAACAGCAACAATTGCGCTTACGCCCTTCATTCTCGCAATAGCTGGGTTAATATCCACCTCTAACGCTTACATCATCTCCTTAGCATTATCACTAATCACACTTTTCGCTTTAGGCATATACCTCGGAAAAGTGGCAAAAGAAAACGGCTGGATATACGGCATAGCCATGCTCACAGTAGGCGCCTTCACAGCACTAATAATCTTCCTCATCCAACTTTTCGCACATTTTTAAAGCTTATAACTACAACAAAAGTTTACTCTTAATAATTTGTTGAGAGTGCGTATGTGCGAAAAAGTTTACAATTAAGCCTCGCTTCAGTATTTGCAGCCTTACACGCTGTTCTCTACTTTATATCATTTGGACTGTGGCGAAACTGGGGAATATACCTAGAATCCATAGAAGGAATAATTCTAGGTCCAAAAGTGGGGTTTATAGCTGCATTGATAGGCTCATCAATTGCGCGAATGATTAAGCCAAACGAGTTTTGGATGTTCGGCATAATAGCTGAACCCATAAGCGTTTTGATGGCTGGTCTACTAGCCAAAACTAGATGGAAGCCAGTTTTAGGATTATATGCGATAACTTTGTCAGCCTATTTTATGCACCCGTATGGAAACCCTTTTGGACAAGGTCTCCCATTATGGACAATTCTTGATGTGATTTTTGCATTTTTACTCATTTATCCAGCAGCCAAGTTCGGCGGAAATTTGTTTGACATGAATTTTAAGCGTCTACCTATTAAGTTGGTCTTGATTTCTTTTGCGTGTATAGCTACAGATTCGCTTCTTAGAGTTTTCTTACTTATTCCATGCGGTTTGCATAGATTATTCTTTCCAGATTTTGATGCACTTTACCTCGAATTTGTCAGAGCTGCTGTTGACTCTTATGTTGAGGATTTGATTGTGGTTTTAGTTTCGTTTGTTGTAGGTGTGCCTTTGCTGATAAGCGCATTAAAACTCAAGTTTTTAGAAAATAAAAATAAAGTTTGAGTATGTATTTGCAATGGCAATCTTTAAACGTTAAAAGCGGTAAATAACATCTTAAGAGGTGCCGCTTTGTCAGAAACACAATTTAAGAAAATAGGGATTTTTAAATGTGGCAACATTGCAGTTTCCCCACTTTTTGAACTTCTCCTTGATGAGCTTGCTGACCGCCAAGACATAAAAACTCGAACCGTAACAACTGGCTCAAAAATGGCAGTTGAAGATGTTGAAGAAGCTTTGCCAAAACTCTTCGAATTCGACCCAGACCTTATAATCCTTATATGCCCAAACCCTTCAATTCCGGGAGCAACCAAAGTTAGGGAAAAGTTAGCTGCGAGTGGTGTGCCAAGTGTAGTCATTTCAGACGCTCCTGCAAAGCCTATTAAAGGCGAGATTGAAAAGCAAGGTTTAGGCTACATAATCATTACTGGCGACCCCCTAATTGGCGCAAGAAGAGAATTCTTAGACCCTATAGAAATGGCTGTCTTTAACTCTAACATTATTAAGGTTCTCGCCATAACGGGCGTTTTTAGAATTGTGCATCAAGAAATCGATAAACTTGTATACACTTTAAAGAAGGGATTAACGCCCATTTTACCTAAACTAGTAATTGATGCAAACTACATTCGTGATAAATCTGATTTTAAAAATCCATACGCAAAGGCAAAAGCTATAGCTGCATATGAGCTAACTGAAAAAATTGCAGAAATTAATACTCAAGCATGCTTTGTGGAAAAAGAAAGCGACAAATTTATTCCACTCGTCGCCAGTGCCCATGAAATAGCCCAAATAGCTGCTAGAGTGGTTGAAGAAGCGCGGGAAATCGAAAAATACAATGACACTCTGGTAAGAAAACCCATCATTGGAAAAACCTCTGAGGATGCGCCATACCTTCTTTTCTACTTAGACACAGACCAAAAAGCCAGCCCCTTCGACATTTGCATGGCGTATGATGCAGGATACAACGCTGTTGTGCCATACGAAAATGTGACCCCAGAGGACGCTAAAAGAATAGTTCAAGATGCAACATTTTCTAGAGGACCAAAAGCCGTTAAGCACACTTGCTTCTTCATTGGAGGAAAAAACGCTGAAAAAGCAGAAGAAGTGTTTGAAGCAATAAAAGACACGATGTTTCCACCTTTCAAAACAAGCATAATAGTCGACCCTGGAGGTGCATATACAACAGCAGCAGCGATGGTTGCAAAAGTTGAAGACGCTGTAGCATCCCACAAACTTGGCGAATTAAAAGGAAAAACATGCGCTGTTTTGGGCACAGGTGCTGTTGGACAAATAGCAACTGTTCTTTTAGCAAAGCTTGGATGCAATGTTATGATTGCCAGCATCAACCCAGGACGTAAAGATGGAAGGGAATATGCTGAAAATATTTCTAAACTATTAGCTGATAGGTATGGAGTAAAAGTTCAAGGCGTCTTTGCTCCATCATCAACAGAGAAAATTGAGATTTTAAAGAAAGCTGACATAATCCTATGCGCTGGAACACGTGGCACACGTATCATAGAAAAGGATTTGCTAAAGGAAGTGAAACACATTAAAGTTATAGTGGACATAAACGCGATTCCACCGTTTGGGGTTGAAGGAATAGAGCTCAAAGATGATATGCGGGAAATAATGCCTGGAATCTTTGGAATCGGAGCATTAACCGTTGGCGATTTAAAGCATAAGCTTGAAAAAGAGATTTTGCGGGAAGCACGAAGCAACGGAAAAGAAGTTTACAACTACAATTCGGCTTTAGAAATTGCAAGGAAAATACTCCAAAAAGAGATTTCCCTATCCAAATTGGCGTTGACCCTAAGCTATCCACCTCCCAAAAAAGAAACTAAATAGCTATTTTATAAGCCCTGTTAATAACAATTTCAGCGATATCCGCCGCACAATCAGCAATCTTCTTTATGTCTTCCCTTATAGAGCAGATGGCACAAACAGTCAAAGCATTCTTCTGTTTACTCATAAAAGCCTTTGACGCTATCTCCTGATCCATCTTTTCAATTTTACGCTGGCGTTCCAATACCTCATTTGAAGCATTAACATCCTTTGAAAAGAAAGCCTTAACCGCTTTTGCATAAGAATCGACGGCCTCCGTGCCCGCAGCAAACATAAGCGCCAATACGTCCTCGGGAATTTCTTGTTTACTTTCATCCAACATTATCACATGTCTCGCTATATTTGATGAATAGTCTGCAGCATGCTCAATTCTGTATATGAAAGTTTGATAGTCCATGCAATCCAAAGAATCTATGCCAAACTCATTTGCTATAACAGAGTCTTGAGCAGCATTTTGAAGCAATCTAAGAATGAAAATGAGAAATGATCCACATCATCATCAAGGGAATAAACTGCCTTAGCTAGCATAGTGTCCCGATTTTTTTAGGGAATTTAGGGCATCTACACACATTGAATGAGATATGGAAAACATCCTTTTAATTGCTAATTCCAGCGAAGCCTTTGATTCATCTATTAATGTCTGAATAAACATGCTTTTTGCGTCAGACTCCAAAATCCTCATGTAAAGCATCCTAACAATATTCCGTATGGCTTTCCTCTGCGGAACAGAAAATATATTCTTCGAAACTATTCGCATTCCAGAACAACCGTTTAAATAACAACCTATAATCTTCCGAACAATTGATGTTCCCCCTCATTTGGTTCCACATGAAGAGTTGTCTCTTTAAACTCCTCTCTCTTCTCAGTGCTTGGAAAAATCACCAAAGAACGATCTCGCTGAACAGCCAGCGAAACAACATCTCCTCTTTTTAAACCATTAAGTTGCACCCAATGTTTCGGAAGGACACAACAAGGGATGACCTGCCTAAAGACATAATTTTGCGTTCCATTTTCTCACCTTAAACATCAACTAACTCTACTTCATATTCCTCCTTTGAGATTCGATTATTCCTCTATAATATGCGCTGTACAACCCTATGACCGGGTTATGACCCAGTAGCCGATCCTTCACTATCAGGGTTGTCACGGGGGCTTTAGAGTTCAAGGTGAAGAGCATGTCGTGGCCTATGCACAATCCGACGATGACGTTAATTTCTGTCCCAGCCTTATTGAGCAGTTCGGCCTGAAGAACGGGGTTGCACGCTGCTTCAAACTTCTCAGGATCTCCGATTTTAAATTGTTTGTCGACGCCGAGCATAGTCTTGTCGACACCGCCACATTTACAGATAGCAGACGCCACCTCGAAACTTTGTCCCTCGAGGAAGTTTGTCAGCCTTGCAGCCTCGTCTCGCAGTCCAGCGCAGAAGGCTATACCTATCTTTTTGATCCCGAGCAGCTTTCCGAACTCTATCAGCTCCTTGATGCGGGGTCTGACGGCCATGCGTACCCCTCGGACCACTTGGTACGCTTCCTTTTCGGTGATGGCTGCGGGGATATACATTCCCTTGACGGCGGCGTCCTGATATCGGCCGATGGACTTCTCAATGGTTTCCGCGCTGGTTCGCATGGGGCAGTAGTCGGGCGGAACATCCTTCTTGAGCTTCTCCATGGGTGCTGAACAGCAGTACTTTCCTGGACACTTGGCACATTGGGGGTCAAACTTCATTTTTTCACTCATCCTGGGATGATTAATCCATTCAGCTAAACTCTAATGCAAGGATTAATATTGACTTTGAAGGTTTCAAAGGCTTTCCCTCACTTATTGCGATTCCTTCGTTCAACAAAATCACCAGTCTTATGTTAAAATTAATACCGCATATTAAAGTTCCCTAGAACTCAATATTGAAGAAGTTACAGTTTGTCGAAATCAAATGTCTTTTGGGTTTGGGTTTGGGGTTTAAATTATATTCAACATTGTATAATAAAATCCACTAAAAGGAAGAAAACACATGAGCGGAATATTTACTTACAAAGCAGAAAACGGAAACACATGCGAAATTGTTGACACTTTCGCTGAAATGTTTCCGATGCTGGTGATATCCCCCGCAAAATTTCCCTTTTTTCTGCCTGATTTATTGCCGTAATTGGTATTTTGAAGCGTTTATGATTGAGAATCCCTCAGACCTCCCCTTGTTTTCCACCCTCTGTGGATAGGTCTAAACT
>JASEJA010000039.1:6531-10050 GCA_030017755.1 Candidatus Bathyarchaeota archaeon
CTGTCTACCGAAATTTTTTAGAAGTTTTTGGTAGACTTATGCATGCAAATAGGGTTCATCTAAGATCTCGCGCGCGGGAGGTGGAAAGAGGTTGGCTTCAACAACAGGCGGCTTCTTCTTAGGCTTTGGGCTGTGCCTTCTCTTGGTGAGCTTCGCAGCCTTCGCAGTTTTAGAGCAGTATTACAGTCAAATCATGCGATGGCGAGACTATGTTGAGCGGATATACTACATCACCCACTCGTCCTTCTATGAGAATGCTATGAACGCTCTTGAAACGCTCTCGCCGCACCTTTTCCAGGTCAGATATATATCCCAAAAGAGAAGAGATTTTTTAAATCCTTGACTTTTTTAAAATTGTTTGTTATTGTATCAAAAAGTTCATTAAAAACAGGAGAAGGAAAAAATGAGAGAAGTTAATCCAATTCCCGCTCTTTTGTTGGCTGCTGGAGAAGGACGGAGGCTAAAAGAATATACAAAATCTAAACCCCTCATTCAAATTGCTGGCATACCTTTGATAGGAAGAGTCCTCCATGGACTTAAGAAAGCAGGGATAAAAAAGTCTGGATAGCCGTCGGATATAAAGCAGATATGATTCGTCAAAAGATTGGCGAAGATTATGCTGGTCTCCAAATTCAATTTATAGATGTTGAAGACTGGAGTAAGGGCAACCTTTATTCGCTTTTAGCTGCAAAAGAAATCTTTCAGCAAAACTTTTTACTTTGCATGTCAGATCACGTCTTTGATCGGAGATCCCGAAAAAGCTCATCAATAAAAAGTCTGAGGCTGCCATTGTCGTGGCTGTCGAAAAAGTTTCACAGGAAGACACCAAAGTGCTTGAACGAGGCGGCAAAATCCTTGACATCGGTAAAAAAATCAATGATTCAGATGTGGCTATAGATACTGGATTTTTCCTTTGTTCACCAAAGATTTTCGAGTATGCTAAGAAAGCCATAAAAGAAGGTGCTTCAGAGCTTGCAGATTGTGTTCGAATCGCTGGCCAAAGTGGGGATGCCGAAGTGGCTGATGTAAGCGGATATTTTTGGGCTGATGTAGATACCAAGCAGGATCTTGACCAGGCAAAAAGATTGATTGTTGAAAATTCACAGAAGAAAAGAGGAGCCTCAGATTTCGTTGCCCATTACTTTAATCGACCAATAGAGAACACCATCCTCTATTACATATCTGAGTGGTCATTCATAACCCCTAATAGATTAACCATTGCCACAAACATCTTTGCCTGGTTTGTGACCTACCTCTTCTTCTCTGGATATCTAGGACTTGGAGCGCTGCTAACCTTTGTAGTCGGCATTATCGACGGTTTAGATGGGAAGTTGGCTAGAATAAAGTGGTCTTCAACAAAACTTGGGCTTATGGAACATCCATTCGATATGTTGTACGAATTTTCGTGGCTGATAGCACTTGCTCTTTTTTTAAGCCAAAGCGAGAGCTTTTTGCCTATTACATTTGCTGCCATTTCCATCACCTTCATTGCCTTCTATAGATTTTGCTACGATCAATTCAGAAGAGCAACAGGGGTAAGCTTGGATGTTTATGGAAGGTTTGAGCGAGCTTTTAGAAGAATCGCCGGGAGAAGAAACATCTACAATGTTTACATCTTGATAGGAGTTCTCTTGGGAGTGCCAGCTTATTCACTGATAGTAATCTTGGTTCATTCAGCCATAACCGCAATAATCTATGCCTGGAGAGCAGCCATACATTTGCACGCTATCGATAAGAAAGGTTAGCAGGGATTTGTTGGAAGCATAAACAGACTAAGCGACTCAAAGAAGTCGCTTTTTTATCATTTTGAAATTTAAAATTTATTTGGTATATTGGATACAACATACTAAATGTGGAGATGTTTCCCGCAAACTCCCTCTTTTTTCTGTTTAGAGATAAAGCCTCGTCCTGCTTAACGTTTGTTAATACGTGTTAGCAGCAAGATTCTTATTCGATCGATCATAGTTGTTTGTGATTAATATGAGAAAACGAGATACCATAGCGGTCTTTCCTGGAATAATGCTTCTGTTGCTTTCGTTGTCCATTGTGCCTTCTGTTGCATCGTCTTCCCAAGTGTCGCTTTATCGATTTGATGCTAAGGGAGGCATACCTGGCCCTCCACCTAAGGAGCCGAAACCTCCTGAAGAAGTGGCTGTCGAATACGAACTGTTCATCGAGATAGACTACATGGAGGGACATGAACCAAACTCCATTGTCCTAGATTATGTGCACACCTACTATCTGGAGCGGGGAATCAACGTGACGTTCTACGTTGACGATGTTGTGCCGCTGGATCCCCGTCTCGGACACAGATTTTTGGGCTATAGAGGCAGCTTACAACGATCTGGGCGATGATGCCTATGGCGCGGGCGATGCTGTTTTCGGTAGGGATGGAGTATATTCTTCGAAGTGGAAATGGGTTCTGTACGGAACCAGCGTTGAAGATGAACCTAACGTTGTAGGATACACCTATGTGATATTAAGCATCAAGTATGTTCCTCCCACAGGGCGTATCTTAAGCGTTGACTGTTTGGCTGGAAACTATATATTCGTAGCTGACGGAACTGGGGACTCGTGGGCACTTAGCGTGGGAATAGAACCCTACGGAGCGGAGGCGGTGGTCCTAATGCATGAGTTGGGGCATGGCATAGGCATCATGAATGTTGGATGGAGCGGAAATGTGTATACAGGTTTTAGGCTCTGGGAGATCTACGATCCATATCCAAGCAGCGTTATGAGCTATCTATCCACCACTAACGCGGGATTATATGGAGCATGGTATTACAGCGACGAATACTGGCGTCTAAGGAACATGGAATACTACACGGTCTAAAGGCTTAAAACGCCTCCTTTTTCAACAATCTTCTTAGGGAAGAGAGTTTTTATTCACCCCAGCTCTTCAAGTTCGTTAATTTTTGTTAACGGACATGTTTTCTTGTGTCTAATAGTTAATGTAGTGTTACGCTTAAGGCTAGAAGGTCATATTGAAAAGTCCTAGAGGAGCTTTCAGAGCATCCACCAAGGATTCCATGGTTAAAGAAGGTTGAGAAGGTTACGGTCAAAGAGGCCTAAAAAACACCTGAAGGGATAGGTATGCCCCGAAGGAAGAAAGGCTCGTTTTGGCCTGAGGTTCGGCGGTGTATGCGAGAGAAGGCGGTTGAGTTGTTCATGGCGGAGCGTTCTCGTAATCCATATTTTACAGGTCAAACATCCTATTATACTGCCGGATAAGATGACTGGTAAAGGCGGCGCGCCTAATTTGGGGATCTTTTAACGATTAACTACAACAAGGCTCCTAAGGCCTTGGCCATTCTCCTCGCCAAATAAACATTTGGCTTCCTCTTGCCAGTTTCAATTTCCGACATCTCAGGCTGGAAAATTCCAACTATCAGCCAAAACAGCCTGCTTCATTCCCATACGTTTTCTAAAATTCTCTTATTTTGTTTTTTGGTTTCGACCTTTGACATGTTTTTTAAGGCTTAGGATTGCCTTTTCAATTTCTTCATGAAATTTTCTAGG
>JASEJA010000040.1 GCA_030017755.1 Candidatus Bathyarchaeota archaeon
CTTCCGTAAGCGAAAGTAACATCGCCACCTTGCAGATTGATCCAAAATTCAGCAGATAGATATTTTTCCTTGGGCTAGTTCCATGCAGAGTTTGTCTATGTTGTCCAGCTCATAGTCTAAGACTTCTTGTATTTCATGTTTAACCTTTTCTAGGGAGTTGCTGCCCTTCATTATAACTTGGGCTGCAGCAACCGCTGGCTGATCGATTGGGTTTCCTATGTTGCTTAGCAGCCATATGTAGACCTCTTCAACTTCTGAAACCTCTTCATACACGTGCTGGGCTGCTTTGAATGTTAGAACATTGTAGATCTTGCCGACATGGCTGACTGGGTTTTTGCCTGCTGCGGCCTCCGAACAGAATGGTCTATTCAGAGGGATTAAGCCGTTCACGCGGTTGCCTCTGCCAACCTGTCCAGAGTCGCCGCTGTCTGCGCTTGTGCCCAAAACTGTTAGGTATAAGCCTCCTAAGCCTCTTCCACGAGCGTCCAAAGTGTTTAGTTGAATGTTAACTTTTTCGAAGTCTGTGTTTGCTTTGACGAATTTTTCGGTTTCTTCGAGGATTTTTGCTTTCTTTTCGAAGTATTCTTCTTCGCTATTTATGAAACGGTCGACAAAAGCTATGGAAATCGTCAAGTTTAGGCTATTGTTTACTCTAAATCCCATGACCTTTATGTCTTCGCCTGATTCTGGAAAACGTTGTTTAAAGTTTTGAGAGTTTAGGAATTTTTCTGTTTCCAAAACTATTTTTTCTGTTCTAGTCATTGGCGCATATCCAACCGCAGCTGAAGTATCGTTGGCTCCCAAAACTTTTCCTTTCCGCCTAAAAATGTCCACAAGCCCAACGGAGCCAGGTTTCAGTTCCACCTGATATTTTACATGTTTTTCTGGGTCTACAAAGCGCATGTTCTTTCTGAACCATTCTTTTGCGACGTTTATGGCTATTTCTTTAACGTCTATTTTTGTGCCGTTAAATTCTGATGTTGCTCTGTCGCCAAAAACGAAGAGCATGGGCTGTTTAACTATGCCTCCACCAAATTTTGGTTCAGCTTCTCCAGCCACTAGAAGGGATTTGTCAACGTTATGGTGAAGTATTGAGCCAGCCTTTTCCAAGTATTCTTTGCTTAGGTTTATGGAAATTTGGTCCATTACTGCATCGCAAATGTAATCTGGATGTCCAAGTCCTTTTCTCTCCACTATTTCTATGCGTTGTTTTTCGAGGGCTGTTTGTTTTAAGTCTTCTACTATTATGTTCCGCATGGTGAACCTTTCCATTGTGAAGTTTAGGGATGTATGCGTAAAACAAATATATAATTTACTGTATTAATTTATAAAAGAAGATAACTGGTGGTTATATTTTGGCGGTGACAGGCCCCTTCATTAGAAAGCTAAGATTAGAGGCTGGCTTAACCCAGAAAAGGCTTGCAGAACTTGTTGGCGTATCCCAAGCTCACATTGCAAAAATAGAGCAAGAAAAAGTTGACCCGAGACTTTCCACAATTAACAAGATCTTAGAAGTCTTGACCGAAGGAAGAAAGAGGAAATGTAAGGACATAATGACTGAAGGCGTCCTCTTTGCAAGACCAAACAATAACATTTTAAAAGTAAGCGAGATTATGGTGAGAAACGCCATTTCGCAAATGCCCGTGTTGAATGGAAACAGAGTTGTTGGAACAATAACTGAAGAAAGCATTATCCGAAACTTAAGTTCAAACATAGCAAATGAGAAAGTCAAAAAAATCATGGGTCCACCCTTGCCAACAGTATCAGAAGAAATGCCAATAGACGCAGTTCGCCCACTGCTTGAGAGACACCAAGGAATATTAGTTGCAAAGGGCAAAGAAATTGTAGGAATAATAACAAGGTCAGACCTCCTAAAAACAATAAGCTAAAAGGGTGTTGCCAATGCAACTTCAAGATTTTGAAAAGAAAACAAACCAAGTTGTTACGGAACTGAAGGCAAAGAAGCCTAAAGAAGCCATAATAGTCCATCATGACGATGCTGACGGCTTATGCTCAACAGCAATAACAAAAAGGGCTTTAGAGCGAGAAGGAATAAAGCCTAAAACATTCTGTCTAGAAAAAGTTTACACAGAAGTCATTGAAGACTTGCATTCAAAGAGTGGGCAAACAATTTTTTATGTGGATATTGGTTCTTCGCATGCAGACATGATATCCGAATACAATAATGGCAAAAACTTAACAATAATACTGGACCATCACGATCCAAAACCAGCCAAAGACCCGCAAGTTTTTGATTTAAACTTTGAAAATTATGGATTTAAGGGCGAAACAGACTTTTCAGGAGCAACATGCTGCTACTTATTCGCAAAAACATTAAACAAAACCAACATGGATTTGGGTTATTTGGCTTTGGTTGGAAGCTGCGAAATTCCAGAAGGCTTCATGGGAATAAACAAGCTGGTTCTAGAAGAAGCATGCAAAAACGGGATAATTCAGCAGAAGGGCAAAGGCTACGAAATAATCAAATTTAAAACACGTTTAGACGCCCTTTTCTCCAAGCTCCAGATTTTAGGAGCCGTAGGATATTACGAAGGGGGTCCAGAAATTGGTGTAAACGCTTGTTTGGAAGGATTAAGCAAAGAAACTGAAGAAAAGGTTAACGCCTTGGAAAATAAGCGTAAGGAGGCTAATCGTCGGCTTTTGGGAAGGCTTTACCTTGAAAGGCTAAAAGAGACAGAGCATATTCAATGGTTTGACGCTGGAGACATGTATGCTGGTATGGGCACGAAGGTGATTGGACAATTCTGCTCTTTTTTGGCTTACCAAACACGTTTGATAAAACCCAACAAATTCATCTTGGGGTTTGTGAATGTTCCTTCAGAAATTCCAGGCTGGGGAAAGCTAAAGGAAAAGTTTGTTAAAGCTTCAGTTCGAGTGCCAAAAACCATGCAATCTCTAATTGACGATGGAAAGCTTCTTGGAGCTGTGAACCTTTTGGATAAGGCTTCTGAAGGGTTTGGCGTTGCTGATGGGCATCGGTATGCTGCAAGTGTAATAGTGCCAGTTGCTAAGAAGCAAACATTAATTGAAAATGCTGAAAAACAATTAAAGGCTGATGGAATTCATGAGCGGGCTTACCTTTAAACATGCCATTGTTCGACCATTACCAAATTCCTATGACCGTTGTGTGAGGACAAATGTTGAAAGGATAGATGTTGCCCTCGCAAAAAAGCAACATGCAAAATACTGCAAAACTTTAGAGAGGCTTGGTTTGAAGCTTATTTGGGTTAAAGGCGATGATACGCTTCCTGACAGCTGTTTTGTTGAGGATACAGCCATAATAATCGGTGAAAAGGCGATAATATGCAACATGAAAGTAAAATCGCGAGCCAGAGAAGTGATTGAAGTTGCCAAAGTGCTGGAAAAACTTAAGGAAACTTGCTATATTGAGCCTTCAGCCACCATCGATGGTGGGGATGTTCTCAAAATTGGAAACAAAATTTTTGTGGGACTTTCCGAAAGAACCAACATCCAAGCTATACATCAACTTAGAAAAATTCTGAAAGAAAGCGATGTGAAGGTGGTTCCAGTGAAAGTTCGAAATGTGCTTCATTTAAAGTCTGCTTGCACCTATCTTGGAAATGATTATGTTGTTCTTTCGAAGGGGCACTTTGACTTGGACGTACTGCAGGAATATGAGAAAATTTTTGTTCCGAAGGGAGAGGAGTATGCTGCTGATTGTCTCGCAATAAATGGGGCTGTTTTGATGGCAAGGGGCTATCCGAAAACTAAGAAGATGATAGAGGAAGCGGGGGATTTTCTGTGAAAAAATTGGAGATGTCGGAATTTCGCAAGGGAGAAGGCGCCTTAACATGCCTCTCCATATTATTTTAAAATCCCGCCTTTAGCAGATTACGTGGTTTCATAATTTCTCTTAAGAGTACGGTTGCATAAGAGCCCCGATGCAGTGCAAAGCTTATTTTTGCCATGTTTTTGGATGGATTAGCCGCATCAGCGCAAACTTCTTTCAATTGAAAATTTTTTAGCGGAGTTAAAGCAGTTCGTAGTTCTCCTCTTGGGCTTATTTCTGGCATGTTTTTGATTTTGAAATTTTCAATAGTTATGCCTTCTTTCTCTAAAATTTGCTTTTCAACTTCTCCTTGAATGCCCTCTGAAGTTTTCTGTCTAAAACCTATTAGAGGAAGGGCTAACTGAAGTCTCCCGGCCTTCATTGCCTCATTAATTTCTGCAAGCGTTTCAGCCTTCACAACCTTATACATTGTTAACAATGGCAGTCCAGAGCGTTGCACACTAACAATGTAATCACCGACTTCAGCCTTATTTAGTGGAAGCCTCTCCGCAATTCTTTTGCTTAGGAATTTGTTGAAGAGATAGGCTTGGTAAGCTTGAGGAAAAAGCTCTCGAAGTTTAATCGGCAAACGTCTAAAGGCACCAGCAAAATCTTGCGGCTTTTGTGCAAGATGCTTAAGCATTAAATGTTCATAATGCAACTTTTTCGGGAAGCTTTTCAAGGCGTGCCTAAAATCCTGTGTTTTTTTCAGTTGTTCTCGGGCTTTTCTGGATTCTGGATGCTCATAAGGGCTTGGTTTAGCCAAAAAAAGCATAATCGCCTTTTTAAAATTTCCTTTAACTAGAGCTTTTCCAACAATGTGCGTTATGGGGCGAACTGTACCGAAGCGTTGGTGACCGAAAAAATTTGGAATCCCACCCACTGCCTTAGACTCTTCAATGATTTTTTCCATGCGTTTTTTAATGGATGATTTAGAGTGGTTTATGCTTCTGATAGTTATGTTAAAGCTATTTCCTAGAAGATAGTATGCGGAAATTTTGTGGCGAAGATAGCCTATGGGGTGAATTTCTATATCTTTAACATTGGCTTTTAGAACTTCCTCGGCTGAAACACCATCAAGGGTAATATATTGGGCAGTAACTGCTTTGGCATCCTTTATGCCAGCAAAATGAATATCGTTTGCATTTATGCCCAGTTGCTCGGCTATGGCTTTTATGGCTAAAAACGTGTCCCAGTTTCGCTTAACCAAAACACATAGAGGATAACGTTTCCTTTCCGCCGAAGAACCCAACACTTTAGGCTTGTCAGACCATTTTAATTCTGCTTTAGAACCGTCAACAAGAATTTCCTCAACAACAAAATCATCAACAAACTGTCGAATAACTCCACCAACGCCAAAAGAACTTGTAGCATAAACCTCCATGCCCATAAGTTTCTCAAGTTTAGGAACAAACAAGCATTTTGCCTTCCTTAAAGAAGAGGAAGCTTACCAGTCAGTTTATCAATAATTTCAGATGGTGCTGGACCAATACCCAAACACGTTATTGTTCCAGGCGGAATTTCTGTTAAACCTCTGTCTATAATTAATGCGTATGGCAAAGCCAAAGCCTTTGCCTCTCTTTCTAATTTTAAAATTTCCTTTTCGTCTTTAACTTTGACGACAATTTTGCATTGTCCTTCTCCCACCCAATTCTTCCACCATTCTCGGTTATGCTTACGAGCCTCCTCAGAAGCTGAAACAGCGCCATGCCCCGCTTGGGCTGCAATCTTGCCCTTGCTTAATTTTAAGTCAGAGCGAAAGATAATCACTTGTTTATAACGAAATTCTGACATGCCAATTTCAACCGTCCATTTTCAGTTTGTTATTTCAAGATTTTAAGGATTTGCAGACAAGTAGAGGAAAAAGAAGTAGAAAATAACTGGCAAAATTCTTGGGCTTCGCAAAAGGTATAGAAGGGATTTCCCTTGAAAATCTATGTCTTTAACGTTGTAAAGGGTTTTGTTTAGATTTAGTTTTTTGCATAAAGTGATGGCTTGGTGGATTTCTGCGTCAGACATGGCATTAAGTATTTTTCTAACCTTAAGCATAAACTTCATGTCAAAACCAAAAGTTTCCTCATAACGCTTCTGATATATGCTTAGAAATTCTGAAGAAAAATCATTTCTGACTAACGCTTCATGAACAACTTCAGCTGCTATGCTTGCACAAGACAAGCCGAAGATTAAACCGCCTCCAGTGGTGGGTTTCACTTGAGAAGCAACATCGCCCACAGCTAAAAAACCATAAGAATAGGTTTTTGAGATTGGTCCTCCAAGGGATATAGGATGAAAAGTCATCTGCAAAATTTTTACTTTACGCAATTTTTTTGAGGCTATTGGATGTTTAAGCATAAACTGTTGCAGAAATTCTTTTGGATTTCCATGTTTGGTGGCTAATCCAACTTTTGCTTTGTCTTCGCCTTTTGGAATTAACCATGCGTAAAAACCAGGCGCATAATCATTGCCAAGAAAGACCTCAACACAGTCTTGCTCTAAATCTTTAACATTTTCAACTTCTCCATGCACGCCATTGACAAGCATGCGCCGATTAAGGGTTGGCAAGTTGGCTTGTCTCAAAATTTTTGAAGAAATTCCTTCGGCGTCCACCACAATTTTAGCGAAAAATTTTTCAATTTTCCCATTCTGGTTGACGCTTACCCCTTTCACAAAACCATCTTCAAAGATTAAGGATTCAACACGAGAATTTAGGTGATAAGAAACTCCTCTATTTTTCGCCATTTCAGCAATATAATTATCAAAAAGAGAACGATTAACAACACAAGTTATAGGAGAAGAAAACCGAACCGAAAATTCACAGTCTTTTGGCGAATGAAAGATAACTCCATAAAGAGTGTTTTCAACAATTTTTGCTGGAAGCGGGTATAAACCTAAACGTTTTAAACCATTAATTGTCACATGCCCTGGGCAATGGGTTGGAAATCCGACATGTGCGTGTTCTTCGAAAACTCTTACCTTAATCCTAAGTTTTGCAAGGTTTAGAGCTGTGAAAGAACCGCAGGGTCCGCCTCCGACGACGATAACGTCTGAAAGGTTTTCCATGATACATATTAAAAGAGTTTGAAGTTAAATGCTTATGTTAAAAGTTCAACCCTTCTTTTTCCCCGAACCATAGAGGTTGTCCGTATTTTTCCAGTAACCTCCAATCTCATGAGAAACTCGTTAAAGTCTTTAAAGCCCAAATCCTTAAACTCCTCACTTAAAACTTCAAAAAGCTCGGTATCTGTCATGGCACCCCTCTTCTTTAAGACTTCCAACAAAACGTAGTAAGCTGGATGCGTCTTCCAAGTTTTAACGGGCAAGCTTACGCACTCCTATGCAACAGGTGTTGCTGGCTTTTGAACTTGCCGAACTTGCTGTATGAAACCTTTATACCATTTTTCCATGTCAGGCGTTATCGAAGGACCAATCCTCTTCATTGCTTCTTGAAAGTCAGCCAAGGTGACTTCTTTAGTGTTTACATCTCTTCTCAAGGCATGCATAGCTGCTTCTCTGCAAAGAGCTTCTATGTCTGCGCCAGAATAGTTCTTGGTTATGGTAGCTAGTTGTTCCAGGTTTACGTCTTTGGCTAATGGCATGTTTCTTGTGTGAATTTTGAATATTTGAAGTCGAGTTTTTTCGTCGGGTTCTGGCACATATATCAACCTATCAAATCTTCCAGGTCGAAGCACTGCAGGATCAATGATGTCAGGTCTGTTTGTAGCTGCTATAACAACAACATCCTCTAAAGTTAATATTCCATCCATTTCAGTTAAGAGTTGACTGATGACCCGTTCTGTTACGCCGCTATCTGCAAAACCCAAACCCCTGCGAGGCACAAGAGAATCCATCTCATCAAAGAATATTACAGCTGGAGCTGCCATCCTAGCTTTTCTGAAAACTTCTCTTATTGCTTTTTCAGACTCACCCACCCATTTTGAAAAAACTTCTGGACCCTTAATTGTGATGAAGTTTGCTTCGCTTTCGGTTGCCACAGCCCTAGCCAATAAAGTTTTGCCACATCCAGGTGGTCCATAGAGGAGTATGCCCTTTGGAGGCTTTATGCCAAGTCTCTTGAAAATTTCAGGGTTTTTTAGGGGCCATTCCACTGCTTCTTTAAGTTCTTGTTTGACTTCTTCTAGTCCGCCGATGTCGTCCCAGTGGATTGTTGGTACTTCTATGTAGACTTCGCGCATGGCTGTCGGTGTTACTTCTTTGTAGGCGTTAATGAAATCTTCCATTCTTACTTCCATTTTTTCCAAAACGCTTGGTGGTATACGTTCCTCTTCTAGGTTTATTTGTGGTAAGTATCTGCGGAGGGCTTTCATGGCTGTTTCTCTGCATAAGGCTGCTAAGTCTGCGCCTGTGTATCCATGGGTTATTTCAGAAAGCTTCTTTAGGTTAACATCCTCAGCCAAAGGCATCCCACGAGTGTGAATTTGTAGGATTTCATATCGTCCCCGCTTGTCTGGGACACCTATCTCGATTTCTCTGTCAAATCTGCCTGGGCGGCGAAGGGCTGGGTCGAGGGCGCCAGGTCTGTTGGTGGCGCCTATAACTATGACGTTTCCCCTTCCAGATAAACCGTCCATTAGGGCTAGAAGTTGTGCAACAACACGTCTTTCAACTTCGCCAGTAACTTCTTCCCGTTTTGGCGCTATGGCATCAAGCTCATCAATGAATATTATGCTTGGAGCATTCTGTTGGGCTTGCTGGAAAATTTCTCTAAGTCTGGCTTCTGATTCGCCGTAGAATTTGCTCATTATTTCAGGTCCGTTTATGGAGAAGAAATTTGCTTCCGATTCATTAGCAACAGCCCTTGCCAATAAGGTTTTGCCACATCCAGGCGGTCCATGAAGCAGCACTCCTTTTGGTGGTTCTATTCCAAGCCTTTGGAAAAGTTCCGGATGCCTTAAAGGAAGTTCAACCATTTCGCGTACTCTTTGGATTTCTTCTTGCAATCCGCCAATATCTTCGTATGTTGTTCTTGGAAGTCCCTTCCCTTCGGGGGCTGGTTCGTTTAATATTGTCAATCTTGTTTCTGCTGTGACTTTAACTATGCCGTGTGGACGGGTTTTTGAGACGGTGAATGGTATGGCGTGTCCGAGCATCATAACTAATGTGGTGTCGCCTTCAACTAGGGTTCTTTCCATAAGACGATTTTTAACAAAGTTTGTGAAGTCTTCGTCAACATTTAATCTCATGTCTACGGGCGCCAAGGTTATGCTTATGGCGTTTTTGACTTTGGCTGGTCTTGCGATGACATACTCATTTATTGCTACTCCAGCATTTTTACGTGTGAAACCATCTATTCTTATCATATCCCGGTTTTGGTCTTCGCTGTAGGCCGGCCAAGCTATGGCGGAAGTTGACCTTTTACCGACTATTTCTATGACGTCGCCTGCTGAAATGCCCAGTTTTTCCATTGTTCTTTGGTCTATGCGGGCTATTCCTCTTCCAACATCTCTTTGTCTTGCATCGCCGACACGCAATTGCACTTCACTCAACTAGAATCCCTCCGTTATTAGCGTCATAATGCATTTCAAAGCAAAGATTCATTCCTATATAAATGTTTAAAACACCTGTTTAAGGTTATCTGCTCACCCTACGCACCATGATCGTCTGCACTTGGCTTATCTCTGCTACTGTTTCAAGTTTCTTTTCAAATTCGTCCAGCATGCCACTTTTGTCTTCTGGAAATTTTATGTGCGCTATTAAAGCTTTCAAGCCAAAAGCTATGAGTTCCTCACCATACCCATAAACAGATGCAAATTCTGGCAAGCATTCCTCAATTTTCTTTTTCAAATCAGTAAAGTCGACGATTACGTCTGTTGGAAATATCTTGTATGATATTATCACATTACCCATTTAATTTTCACCTGCTAATCATTCGCCCTTTAACAATTAGGGAACCCCATTTAAAGTTTTGTCAATCTAAATCGTTAATAATAATGAATCATGTGAGTTTTAAAGAAAAGGATTTTTATAAAAATTAGAAGTTTTCGTATGTGGTTTCAGCCTTTTTGGCACTCTCTTATGCAGCTTGGCGCAAGCCAATATTATGTTTCCTAAAATTATAAACAACAAAAGAATTTTGTGAAGGGAGCGCTGAGCATCCAATGAGGCAATGCCCGAACTTTTCTCCCTACAAGAAGTTTCATATTCTGTTGCTGTCCTTTATCCAGCAAGTATACCCATTGCTTGTCCATTCTCAACATAGGGTTCCAT
>JASEJA010000041.1:0-6303 GCA_030017755.1 Candidatus Bathyarchaeota archaeon
GACTTGCACACTTAATCAAAGTCTGCGGCTTCCTAATGCAAACGAAAGTTTACCTTTTCTGGAAAAACATCAGTCTTAGCGCGCGCATATCAGTAAGGTCTGTAGTGCTGATTTTTATACAGATTCGCCTAAAAGTAGTTACGTGACATTGCCACAAAGTGAGATAACATGATTGAAGAATACATGTCAAATTCGGAATACAAGACTCATTTTGAAAAACTTCGTGGTCTACGTTCCAGGATTGCAAGAGATTTACCTATCAAACCTGGCATCCACATCCTCGATGTTGCAACTGGTGAAGGATATTTTGCCATAGAGGTTGCAAGATTGGATAGAAGTCTCAAAATCACAGGCATTGATATTTCTCAAAGAGCTATCCGAGACGCAAGAAAAAATATCGAAAAACAGAATTTTCAAGATCGCATAGAAATTGTGGAGATGGATGCCACGAAGATGCGCTTTCAGAGAGAAGAGTTCGATATGGCAATTAATTTCACTGGACTGGAGGAAATCCATATGACCCGAGGCAATGAGGGCGTTCAAAAGACATTTTTAGAGGTGAACAGAGTATTGAAGCCCGGAACATATTTTTGTTTTGTAGTGATGCCTCCAGAAGAGATGGAGACAGAGGCTCAAAAGTTAGAAGTAGCCTTGTTTGACTATATTTGTGGAGCCAAATATCTAAGTAACAAAGAATATGAGGCCATGATTAAGAAAGCAAAATTCAAGTTAATTGGAAAAAGAAGTTACTACACTGGTATGAAGTTCACGTCCCAACAGGCCAAGTGCGAGATTAGATACACCATTAAGACTGCCCCAAGGATTTATGGGGTCAAAACTCCCTCCTTTGAAGAAGTTTGGACTAAATTTGGACAAGACATAGAAAAAAATGGGTTGGGTTGCTACTCTAAGGTTGTATTGATGCTTGCTCAAAAGCTGGAGATGTTTAGTAACATAAAAAGGGCAACGTCGCCTAACACAGCATAAAAGGTTCGTGCTGGTGCACATGGATACTTCAGTCACGAGGATACAGAAAATGGCTGCAAGAGGCTGATCGAGAAGATCTGGCTTATGCGCTGAAATGTCTTGCACAGCTAAACCAAACCAAAGTCTACCTCTTCTGGAAAAATCAGAGGGCATTAATTAAATCTATTAATATAAACCGGTGGCAAGGCGGATTTTTCTCATAACAAATCAGCCTAACATCATTCCCTTTCGCCAAATTCTTTATCTCTTTCAACTTCGCGAGGGCTTTCGGGTTATTTAAAATCTCCTTGCTTTTAAAACTCTACGTCAGAATTCTTCAGACATGTCGAAGCATGCTTCAATAATTCATACGTTGAAATTATAAAGCGATAAGCCTACTTAAGATAGGATGCGGCTGCGAAAGCTCGGCGGTGTCGCAGCTAAGAAAGGCAAAGCTCTCCGAGGCATAAAAGGAGCTGATAACTCCGCAAAGCCTGTGAGGGGAAACCGTCCGTAAGAGCCACGAGACGGCTGAGGAATCCAGAATGAAACCGGAATCCCGAATCGAGGAGTGGGCTGCGGGGGCCACAGAGAAAGCCAAGGCGGAAGCTGAGCTTAAGGGCAAAGTCTTAGAGTTTCTTTGGCATATGAAAAAGCAGGGAAAACGTCCAATAACAATCAAAGGTCACGGAAACGTCTTGAATACTCTCATCAGACGAGGAGTTGACATTTCAGACCCGGACAAAGTGAAAGAATACATAGCCACTGCCGACTGGAAGTACAGCACCAAAAGAACCGTAGTCTTAGTTTATCAAAACTTTCTGAAATTCTTAGGTAAATCTTGGGAACCGCCAAAGTACAAGCCTGAAAGCACCATACCTTTCATATCAACAGAAGCCGAGATAGACCTGCTAATTACATGCTCAGGAAAGAGGTTAGCAACGTTTTTACAGCTGCTCAAGGAAACAGGCGTGAGACCGGGCGAAGCGCTCAACTGAAATGGATTGACATAGACTTTGAAAGACGTTTAATCACGGTAACACCTGAAAAAGGCAGCAATCCAAGGCTTCTACGCATAAGCGAGAAACTTGTCACTATGTTAAAAGCTCTGCCGAAGAAGAAGGACCAAGTATTCTCAAGCCTACATACGCTTCAAACCTGTTTCTGGCGCAAAAAACGAAACTTAGCCAGTAAAACCAACAATCCACGCTTGCTAAAAATTCACTTCCACACTTTCCGCCACTGGAAAGCCACAATGGAATACCACAAAACAAAAGACCCATGGCATGTTAAGAAAATCCTCGGACATAAAAGCCTCCATAGCACAGAAATTTACATCAACATCGAACAAGCCATATTCGAAACAGAAAGCGACGAATTCCACGTCAAAGTCACCGAAAAACCCGAAGAAATCAAAACATTACTTGAAACAGGCTTCGAATACATATGCCAAAAAGACCAACTAATGTTCTTTAGGAAGCGAAAGTAAAACACTACCACAAAAAATAAAACACTTTTGACAAAGTATCCCACTTTTTAAACAGAAACTGCATAATTCTGTTTTCACCTAGAAAGGCGCCCTCCCACAAATAAAGGAGGGGCGGCGGAGCATTGCAAATTTTGCGCGAACTACTGCTTTAGCGTTCCAGCGTTATCTCGATTGTGCTAACGTTTGTGGGCGTGCCACCCTCTTCTCTGGGTGCCACCTGCTCTGTTCCCACACCCACTTTCTTGATTTTTACGTCTGGTAGAAATCGGCGTCTGACAACTTCAACGACGTCAACTGCTCGGCTTATGGCTCTTCCCCTTGCTTTAATATTCACTTCTTTTGCTCCGCCGTGAAAGAGGGTTATGCAAGCCAGCACATAGTTCATTACTGGCTTTCTCCCGATCAGCACTGAGTTGCTTTCTGACATTTTGTACCGCCTCACTCCTAGTTTTCACATTTTCTATGGCGTTCATAACCTTTTTATCGATAAATAAATACATTACGGTTTATACTTCTATAATAATAAAACAAAAACCCAAAAATAATGTAGTTTAACGCTTTCCTCTTTGCTAAACTTTTAAATAAGCGGTACTAATGTAAAACCTAAACTTAACAAAATACCAAAGTGGGGAGCAGCTTTGGAAGCGCTTACAAGACGTTCAGTCCAATTGTTGCGGATGCTTTATGAAAAAGGAAAAGCCACAAACACATACACCTTACACGTGAAACAGGACGAGTTGGCAAAACAGCTTGGAATAAGCAGACAAGCCTTAAATATTCACCTTCGAAAACTCAGAGACTTAAATTATATACGCACTGGAAGAGGATTTATAGACGTAACCGAAAAAGGATTAGAAGTGCTTGGCGTATCATCAAACCCCGCCTTTGTATTTCTAAAAGTTTCGCCTCACAAGCGAATGTACGCCTACGAGAAAGTTAAAGAACTTGCACTCCAAAGAGCCTTCAGAATAGCAGGCGATGTAGACGCTTTATTAATAGTTGATAGGGCAAAACTTGACGAAATTTTAAAAAAATTATCTTCTATTGATGGCATACAAGACACAAAATCTTACGTTACAATAGAAACTATAAAGTGAGAGTGAACGAAATGAAGCTTTTCGAATATGAAGCCAAAAATATCCTTGCCAAATATGGAATACCAACACCAAAAGGAGGACTAGCCACAAGCTCAGCCCAAGCCCGAGAAGTTGCAAGCCAAATAAAACCACCATTCGTTGTCAAAGCTCAAGTGCTCGTTGCTGGAAGGGGCAAGGCAGGTGGAATCCTTTTCGCAGACACTATTGAAAGGGTTGAGAAAGTTGCTAATAAATTGCTTAACATGCAAATAAAAGGGATAACGGTAAAGAGTGTATGGGTTGAGGAGCAGATACAGATAAAAAGGGAACTATATTTCGGCATAACAACAGACAGATTCCATCAAAGTTATGTTGCAATAGCCTCTTCCGTCGGTGGAATGGAAATAGAGGAAGTAGCCCAACAATCTCCAGAAAAAGTTATAAAATTCCCAATAAATCCTCAACAAGGCTTTCGCTCTTTCCACGCCAGACAAATAGCAAGAAAAATGGGATATGCTGGCGCTCAACTTTCAGAAATTGGAAGAATCTTTGAAACGCTATACAAAATTGGCATGGATTATGACGCAGAATTAATCGAAATGAACCCGCTCGTGGAAACGGTTGATGGAAAATTTGTGGCAGCAGATGCTCGCATAATAATTGATGATAACGCATTATTTCGCCACCAAGAATACAAAAAGAGACTTTTAGAAGGCGAAAGCGAACTAACCCCAGAAGAAATAGAAGCCATAAAAAACGACTTAGCCTACGTCAAACTGGATGGAAACATAGGCGTTATAGGCAATGGGGCTGGTCTTGTAATGGCAACTTTGGACACAATACAATATTATGGTGGAAAACCAGCCGACTTCTTAGACGTAGGAGGGGGAGCACCAGCAGAGAAAATAGCTACAGCCCTGAAAATAGTGCTTTCAGACCCAAAGGTTAAAACGCTTTTCATAAACATTTTAGGCGGAATAACAAGATGCGACGAAGTTGCAAAGGGAATCCTAGAAGCAAAAGCAAAAGTTGGCGTAACAAAACCCATGGTTATTAGGCTTGTGGGCACAAACGAAGAAGAAGGAAAAAGGATACTGAAAGACGCTGGAATCCACGTTTTAGAAAGCATGGAAGAAGCCGCACAAAAAGCAGTCGAAATCTCTAAGCAAGGAGGAGAATAGTTTGGGAATAATAATAGGAAAAAACACAAGCATAATAGTTCAAGGCATAACAGGAACGCAAGGAAGCTTCCACACAAAACTTATGCTGGAATACGGAACAAAAATAGTGGCGGGGGTAACCCCTGGAAAAGGCGGAACCAAAGTTCATGGAATTCCAGTTTATGACACGGTGGAAGAAGCCCAAGAAAAACATTCAGCAAACGCCTCAATAATCTTCGTTCCAGCTCCATTTGCAGCAGATGCAGCTTTAGAGGCATTAGAAAATGGGATAAGAACCATGGTGATAATAACGGAGCACATCCCAATAAAAGATGCAATAAACCTAATGGTAAACGCAAAACAGTTAAAAGCAACAATAATCGGACCAAACACCCCTGGCATAATCACGCCAGAAGAAAGCAAACTTGGAATAATGCCAGCCCACATTTTTAAAAAAGGCACAATAGGAATGGTTTCAAGAAGCGGAACCCTAACATACGAAATCGCAGCAAGCCTAACAAGAAAAGGCTTAGGACAGTCTACATGCCTCGGCTTGGGAGGAGACCCAATAACAGGCTTAAACTTCATAGACGCACTAAAAATGTTTAAAGAAGACCCGCAAACAGACGCTGTTGTCTTAATTGGGGAAATAGGCGGCAACCTCGAAGAACTCGCCGCAGAATACATACTGAAAGAAAAATATCCAAAACCCGTTGTGACCTTCATAGCTGGACGTTCCGCTCCACCTGGAAAACGCATGGGACACGCAGGAGCAATAGTTATGGGAAAGGCTGGAACTGCGGAAAGCAAAATCGAAGCCTTCAAAAAAGCTGGTGTGAAAGTGGCTGAAAAACCAAGCGACGTAGCAGAGTTGCTGACATAAATTCGTTCATTTGAAAGTTATAGGAAAAGTATATTTTACAGTATGGTATCTCACTTTTAGCTATCTAACTGAGGCAAACAAAAATGCCAATAATGGACCCGCTTAAAAAAACTCTTGCACAGAAACATAGATTATACATGAAAATATGCAGGGAATGCGGCGCCAGAAATGCTGCAACAGCTGTTAAATGCAGAAAATGCCGAAGCAAAAACTTGCGCTGGAAGAAAAGAGAACTTGTAAAGTAATTTTCCGATAATTAAAAATTATTCATTATTTGAGTTAACTGGGTATTAGATGCGAAAGTTACATATATCATAAATTCCATATTTAAAAACGCAATTATTGAGGTGCAGGTAGTGTCCTGTAAGACCAAGAAGAAAACCAAGAAAAAGGCAAAGAAAACGAAGTGAAAATCACACTGACATCTCCTCCATCCCCTTTTTTTAACAAAAGTGCGCTTTATCTAGTTAAAGAACGTTTGATAAAGTTTCAAGGTTAAAAATAGTGTTTGCACAACCATTCTTTATTAAAGGAACAGCTTGACCAGCCACCCCCAAATCGCTTAATGCCTTACCGCTTATCCTTATTTCTTCACCACAAGCGACACCAACAACACCATCATAATGCCTACTTTTCAAAATCTTTTGAACACAAGAACCCCCAGGCAATATGTAAACGTCATAACCCTTTTTCTCAGCGAGAAGCACTGCCCTATTAATTAGGCAGTCT
>JASEJA010000041.1:6403-7952 GCA_030017755.1 Candidatus Bathyarchaeota archaeon
GAAACCCAACCTTGGCAACTTCAGTAAAGAAGAAACGTGAAACCCTCGAAAGGTCAAATGTGAATTTATATGGCATAAAATACTTTATAGGCAACAAACCTTTAAAATTAACTGTTGTTTATACTCATACCTTAAACATGCCGAAACGAGGGATGAGAAAATGGGCATACTTGACAGATTTAGAAAGAAAAAGGAAGAAAGGAAAACAGATACCGAAAACACAAAAACGATAACTGAACTTGAACAAATCTGCGGGGACGACAAAGAAACTTACGAAGCATTACACAACACAATGTTCCTTGACCCAAGAAAAATCACGACTTCCATGAAAGAAGCTGTGGAAAACGCCAAAAAATTTGAAAAAGAAAAGGATTTCATTAGAGCCAGAACATGGTATGAGCTTGCAGGCGGCTTAGCCATTTATGAAGGAAACGTAAAAAAGGTTGTTGAATACTTCAGCGAATGCGAAAAGCTTTCACCAAACACAAAATATCCAATATTGAAAAATCCAGAGAAAGCGGTGGCAAAAGCCAAAGAATACTATGAAAAATACTTGAAAGCCTAACTTTCAAAAGCTTCTAACAGATATCATTGCTATTTTTCTGTTTCTTCCGAATACCCCAGAAGGTCTCTTAGTGATTTTACTTCCTCCCGCAACATGTTTACTTCGCTTTCAAGGGCGTTAACCCTTGATTCAGCAACTTTCTTTAATTTTTCAATTTCAATCATCAAATTTGCCCGTTCTGTTTCCAAAGTCTTTATTTTTTCACGAAGATTCTTTAAAGTCTGCATAAGCTCTCCCTTTATACCCTTAATTCTTTCAACCATATTTTTAATACTTACTCTCTCCTCAACCTCAGTTTCAGCAGTTAAAGCAGACCTAAACCTAGCCTTACAGTTTGAACATTCAAATATTCCCATAACAAGCCCCGCCTCTTCACCCTTCCTCAATGGTTTCCGCGAAGGAAGAGACCAGGTCTTAATTGGAGTGACTACTTCAAAGCCACATTTTGGACACTTAACCAACCATAAACCCCCTATAATAATTGTCATTTAAAGGTTAAAATGTGTTTTGCAAAGACACCGGACAATCAAAGGATAAATTATTAATTACAAATTTGAACTATAAACTGAGAAAGGTGAAGGATTATGAGGACTGCTGAAATGAAGACTAAACTGGAAGAAAGGATTAGGGCTTTAGAAAAGGAGAAAAGCACGCTTTTGGAGGAGATAGGACAGCTTAAAGAAATTGTGGAACTAAGCGAAATAGCAAAGGATTTAGAAAATGAAGTCAACAAACTGAAAAAAGAAGCCAAAACGCTAAAAGAGAAAATCCCAGAGGAACTCCTTCAACAACTTCGAGAGGTTACATCCAATTTATTAGAAGAAAAAGAAGAGAGCAGTGAAGAATGTCCTAGTTGCGAGGAAGAAGAACTTCTCTAGAAACACAGCTTACGCAAAGCTGAGCGAAGTTCAGAAAAAAGGAGAGAGTTTAGATAGTTATTTGAAACATTAACCTTTCAACGAGTTCCTTGTAGCGATTTCGAAT
>JASEJA010000041.1:8052-9785 GCA_030017755.1 Candidatus Bathyarchaeota archaeon
GGGATAGAATAATCAAGCTCTTTAATAAGGAAACGGTAACTGCGCCCAATCTCTTTCTTGTTCACGTTAGAGGCTTGAGCTATCTCCTCCAATGTCCTGGCTAATCCGCATTGTCTACAAGCCAAATAAATTGCTGCGGCGGTCACGCCTTGAATTGATCTTCCACGTATCAATCTTTCTTTCACGGCTTTCCTATAGATTACGGATGCTGTTTCAAGAATATTTTTGGGAAGGCTTAGGTTATTGGCGAATTTTGTTATTTCAGACAGCGCAAAAGCAAGGTTGCGTTCTGTTGCATCTGAAACTCTTATGCGGCGCTGCCATTTTCTAAGCCTATAAACCTGTGCTTTTTGTCCAGGAGATAAACTTTTTCCATAAATGTCACGGTCATGCCAATCAATCATTGTTGACAAGCCCTTATCATGTATCGTGTAGGTTAAGGGGGCGCCAACCCTTGTCCGTTTAGCCCTCTGTTCATCATCAAAAGCCCTCCATTCCGGTCCCCTATCAGCTATTTTTGCGGCTACCACGAAACCGCAGTCCATACAAACTATTTCGGCACATTCATAATCACGCATAAGCCTTGTACTGCCACATTCTGGGCAACAGTGAACCTTTGCGGGCTCAACGTGCTGCACCGGTAATGCAGAGGTAGAATCCTCACGCCCTTCACCATCATCGCTCAATTTCATTTTCTCTTTTCTCCTTTTGAGGGGAAAACATACAATATTTTATCCGTCAATTTTTCAGCCTCTCGCAATGTTGATTTTATTGCTGCGTAGGGCGAGGAAACTGGACCAAATATGTCGAAAACTTTTCCAACAGGCGTTAAATTTTCGTCAACCACTGTTTCACCAATTCTTGGAGTGTTTTCAATTTTCACTATGAGGTTTCGGCTTGAACTTAGGTGGAGAACTCGGCCTATTCTGTACAAACTTTTAAATTCCCCTCACGGAAAAGCAGAAAGTTTCAAACGAAGCACTATATTTAAACTTTTCTACAAGTATCTGCGTGACAGAAGCACTTTTCATTCTTTTAAATGCATATTTGATGTCCCATATAAACTCCCACAGTTTTAGCCTTTCTGAGTTTGAGACTTTGATTAAATATTTTCTTATTGTTTTCACTCATGCAGTTAACTTTTCCTTTAAAGTGTGCCTCTATAATAAATTGTTGTGGGACATCCGACACATTTTCTATTGATGTATCGTGTGCAAGGTTTACAATCCACATTACATGGCGTGATGTTTCTTTCTTTGTGGGTTAGGTATTCTCTTACTGGTAGGAAAAGCGAAAAGTAGATGTCGCCTATCGGGTAGAATTCTGATCTGCGTATGCCTGCGCTGCTTCTTAGGGAGCATTTTTCAAAGGATATGCTTTCAAGGGTTCGGATCAGACGCTTTCCTATTAAACATCTCTGCCTTAATGTTTCTCATATCCTATACGCTCGGTCTATGTTTTACTCGTTCGATCATCACACAAACGCCATACACTACGTCGATACCATTTTCTTCACAGAACTTGATGGCTTTCTTTGATTCTGAGCCTGGTTGCATCCAAACCTTTGTAATTCCAAGTTTCCTGCAAGTTTCAACAGTATGCTCTGTTACTTTTGGAGGAACCACAACATCAACAACATCAGGCTTAACGGGCAAGCTTTCCAGACTTGGATAACATTTATTGCCCAAAATTTCTTCTGCATTCGGATTTACAGGGTACACTTTATATCCAGC
>JASEJA010000001.1:0-38344 GCA_030017755.1 Candidatus Bathyarchaeota archaeon
GGTGCCCGCAAGTGTCGACGACGTTTTTGATCACGAAGTTGATTGTGCATGATGTAGCTGTTGTTAGTGTTGTGCCGTCAGTCGCTAAGGTTTTTCCTTGCGATGTAGTTTACATTACGGTTATCGTTAAGAATAAGGGGAATGAGGCTGAAACTTTCAACGTAACTACATACTACAATGAAATTGTTATTGATACGAAAATGGTTGCCGATTTGCCTCCCGGTGCTGAAACAACTTTAATGTTCGCTTGGTCTACGTGTGTGCCTGTGGGTAATTATACGATAAGTGCTGTGGCGAGCATAGTACCTGGAGAGACTAACATTGAGGATAACACGTTCGTCAATGGTGTTGTTCAAGTTATGGCTAGACCTCCGTTACCTCCAATACATGATGTTGCAGTTTTAAGTGTTTCACCTTCAAAAACCATTGTTTATATAGGTGAAGTTGTCAACATTTACGTTGTTGTTAAAAATCAAGGAAATCATACTGAAACTTTCGATCTCACCGCCTATGCAGATATAAATGCAACAGTCATTGGAGATGAAATCATTGTGGGCACATGGATTGTGAGGAATTTGGAGCCGAACGAGGAAAGGTCGCTAGTTTTCCGTTGGAATACGAGGAATATGGCTGAAGGAAATTATACTTTAAGTGCAGAGGCGAGCGTGGTGCTTGGGGAATTTAACACTGAGAATAATAGGTTCGTTAATGGTGTTGTTTGGGTTAAGCTATGGGTGTTTCCTCCCGTTTGGGAGGTTCCTAAAGAGCTCTTAGTTCTACTATTCTTATTAGCCGCGCTTATTGGAGCTTGTTTAGTTGCTGCCATTATATTTGCGTTCTTGTGGAGGCGTCGTAGAAAGAAAAAGGATGGAATGGACAAGCAGCCAGCCCGCCCTGAAGTTGAGTTCAAAACTATTAAGACATGTAGCATGTGTGGGAAAGATTTTCTTGGAACGTACACTTTCTGTCCCTACTGCTTCACTTTCCACGGAAAAGACTACGAATAATTAGTTAACCCCCACCATCTAATATTTGTTGAAGGCAACTCGGCTAGCGATGCAGATAATCCAAAAGATTCAGTTTTCTTGAACAAATTTGGACAGAAGTATATATTAATTCTAGAGGATTATATCATAAATACTTTTTAACCCTTAAATTGTAATGGAGATTAGAGGAGAAAATAGATATGGCTAAAAAGCCAGAGCCTCCTGTTCGTGTCATCTCTATATTAGTCGGGATCATGATCGGATGTATTTTGGCGTATGCTTATCAGGTGAATTTGCCCACTTTATTTCATGAAACTTATTTGTGGGCTAGTTTAGTTGTTTTCGTCACCATTCCTGTGCTGGCTGGTTTTGTTAGCGCTTTGCTGCATCCTGCCATGGCAGTGAAGAATGGTTTGTATGTTGGCTTTTTCAGCGGATTATTTAACAGCATATTGGCTACCATTAAGCTGATTTATGCACCAGCCTTAATGCCAAACGAGGTTTATGCCTTTTCCGTATTCGCCGTAATGTCAGTTTTCATCTGGATGATTCTTGCAGCTGCGGCTGCTGTGCTGGCACAGAGATTTTATGATTAGCTGATCATTTTGTCGTAATATTACTCGCGAGGGAATATGGATTTTAGAGGTTCTCTCCTCGAATTAAATAATAGGAAATTCTCCAGAATCTTAAAAACACTGTTTCGGATGTTGAGTCAGATGAAAATACGAAAGCACTTTTATGGCAGAATGAGAAATGGTGCTAAATGAACGATTGAAGGGAAAGATTCTTGGTCAAGAGAAAGAGTGGAACGAGTTTGGTGTTTGTGCTTTCTTTTTGTTTGCTTGTGGTAATCTTTCGGTTTACGTTTACTCAACTTGAGATTTCACATGGTTCAGATCAGAATGTGGCAGAAGAGATTAATCCGTCGTCATACGGAGCTATCGATCTCTACGCTCAGAAGGAGCCATACAGCGGAGAAGGGCCGAATCAGCCAAGTGATCTTTTGCGCCATATGAAGAGGTAATTTTATATGCATATGTTACTTATAGACTATCCTGTGTATGGAAAAATTGTCGCCTTTGAGGTTCAAGGCCCAATGAATTCTATGGAGAATTTGTCTTTCACCCTCACCGCATGGTCTATCACCCTTAAGGGCCATACATGTCCAATTCTTGTTTCAAACACTACACCCAACTAAAAAGTCCCATCAAGATTTCTAACGCAAGTGAGGGCTGGTAGAAGATTAATCTACTTTTAAATAGGCATTAGGTTATCTTTTTTTTAGAAGCAAAAATGCCAAAAGTGAACATGGTATATGTTGCGTTGGCTTTCTGTTTTCTTTTGTTTTCCTATGTTAGAATAGGCTGTTCAATCGAGCCTGTTGTTATCGAATTTCTTTATCGTGAACCCTGTCTGACATGCCTAATGCGGGAAAAATACTATGAAATATATCTGCATAACAATCAGACGATAAATAATATTCAGAATGACTATGGAACTAAAGTTTTGGTTAAGCGAATATGGTTTTATTCTTCGGAGGGGGCAGCAAAAAGGGATCAGTACGGTATTAGCATTACGGATTGGAATTCAATAGTTATAAATCATGAAGTGATAATCCATGGAGATCGGAAAGCCAATGAAACTTACATAAGAGAACTTATTGATTTTTATCTAGGGGAGTCGCCTTCACCTTCTCAACCGCCTCCATCTCAACCCTTAGACTTCATAGCAGTACTCATACTCGCTTTTTCCTTTGGTTTTTTTGAAACATTTTCTCCATGCCTTATTATAATGTTATCATTTATACTAAGTTACACTATAGGGAAGACAACTCAATCTAAAGAAAGCTTCTTACATGTTATGATTTTTGGAGTAGGGTTTGTATCTGCTGCAGTACTTATTGGATTAGCATTCGGTTTAGTGTTTCTCTCCGTGCCAACACTTCATGTTTCATTAACGGTGGTTGTATGTGTTTTCGTTATATTCTTTGGGCTCAATTTATTGGGATTGTTAAAAGTGCCTTTTCAGACAAAGCCCTTAATCAGAAAGCTGGCCAGAAAATACGTTACTGCATATGCTGGAATTCTCATTCTCGGCTTTATTTTCTATTTCCTCGACCCTTGTATCGCACCCATTTTTATTTCGATGCTGCCCTTACTTCCTGATTTGCTCCACCTAATCCTTTTTGTGTTTTGCTTAGGCGCTATTATTCCCTTTGTTGGTATTGGAATTTTTGCTGGTTCGGTGTCAAAGTTGGCTAGAAGCACCTACAAACATCGTTTTAAAATTCGAGCAATCAGCGGCTTAATTCTGATAGGTTACGCCTTATATCTTATTGCTTTACTATTGTTTCAAAATTAATCAGATGAACTCTTAAGAGGCTTCATTAGAGCCCTATTTTCTCACTTAGGTGTTATGCTTTTTAGAGTAATTCTAATAGGTTTTCGCTGTTTAGGCTGCAAGTTTATTTACAACAACAGACACTAATTTAGCCAAGGCTAAACTGGGTGGTGTTGATGGTGAAGGGGAAAGTTATGTTGACTTTTTTGTTGCTAAATGTTATTCTATTATTAGTTTTTTCAACTTTTGCTTTGAGTAAAATTGTGGATGTGAGGTTTCGCTCTAGTGGGGTTATTAAAGTGTATCCGGGTCAATCCATAAAGGCGGCTTTAAACAGCGTTAGCGATGGGGGCACCATTCTCATTAAGTCTGGAAACTATTTGGAATCAAATATTGTGGTTAATAAGACTGTGACAATAGTTGGAGAAAATGCGGAAACAACCGTGATTGACGGTGGAGGCACAGCTGAGTACATATTCTTCGTTATTAAAAGAAACGTAGTAATAGAAAACATCACGATACGAAATACGGATCCTACAGCATCTAGTCCCGCAGTTTACATGTATAATGTTGAGAACGTCACATTAATGAACGTTATAATTACAGATGTGTTTTATGGAGTTCAGATTCGCTCTTCTAACTTTACGAAGATAACATATAACAGAATTTCTGAAAGCTTTAATTCTGGGGTTTATGTTCATGGCAAAAGCTACAACAACACTATTGCGAAAAATACTTTAACAAACAACCCAACAGCCATCCGGATTGCAAGTGGCACATGCCAATTTAACAGGATCTACCATAATAACTTCATTAACAACACGGATGGAGAGGGATATCAGGTCATAAACCATGGGGTGCATACCGTTTTTGATGATGGCTATCCTTCTGGTGGAAACTATTGGAGCGATCATGTTGCATCGGATTTGAGGTCTGGACCTGATCAAGAGGACGTTGGAAGTGATGGAATACTTGACGAGGGTTACCCTGATCCTTATTCTCTGTGGGATAGGTATCCTTTAGTTCACCCAATAACTAACGTTGAAGTTATTGCAGATGAAAACCGTTTCATGGTTCAAGTTTCAACAAACTCCACTTTAACTGGCTACGACTTTAACCAGTCAGCGAAAAGCTTAACTTTATTTATTGACGGAACACCAAATACTAATGGCTCTTGCAGAGTTGCTGTTCCTAAGGAATTGTTGTCGTCTGAGTCGCCGTATGATTGGATAATAATTGTCTATAATGGTGATTGTGGGCAAGCGATTTCATATTGGGCTTCGGAGGATAGTCGCAGCACCTACTTCTACTTTACTTATAGTCATTCTCCTGCATGGAAAATAGAGATAGTTGTAGCTGAACCCGTAACTCTTACAACACTGATCTTCTTAGCTGTAGCCGTCACGTTGATAATTTTTGGAAAAGGGCTGAAACAAGAGAAGCGTTGAAGAGAAAAAGGGGGAAACATCAAAAAGGAAAAGAAGTGTAAGAATGTTTAATTTTTGGGCTTCAGATGCTTTTTTGAATTTTTTATTAATATTGCTATAGATAAGGTTGCCAGTAGTAGGATTAAGATGGCGATAGCAGTGAATTCAGGAATCACCGTGTAAGTGTAGTATTCGCCGGCTTTGTCATCGGATGCAAAGTTTCCAGCGTAATCATAGGCTTCTATTTTATACTTGACTAGCGTGCCGAGGGCTTGACCTGGAATTTCAGCTTCCCAGAAGCCACTAGTTGCGTTAAATTCCATCGACAGACTTTTTGATGTTGTCCAATTATCTGTTGTGTATATAAGTGTAACATTCTTTACACCAGTTTCGTAATCCGTGACATTCACTGAAACCTTGACTACTTGAGTTTCTAGCACATTATCCGGAGGCGGATCTTGTGTAACTTCAACAATTTCTGGATGAGTAGTGTCCAATGCATATTCATAGTATCCATGTATAGGAGTATAAGGCATTTCAACAATGTCTGGGTCTAGCAAGTATGTGTCTTCAGCGTCAAGGGTCAAATTGCAAGAAAGTGATTCGCCAGGTGTTGTAGGTGCACTTATTATTTTGAAGGTTATGGTTGCTAAGACTCCGCTACCGTTAACGCCGGGTACTTCGCCTAACAAAGATGCACCCATCATAACATAGCCGGTGGTGTTGTCAATCACTGGTGTGGGTGTAACCGGGAATTTGAATGGGCTGTCTGCTGGAATGAAAGCCTTTGTGCACTGCAGTAGGCTTGGGTCAAAGTGTAATTTAACCTGCCAATTATATAGGTTTGTGACGTCTGTCACTGTGGCGTTAACAACAAAGGTGCTGTTAACAGGAGTGGTCTCAACGTAAAATATGTTGTCCTTCGGAACTATTGATACTGTGGTTCCGTCAGTAGCTTGAGCAACAATTTTTGGCGATGTGGAAAAGATTAGTGCAGCAGCGATTAGTATTAGGCAAATCAGGGATATACTGTGTTTCAGATTGATTTTTCTCATGTGCTTTTACCACCTAAACCCTAGATATATATAGCATTGCTATTTGAATTTTACGATGCAGAAATATTCTAGTTGTTAAGGATGTTTTGTTCCACGGGTCTCTTTTAGAAGTTTTCTTCTCTTAACATATTTATATGTATGTTTAGTTGTGGCGTATACTATCCATAGCACTATTAAACCGAAAAAGGTTGCAATGACCGGAGTATAGTCCAAGGGCCTTAGAGCTAAACCCACCGTAATGCTCTGAGATTTTGTGTCGCTTATCCCATCATTGTCCACCACTTCAAGTTTAATTTTCACCACAGTGTAAGTTTTGCGATAGGTATGATAAATTACTGAGGTGTCAACTTCGGTTATGTTTCCATCGCCAAAATCCCAAATGTACTTTACAATATATCCATCGAGGTCATAGGAGCGGGAAGCGTTAAACAGAATGGGTTCGTTCACCAAGTAAGGCGTGTCAACGACTAAGAACAGATTTTCATGCGATAGCACCGTTGGCGAAATGCTAAATGCGGCGAAAGGTGGACTTTTCATTCCCATGGTAGCTATTGAACCACTTTCTTCAGTAAAGGGCATCTCGTTCATTTCTAAGTCCTGTAAGAATGTGTGGAACTCGTATGGGATCCACGTTCCATCAGGCATCTGCCATGCCCCTGGAGGGACGGCCGGGTAATCTCTGGTTGCGATTCTGAGGCTGGTTTGTCCAGCATGTAGAACCGTGAAGTTCATGGAGCATAAAATTCCAACATCGGGAACGTTGACCGTGTCCAAGCCTAGAATGTTTGCTCCATAGACTATGAAGCCATAGGTCGTGAAATTTTTAAACTCAAGCGGTGCGATTACCGCACTTTTACCTTTGAAAATGTTGTCTTCTGGAAGCCACGCAGCCGTGCAATTTACGACTGTAACGTTATATTCTATTGCAACCTGCCAACCGAAAATGTTTGAAGCATCACTCACCGTTATATTAACTGTGAATGCGTCTCCAGGCGATAACCAAGTTATTTCTCTAGGAACTATGGAGATTTTTGTTTCTGGAGAGCCATGTACGTAGGAAAAATTGAAGGAAGAAGTTACTAAAAGAATTGTTATTAATGCAATGCTAAGCTTTAGGTAAGAGCTACTGTTCAACGTTTGCACCTTTTGGCATTCAATTATAAATACTGCAACTTATAAGATTGCCGCTGGCTTTTTTCAAAATTCGTTTAGTTTTAATAAAAAGGGAGGGTCACGGGCAGCTTTTTCCGTAATTTATTGCGGCTAATCCTATGTCCAGCATGTCTATTTTTTTGTCTTGATTTAGGTCGGCTTCAGGATTCCATCGTGGATGTAATATATTTGAACCGTAAGTTAGACAGATTAGGCCTATGTCAGCCATGTCTACTTTTCCATCATCATTTACATCTCCAATCAATCTAACTTTTATAGTTCCGTTGGTGAAAGTGTTGTCTGTTAGATCTGTTTCGTACGGAACTGGAGCGGCTTCTGCGGATATTGTGTAATTGTGACATGCTGGTACACCAGCGGTATTCCAGGTGAGTGTTATTGTCGTATTTCCGTTTGGAGGTAAGTTTTCAACAGTTATTATACCGATAAGTGTTGCGTCGTAGAAAGCTTTAACGTCAAATGTTTCTGTCAGATCTCCCTCGTTCTTCACGGTGACGTTAATGTGGGCAAGCCATCCTTGATAGACCCATGTTGAATAAGTTTTAACATCAATTATTGCTATGTCCCTTATAACCGATGCGAAATATCCATTTTGGACTTCATGTATTATCGGCTGACCTGTTGAGTCTTTAAGGACGGTGTCTGTTAGGTTCAATGGACTAGTGCCGAAAGCATCAACGTGAAAAGTTATTCGGAGGAGTGGTAATGGCGAATAGGTTGTTATGGGGTTTGGATAGGTGAGTTTGATCCATACAAAGCCTGCTTCGTCACTTTGAATCATACTTGTTGTGGGGGTTTGGTTCAAAACTTTGAAGAATGTTATGCCGATGAAGCCTAGCGGAGCAGTGTTGTAGGTTAGGTTGAACTGACAGGACTTCATGTCTTCAACATCGTCCAGAGTTATGTTTATATAAAATTCGTTGCAAGGGACAAGTGTAGGATCTATTATTTCTTGGGGTTCTACACTTAGTTTGGCAATCAACATGTTGTTGAAGTAGCCGTTGAAAGTGTCGTGTGGAAGAGTGTTACCCAGTGAGTCGTATAGGGCTTCCTCAATTATCGGTATGGATGTTTCACCAAAATCTTTCACGTGAAAAGTGATTGTTGCAAGGTCTCCGTCGCCGTTAACTCCGACGCCATCCATTATCGTACAGCTCATTAAGACAACTCCGTGCGTCGCATTGAAAGTATATAGGATGTCAAATTCAAAATCTGTTGTGCCGCCTAACTTTAGAAATGATCCTTCAGTCACGTTTAGAACGTCTATGATTGCTGTTGGAAACGGCACAGTTAGTTGCCAAGCGTAAAGGTCTGTAGCGTTTGTTATGCTCATGCTTAGAGTGAAGTTGTGGCATGGTGTTAACGTTGGATCAACCACTCTTGGAGGATTCACGTAGAGCTTTGCTGGTGGTGGAGGCACCCAATTGCTAAAGTAGCCGTCTTCTAACGTTGCTGGAATTTCCACCATATCGGGATCAAGCAGATACGTGTCTTCGCCGTAAGGTCTGGAATAGTTTATGTATGAGGAGCCTATGCCCTTAACTTCAAATTCGATGCATGCTAGAACCCCGCTTCCGCTGACGCCGGGAGCCGTACCAAGCTGGGATGCACCCAACATGACGTAGCCTGTGTCATTATCAATTATTGGTGTTGGTTGTACCGGAAATCCAAATGGGCTGTCGGAGGGGATCCAAGCACGTGCGCAGCCTAATACGCTTGGATTAAATGTCGCTTTTATCTGCCAGTTCCAGAGGTTAACGACGTCGCTTACTGTAGCGTTAATAATGAATGTTGTGCCGATGTCTTTTGAGGGGTCTATTACTGAGGGGGGATTAATTGAAAGTGTCGCTATTTCTGGCGCGAATATTGGTTTAATAGTTAATATTGATGATAAAAGAGTTATTGCCGCAAGCCATATGATAACTCCCGTTACTGCCTTAATTTTCATTTCACACCTTCTCCTTTCGGTTATTTTTACTTATTATTGTAAAATTAAAAGTTTATTTAAAGTTTCTGGAGACATTTTTATAAGGAAAATTGCAACTTTCACAATAAGATGCTTAGTTCAATTCTTATGACCATTAAGCTTGGCTGAACTGTCATACACCTGTGTTTCCATAGTTTTTGCATATTATGCCTATGTCCTTCATGTCGATTTTTCCATCATTGTTAAGGTCGCATCTTGGGTCCCAGTTTGGGTCGCCCGGTTTTGATCCGTAGGCTTTGGCTGCTAAGCCTATGTCCTTCATGTCTACTTTCATGTCTTCGTTTACATCTCCCACTAGTATTACTCGGAATTGTGCAGTGCTAAGAACGCTTTCATTACCATATTTACATGATCCGTAAACCGTGTAGTTGCCTAGCATTACATCTAATTTTGGAAGTGTTATGGCAACTTGGAAGTTTGAAGTGGATGATGTGGAAATTAAGGTGTAAGCTGAAAGCTGACTTCCAGTACTTGATGTTGAAGTTATTGTAAAGGTAGCGTTCTTTTCTGGACAGTAGGGGATTCCTCCGTTTTTCGGGAAATCTGTGTAAAGGCTTGAGTAAATAGTTGTTATTCCAGTTGGAGCCGTGGATGATATTTCAAATGAAGCAATTATGTAGCTTGAAGAGTTCGCTGAAGTTGATACCTTGTTGTAAAAGGCTTGGAATGGGGAACCTGTTGAGAATTGAAGGTAGAACGCTACCATAATAGATTGGGAAACATTGCTGTTGTTTTTCCATACAACCTTCGCGTAAGCTGTGGAGCCTCTCATGAAACTATTTTGGGGATTTCCATACATGTCGCATGAGTATAAATCTGTTATTTCCACAAGCCAGTTTGCACCTTCTATGGCGTCTGTTTGTAATGTTCTGAAAACGTAATATCTATATTCCGTATCTATTTCTAATGCTATGAGGGCATCCTGCGCTGGTGAGCCATCTAATGTTAGGTTTCCTTGGATTATGACTGTTTCTCCAGCGTTGTATGTTTGTTTATTTGTTGTTATTGTTAGCGTAAGTGTTGAAGCTGAAACAGGTTTTGTTACAATTAAGAGTAAACATAGTGTCACCGCAATTAAAATGCTCTTCAAATTCAAGAATTTCTTCATTTGCATCTTGTTTCACTCGTTAGTAGAAAGTTTGTTTTGGAAGTAATAAGGCTTATGGATTTTTCTTCTACGTTCTAAAGAGAAAAAAGGGGGGTGTTGAATGGTTTTTCTTTTTTATGGTCGTTTGATGTAGAAGTCTATTGTGTTTGTCTTTTCTGGGCAGTATGGTGTTCCGTTGTTCCATGGAAGGTTGTTATAGGCGTTACCATAGACTGTTCCTTTGCCTACCACGGCATGCGAAGGCATTGGTATGCTGATTATCCATGTGTCTGTGCGGAATTCACAATAGTGTCCGTATTCGCCCCAGCCGAATTCTCCGATGTAGTATACATCGTGGCCTATTACGAAGCCTAGCTCGTCGTACACTACTACTGTGAGGTATACTGGAACTGGCTGCATGCGATATGTGCGGAATTCCATTACGAATTCTAATGGGTCGTTGACTAATGGTTTCCTCTTGATGAACTTTGTTACTTTCGGTTCGATGCTTGTTATTTCAACCGGCCACCAAACTTTGAATGGCATCGTGTCGTTTGCAACTTTTTCTGCTACTTCAACTGTTGCTCTCGCTATCCATTCACCTAACACTCTACCTTCTGGGTTATCGCATGGCCATGGAATTCTGAACGACACGTGAGCTATGCCGATGTCGTTGGTTGTGGCTTCTCTGTAGATGTAGAATTCTCCGTGGCGGACTTCAAAGGCTACAAGTTTCTGTTGCACCGGGTCGTCGTTATATTTGACTAGTGCATAGAGCTCTACTTGCACTTGTGGAGCAAATGAGTCGCTTGGCATGTTAAAGTCTTGTCCACCGTATGGACGTGGATATTGTGAGTATAGGTCTAGACTTAAGCCTAATACGCGCATTGGAGCGCGGTAGTTTCCACCAATGCATGTTCCTAGGGGGATTTCATCCATGTGTTGGTTTAGTGCGTAGCCGTAGAAGTTGTCGTTGGGGTCCAATGGGTTGCCTTCCAGACTTGTGAAGCTTAAGTCTGTCCAAGCTTCCTCAGGAGATATTGTTTCATAAATGGCTGTGAAGTGTAGGCTTACGAGTAGGCCTTCTCCCTCTGGGAATGGTGCATGCCAGACGTTGCCGTCTCCGGGCATTATTATTACGCCGACTGTCCAAGCGTTGTAGCCTGGTGGAAGCGCGGCGTCACCCATATAATCGAAAGCACTTGCATAAATCACTGATTCGCCGTTGTTTGTAAAGTTTTCCATGAACGTTCCTTCAGTATAGTTAACTGGCTCTAGAAGGGTAGCATTAAATCTTAAGGCGAACTGAAAGCCTATAATCTCCCATGCTGGGTCAACGTTTTTCACTAGAATGTCTATTTGGACATCTTGACCTAAGACTCTTGCTTTGTATTCAGCTGGATAAACCATGTAGTATGGATAAATTTCTGGTGGGGCCCAGAATATTTCGTAGTGTCCAGGTTCAGAGGTGAAAGGTATATCCGCCATGTCTGGGTCCAATAAGAACGTGTCAACAGCATCGAAGGTAAAGTCGCAACTGTAATATTCTTCATATCCAACTCCTTGTGCCACTTCAAAGACTATCCAAGCTAGGTCTCCGCTACCACTCACGCCTGGTTCACCACCTAGCCTGCTTGACCCCATCATAACATAGCCGGTGGTGTTGTCAATCACTGGTGTGGGTGTAACCGCGAATTTGAATGGGCTGTCTGCTGGAATGAAAGCCTTTGTGCACTGCAGTAGGCTTGCGTTAAAGTATAACTTAATCTGCCAGTTCCATAGGTTTGTGACGGCCCCAAGGTATACGCGTATGTAGAATATATCGCCAGCATGAGTGTCAGCGTGGAATATTATGTCGCCTGGTCCAGCTGGTGTTAAATCTTTTTTTGTGTCGTATGTGTGGCTTGCAGTCCAGTAAGTTCGGTCTACGTGTGCAAGGTCATAAGTGTCGTCAGGGTTTAACACCGAAATGGTCGCAATCTGAGCATAGGCTGCTGGAAAAGCCATAATCATTCCGAAGACAAGCATTGCAATGAGGTAGACACTAATAACTTTCAAGGAATTCTCTTTCATATTTCTTTCTCCTTTCTCTCTTCAACGAATAAATAAATTGTAAGTTTTCAAATTTAAAGGTTCTGGAATTATCTTCTATACGTTAAAGTTAAAGCGGTTACGGCAAAAACTAAAGCTAATAAAATTGGAAGTCATTTGCCTAACTCAGAGGAAATAACATGGCAAGCGACAAGATGTCCATTTCCAACATCAACAAGCTGGGGTTCTTCCTTGCGACAAACATCAGTAACGGACTGGCATCTGGGGTGAAATCTGCAGCCGCTCGGCGGATTAACAGGGCTTGGAACATCCCCTGTTAAGGGTGGACGCTCCCTCCTTCTGGTGGGATCTGGTATTGGGATTGAGGCAAATAGCCCTTGAGCATATGGATGTAAAGGTTCCTTGAAAAGTTCCTCTGTTGTGGCTACTTCAACAATTTTTCCAAGATACATAACCGCAACTCTATCGCTGATAACTTCCACGACGCTCAAATCGTGGCTAACAAACATGTAGGTTAAACCGAAATCCTTGCCTAAATCTTTGAAGAGGTTTAGAAGCTGCGCCCTAACGCTCACGTCTACCGACGATGTGGGCTCATCTAAAACAACAAATTCCGGGCGGACAATGAGGGCCCGGGACACAGCGATTCTCTGTCTTTGTCCGCCACTAAACTCATGCGGATACCGGCAAAGATGTTTCTCACTTAAGCCAACCCTTTCAAGCATATCAACGACCATTTTTTTGGCTTCAGAGCCGCGTGCTAATCCTTGGGCTACAAGCGGTTCGGCAACTATGTCCTTAACAAGCATTCTTGGATCCAAAGAGGTTGTGGGGTCTTGATAAACAATTTGCATTTTACGCCTTAACTGCCTAAGTTTTCTTCCTTTAAAAGTGGCTAAATCATACTCCTCTCTAATCCGCCTTAGCTTTGAGGAACGCGGATTCTCTTTTTCAAGCTTATCAATTTCCTCTAAAATGTCTTCGGGAATATTGTAGTAAATGCTACCTGCGTCAGGAGTGAGAAGCCTAATGATTGTTTTTCCAAGAGTTGTTTTTCCACAGCCCGATTCGCCAACCAGTCCGAAGCATTCACCCTTCATTATAGTGAGGTTAACTCCATCAACAGCCTTAACATCAGCCATCTTCCTCTTAAAGATACCACCAATTATAGGATAATACTTCTTCAGTCCTTTTATATGTAACAAAGTGCTCATTTCGAACCTCCGTAGAGATTGCATGCTACAAAATGATCTTTCTCAACTTCAGTGAAGGCAGGTTTAACTTTACGACAAATCTCCATTGCATAGGAGCATCTGTCATGAAATCTGCAGCCAGATGGAGGATTTAGTAAGCTGGGAACTGTGCCAGGTATGGACTTAAGCGGTTTGCCTGGTCGAGGAATGGATTCAAGCAGTCCACGCGTGTACGGATGTAAAGGCTTCTTAAAAAGTTCATATACATCAGCGAGTTCAACGACATTTCCTGCATACATAACGGCAACTCTGTCAGAGATCTCCGAAATAACGCCTAAATCGTGAGTAATATATAATACTGATGATTTAAACATGCTCTTCAATCTTTTTATTAGACTTAGGATTTGAGCCTGCACTGTGACATCAAGGTTTGTTGTTGGTTCATCTGCTATCAGAAGTTTTGGGTTACATGCCAAAGCCATGGCAATTACTACCCTTTGAGCCATGCCGCCGCTGAGCTCGTGGGGGTACATTTTTGCAACTCTTTCGGGGTCAGGTATCCCCATTCCTCTAAGGATGCGAACAACCTCTCTCTGCACTTCTAGTTTGAATCTGCGTTGGGAACCTGGAATTTTGGATAAAATCTTATTGGTCAAGGAGTTTGGATTTTTGAGCATTCTCTCATAGAGGTTCATTTCGAAGGTTGAGCCTTTTAATCCCTTTTTCCTCCGCTCTTGCTTAAGAGATTCAAGTGCTTTTTTCAGAAACTCCTCTTTCCTATGTTTGACTAGGACTTCTGAGATTTGGCTCGAAACCGTGTAAACCGGGTTCAGGTAGACTCTTGGCTCTTGGAAGACCATGGAAATGTCCTTGCCTCTTATAGTTCTGAGATGCTCATCGCTCTGTTTTAACAGGTCTACTTTTTTACCTTGAACGTTGAAGAGTATGCGTCCGCCCTCTATTTTTCCTGGAGATGGGATCAGAACTAACGTTGAGAGGCTTGTCACACTTTTTCCGCATCCGGTTTCGCCGACTAAGCCTAAGGTTTCGCCATCGCGGATATACAGGTTTACGCCGTCTAAAGCTTGAACTATTCCTTCGTAAGTGTAGAAGTTTAAGACCAAACCATTTATTTCCAGTAGCCTTTCCTCAGTCATTCTATCTCCTCCGAAGGGTTGGGTCAAGGACGTCTCGAAGGGCGTCGCCTAATAGGTTCCATCCCAAAACGAAAACGAAAATGAATATTCCGGGAATCAAGAATACATGCATATATCGTATGAGTTCTCTACCGATCCAGTTTCGGGATCTCTGTATTATTTGCCCCCAGTCTGCATAATTTGGTGGAGCACCAAGTCCTAGGAAACTAAGCGCTGCAGCTGTCAAAACTATCGACCCTATATCGAGGGAGGCCATTATAATAATTGGGTATATTGCGTTTGGCAGTATATGTTTTATGACTATTCCTAGGTCGGAAGTTCCAGCAGCCTTAGCAGCTTCTATGTAATCTTCGTTTTTCACTCGTAGAACTTCGCCTCGGATGACCCTTGCGTACGAGGGCCATCCAATAAGCCAAAGAGTAATTAACACTTTGTCTAGGTTGTTCAAGCTGAATCTTAGATTTAAGGGATATAGCAGAACAGAAGCTAGGACGGCGATAAAGATTATCAGCAGAATTACTTTTATTTTCATTCTTGCTCGCGTTATAAATGCAAAAAAGGTTGTTAAGCCAAAGATAACGACTAGGATGAATGATACGTTTAGAGTGAATACGGTTGGTATGGCTATTACTAATGCCATCGCAAGAATCAGTCCAGGGAAAGCTATTATTATATCTGTGAATCGCATAAGTGCCTCGTCGGCTAGGCCGCCGTAGTATGCAGCTGCTACTCCAATAATAATTCCAATCATTAGAGCAACCATAACAGTTGTTATGCCTATTCGGAAAGCAGTGATTGTGCCCCAAATGCAAGCGTAGTATATGTCGTAGTGCTGGTCTGTTGTTCCAAAGGGATGCTCTATTGTGGGAGGGGTTGGCAACGGAGATAACTTGGCGATTTCTTCATCTCTGGGAATAATAAATGGGTCAGCGTAGGGTGGAGGTGCTAGGACGGGGGATAGGGCTGATAGGATTACGAAGCCTAATATTATTGCTATTCCAACTAATGACAGCGGGCTTTCCTGCACTCTTTTAAACATGAATTTCCATTCTTTAATTCTCGGTTGCATTGAAGCTTTAAATTCTTCCCATCTTGAACTTGTGGTCATATTTTACGCCAACCTTATCCTCGGATCAATAAACGCGTAAAGCACGTCAACTATAAGGTTTGCTATAACGAATACTATGGCTGTAAACATCGCAAAGCCGAGAACCGAAGGTACATCTAATTGTTGAGCGGACTGGGCAGCCCAACTGCCGAGTCCACCGAACCCGAACACAGTTTCAGTTATTACGACACCAGTCATTAAACTGGCAACTAAGAGGCCTGAAATAGTTGTTACAGGTATTAACGCGTTTCGTCTTGCATGTTTATTTATAACTTCCTTTTGCGTCAAACCCTTAGCTTTAGCGGTGATTATGTATCCCTTGCTTAACGCTTCAAGCATAGATGAACGCGCCACTCTAATGATGAGCGCTATATCAATTACGGTTATAACGGTGGCTGGTAAAATAACATGTTTGAAGGCATCCCAAGAAACCGCTAATTGACCATTTAAAATGCCATCCAGAATGTATAAGCCAGTATACTTGGTAAATAATTGGGAGGAATCAACAAAGTGCTGTACTTCTCTAGTGAGTCTCCCGGGGGGAAGCCAGCCTAGATAACCGTAGAATACTGCCATAAGTATGAAACCAAACCAGAATGAGGGGAGCGACCAACCAATTATGGCTGCTGATCTTGTAATGTGGTCAAGGATTTTGTCCTTGTAAACGGCAGATTGAATGCCTAAGTATAAGCCTAGAATGATAATAACTGGTGCTGCAAACACTATTATTTCAAATGTTGCGGGGAATCTGACGAGTATGGCAGAAAAAACCGGCGCGCTTGCTGTTTGTGACCAGCCTAGGTTTCCTTGTAGAACCTGAGCTAACCAGGTAAAATATTGAATGTAGAATGGATCGTTTAGATGATACTTTTTTATAACGCCTTCAATGTTTTCTGGGGTTAGTGCTTGAGGATTTCTTATATACAGTAACGCCCTTATCGTCGGCGGAAAACACATCGTGATGGCAAATATTAGCATAGAGACGCCTAACACCACTGGAATTAAAAGGATTAATCTTCTCGCCACATATGTTAGTAGGCCCAGCTTTCTCACCATCCTCAGAAAACTAAGGCAAGTTAATATTTAACTTTGCCGATTACGACGAGGATTGATTCTTGTTTAGGCTATTAAAAAAAAGGGGGTTTAGGTGTTATTTATTTCCAGTTTATTATGGAGGTGGAGCCCAGACTGATGATGTTTTTCCGTAGTCTTTGGCTGCAAAGCCTATGTCTTTCATGTCAATTTTTCTGTCATTGTTTATGTCGCATCTAAAGTGCCATCTTTCGTGGAGCGGTGGACCATATGTTGCACCGTATGATTTACATGTATAGCCTATGTCCTTCATGTCCACTTTGCCGTCGTAGTTTACATCTTCTGGTAGCCTATTGCTATAATCATATGGCGGATAATCGGGAAATTCGCTGTGTGGTACGTAGTACCACTTCCACAGGTTGTAGAAGTAGATTCCTGGTGAAATTGTGTTGTAGTGCCATCCTACAACCCAGTCGCGTTCGAAGTGGCGACCAACAGCCTGGTATAACGGAATGCTTGGAGTTTCTTGTCTTGCTAGCACTTGGATATCATGGTAAATTTGGCACCTTTTCACTGGATCAGACTCTTCGATGCCCTTCTTAATCAGATCATCCATGGTTGGATTACTGTATTTCTGACATGCTGCAAACGTGCCTTCACTGTGGTAGAACGGAAATGCAAAGTTATGCGGGTCTGGATAGTCAGCCAACCAGCCGATAATGAAAGTTGCTAACTGACTGCGAACCATGGCGCCTAGGTATGGTTTCCAGTCTATGTTTACGATATTTACCACGAAGCTGGTATGATATTTAGCGTTGATAGCATCAATGCCTTCTTTAAGCTTTTCACAAGCTCTTTGCCTTGGAATGTTGCCTGTGTTGTAAGTTACAGTTACAGTGAAGCCTGTTCCTACGAGTCCTGGAACCTTCGAGAACTCATCATAAGCCTTATCGATATTGTACGTATAGCCCGGTATTGATCCGTCGTAGCATACAAGGCCTGGAATGATGGCTGTTGCAGGTGCGATTGCTTCGCCTAGAAACGCCGTCTGCAAATAAGTTGTATAGTCAAAGGCATATGCGAATGCCAATCTTGTGTGTATGCCCCATGTTGGGTTGCCGAAGAAGTCTCTTGGAATACCGTCTGCGGTGAAGACTCCATAATCATTTATTGTTCCATAGGGGGTTGCTGGATCTACGTCAAACGTGAAGAACAGCGATCCAACAGCAAGCACTGGAAGTGGATAAGTGCAGCGCAATCCTGGTTGACCGACAATTGTGCCTATGTATTCTCTTGGGACTGCACAGAAGTCAACATCGCCAGCGAGGAACATGGAGCTTCTCGCTGGCCACTCATAGGCCCATGTTACTGTTGCTGTGTCGACGTATCCGGCTGGTGTTGGGTTTTTAGCGGGATCTGACGGATATGGTGGTGCAGGCCACTCTGCAGGCCAGCCTCTCCAATAGTTAACGTTTCTCTCAACAGTCCAGTACTTTGCGGCATAGTCCAAGATCACTAGTTTGTATGGGCCTGTTCCGCACATTATGGGTGAGGGGTCATCCAGTGGTGACACTGCTGGGTCATGGTATGCTAACCAGCTAGTGTAGTCAGGCCAGTCGCCAGGCCACTCTGGCCTGTGAAGGGTTCCAATAACGTATTCATTTACCCATTGTTTGCTTAGAATGCTCGACCATGACTGCGATAGAATTTGCAGGAACGGTGCGTATGGGCCTGGAAAAGCGAGGTTAAACCAGACGTGTGTAGCGTTTGATTCTACGGCATGATCAATCATCTTGCCTACCAATTCAGCCTCGGGTCCTGGGACAGTTGCAGTGCCGATGTTCCATGCCTCAGCGCCCCAGCTGTTCAGTAATGGTTCATAAAACATCCATTGTGGACCGCCGCATCTATCCTGAATCATTCCACGTTCAATGCTATATTCGACATCCTTAGGTGTAAGCAGGTGGCCGCTGGTGAAATTGACATTCTGTCTTATTTTGAATGTGTATCTATACCGACAGAATAGACCTTCAGGGCTTGTCCAATTGACTTCCTGGAGGGTATACTCCGTCGCAAGCTGTGGAATGAAGTGCTCTAGTGACTCTCCATCGAAGTATAATAGGGTATCGTAAACGTTGAATATTAGTTCAGCGCTTGCCGTGTCATAGCACCAAGCAGGGTCAACAGTTTCAGGGACGCCGCCCTCGATTGTTGCAACGTAGATCCCCATAGGTCTTTTGATCACTGGTGCAGCGAAAGCAGGTGTCAGCAGCAAGGATCCAAGCATTAGGAAAACCGAAATTAGAGCTAATGAAACGACTTTTTTCATTCTCTCCTTCTCCCTCTAATAGTTTTCGCAATAATAAATAGAACTTAGAAGTATTTAATTCTTACGGAAGATTGTTCAGCTAATTTAATTTTTTATATCTACATGAACAAACTGATGCGTAAAAACCACAAAAGTTTAACCAATTTAGAGGCATAAGGTTAGATTACTCCTCCTCAGCATTCTGAGTCTGGCGATTCTTCGCTATCCAATTCCTATAACTTCTAAGTAACCACCACGCTACAACCAAAGCAATAATGGAAGACCACATGATAAGAGGAGGTGCCATCATGATAATCCAAGCAAAAGTTATCGGAACAATCATTATGATTAGGTAAAAAACAACAAGTTTCCAGAACCATCGCTCTTTAAGAAGCAACTTGATCGCCTTCTAAGTACAATTCCACAAAGTAATATTTATTTTTAATGCCGCTAAGAAAACTTTATCTAAAAAGAAAAAGATTTCTAAATTATCCATCGAAGGGAAAGAAATGAAGAAGAGGAGAAAAACCAAAATCAAAAAGAAAACATTGGCAGTTATAGCGTTTTCCATATTTATAATAATAGTGATCTCGATACTCAGCACTCAGAAGACTCAAACTAAACCACCAGCAAGAGAATACTTCAAAATCGAAGATGCAGTGGCATTTGTCGAACTTAACCCACTGCAAAATCAAACAATAAAAGTAAAAATGCTGAGCTTCAAAATAACACCAATTAAAGGAGATGCGCATTACTTGTCAATCAACCCTGGAGGCAACGTGAAATATGAAGACTGGCCATGGTTTGAGAAAATAGAGTGTAATAAGACAGTAGACCTAGCTGCGGAAGGAAAAGAGATATTTTATGGAACAACGCCTCTACTGGCTCGAAAAACGGAAAACGGGTACGCTGTTACTCTTCGCATAACATGCAATGAAACAAGCGACTTGCCAGACGACCAAAAAGTCACAATTTACATTACAGAATTGTTTTCATCTTAGTGAATGCTCAAGGGTAAAAAGGTAACAGAAGCTTTTTTAATTCTCACATTCCTAAGTATAATGGGAAACGAAAAGAGGGAGAAGTCACCATGCGGGGTTTTCTTGTTGAAATGACAACTCCAACAGATGGATTAGAACGCTTCACCATAAAGATAATAAAACGTTTCAACATCTCACCAAACGAGATAAGGCCAAAGTTCAGAACTAAACCAAAACCTGGACTAAGCGGCATAATTGTAGGAAGAAACGTAAATGAAAAAGAAGCACAAAAATTCTTGGAAAACTACTTCCGAGAAAAAGGATTATGGGAACAAGTGCTTACTCTCAAACCAGTTTAGAAACATATGTACAGAATTATTGTTCAAAGCCACATGGCGAAGATTTTGCTGAATTAACTAAGCTTGGTAAGCTATTCTCGACGTATCTCCAAAACTCCTTCTCAAATTTTACCCAATCCTCTTGTGATTTTAACTTCCGCAGAAAAAAGTATCCGCCTCCAAACATGGTCATCAGCCACGAGCTGACTTTGAAGCCGCTCTCTTTTCCCCCACATAGATCTAACGATATGACAAAATTACTTGGTCGTCCTTCAATTGTTACATTAACATATCCATCTAACTTAAAATGTGGAGAGTCATCGGCAAGAATCTGATAGCCGTTTGCGATCTTCCCTTTTACTGCTTCAAAATCTTTTTCCTTAAAAAAGTCACCTATACACTTAGCAAGCAACTCTAAATCAACATTTCTGTTTCTCCAACTTTTTCGCACGCCAAATCCTCAATAAAAATAATAAGAGGATATTTAAAACTTATTAGTTTTGTAAAAAGCATAGCTAACCTCGCAATTTTAAAAATAACCCAAGAAGCAAACAACCAATACCAATTGACCCTAAAATAGGTGAAAGCCATATATAGGGGTAATTATAAACAAGCAGGGTAAGCATCCTTTCTTCAAGTCTATGCCCTGGTGCTGGAAATACAACCAATTCAGGTTTTTCTGCAACTACCTCCCTATACGAGTAAAGAAGAATAGCAAGGGTCAAAAGGGGCAACGAAGAACAAAGCATCATTGAACAACACTTTCCTTCAAACGTGGTTTCTGCAAACAATTCAAAGCGTAATGCAAAACCAGCGACAAGGAAGATAACAGAAAATGTAAAGCATAGCGAGTAGATTATTTCGTAAAAAGTGATATTATAATACGAGCCATATTCCTTGTATTCTGGAAATGGAATTATATTGAAAAAGCCTACAACAAAAAGGATAAAGCCTAAACTTATCAGTATCACATCTAAATGTAAACGAATAAAACTAAACAGCCCTCCTGTTCTCATAGGTTAATCATTTCCTAATCCTGCACACAATTTCATCACCCAAAAGATACGCGAGTACCAATTAATTTACTTTACTTTATGAACATTATTGCTTATACTGCAACCTTCCACCGTAGCTTTTATGTCACGCAATTGGAATATTCACGCCGACCCCCACAACAGCTAAACGTACGTGTTTGAAAACCTCAAAATCAATAGTGTGTTTTAAATAGTTAAAGTAAAGAGTCAATTAGTGTGTGCTACTGCTATGTCGGAAAAGGCTTATGACGTGAAGGCTTCAGGCAGGGTTCAGAGGATCGGCTACAGACGCTTCGTTTTGGAGAACGCTCAAGAACTTGGGTTGAGAGGTTTCGTGCGAAATGAGGCGGACGGGTCCGTCACAGTTTTTGTCCAAGGAGAGGAAAGCCTAGTCGAACAGTTTTTGAAGAGGATTAAGGAGCCCCACGGCCTGTTGCCATTAAGGATTTTGAGGTTAAAGCTGCAGACCTAGATCCAAATTTGAAGTTTTTGAATTTGGCTCTTTGGCTGAGGAACTTCAGGAAGGCTTCGGCTCCATGGAGAAAGAATTTAGAGACTACAGAGAAGAGTTCAGAGATTATAGACAAGAGTTTGGGGGTTTTGTCGGCAGTTTAGAGACTACAGAGAAGAGTTTAGAGGCTTTGCCGAGAGAACAAACAAAAACTTTGAGACACTTGCACAAAAGTATGGGGAAATATCCGAAAAATTGACTCAGGTTCTTGAAACGTTACAAAGGGAGTCTGCCGAGACTAGGAGGGAGCTTACTAGGGCTGTGGACGCCTTGACAGAGCTTATAAAACAGTTCATAGCACAGCGACGTTTTGGTTGATGAGAATTTAAAGATTGAAGTAGGCGTGTGTGTTTGCAGGAGTACCATGTTTTTCAAGGTCGTTAACTATCGGTACACGTCCTTGGGCGCAGCGAAGGGTGAACAAATGGAGAAGGCGATTTAAACTTGTGTAGCTAGATTTTGCAATAATACTTCCAAAATTTTTTGGTTCAGTTGTCTTTCTATAAGCAATGGTTAGTAGGGCTGAAGCAACTTACTCTTATAATTTTACGACGTTATTCGCCAAGTGAATTTATTTTCACCAAAAACTTAAGGTCTCCATGCTTCCTAACAACATCATCAACCAGTCTAACCCTTAAGCTTTCATCCCTGGAAAATAGAAGATTGCCCCACGTTGAGACGTAGAACTGGAATGGTAGCGGGGCTTTATTGAAAACCTGCAAGTCTATTGGAAATCCCATTTCAATTTCCAACTTAGCTGAGAAATCCACCACATAATAAAAGGCTTTAGGGGATTTTCCAACCAAACAGCCACGCCTAAGTCTCTAAAGAATTCTTTCTATAAAACCTCATAAACATAAGCAAACGAGATTTCGGCAATGCCCTCAAGTTTCTTCCTCAATTTTTCAATAAGCCAGAGCTTCTGCTCAGTGGATAGTTTACGGTAATTAAAGCGAGCTCATGAGCTGTAAGTTGTCTAAATTTTCGTTGGCGTATATTTGCAGCTTTTTCACGTAAACTCCTATAGCTGTTAGCTTCATGGTTATATCATCGCATACGTTGTTGGGAACTAAGAGGCAACCTTCGCGGAGCTTGATTCCTCCAACCTTAGTAACGGCTCCAGTCCCATCTTTCTCGTAAAGATAGTATTCAACCTTCATTTTGTCCTTATAAGCTAAACCGCTCATACCATAGATAATGACACAAAAAGCTTTCAACTTCGCAGGTTTAGGAAAAACTTCTAGGGGTAATTTGGCAAAGAGAACTTTTCCGTGAGTAAACAACTCCTCTAGAAATACGGGTTGGCGGCTTCAAGTTCTTCGAGGGTCTGCGGGATCACATGTAAATGCATCTTGAGGTTGCCTACGGCTTGGAACAGTTCATTCCAATTTCGCCACATCAGGGCTTTATCTTCAAAAAGGACAAGTAAATCATAATCTGAATATACGTTATAGTCTCCTCTTGCAAAACTTCCAAATAGAAAGACTCCTATCACGCCCTGAATTTTTGACAGCATGTCAACAATCTTGTTTAAATCTGATATGTGCCTCCCTTCCAAGTGCATTCAAAACACGCTCCATGGCGTCAACGACTTTTTTAGCTCTTTCACCATTAATACCCTCATAACCGAGGGTGCCATAGGCGCCCCAAAGCTCATCCAAATCCCTAGATAGGGACGGAAATTTCTCCTTAATCCATCGGAGCCTGTTGCTATGCGCACTTCTTGGATGTAAGTGAAAATGCATTTCCTTCCAGCGCAGCCACAGCCTCAATAGCCTGCTCAACAGTTTTGATTGCCAAATCACCAACAACCATGTACCTTTTCTTGTCAAACTCCTCTACGAAGGCTAATCTTTTTTCGCGAACCGCTTTGATGTGGATTTCAACGTCGCTCAGGGCTGTCTCGTTATATAGATAAGCTTTTTCTTACACATAAGAATTTCATTGCCACCACTGTTAAGCATGCATCTGACTAGCTCGCGTTTTTGACTATTCTTCCTTCTCAGGCTTAGTCTGAGGATGTGTCTGGGTCAGCAAACAACTTGTCAGAAAGATGTTCTCCCCATTCCCTGTCTTTTCCAAGGGATATGCGGGCAATTCTTGCTTGCGCACGCTATTTCTAGTGAAAAGTTGCGGATAACATGGGAGGTGATGGTTTCCTGGGGTATCAGTAGAGAAAGTAGGCACATACGTTAGTTTGGGACAAGTCTCAATATTGATTTACACTGCAAAAATTCATCTTTAGAAAATATTTTCAGCCTTTACCGTTCCTCAATCTTCTTAAGTTGCCGTTTATACATTGCAACGATTTCCTCAACGGTTGTTGCATCTTCCGCCGCCTTGTCAAGCCTGTAGTTTCCAGTGAAGCGTGGAAACCTAATTGCCAATCCGCTTCCTTTTCGTATAGTGTACATGGCACATGTGTGTACTGGACTCAGAGTTATTTCAGCAACTAAGACTTCAATAACCACAGCGGTTTAAACCAACATCGGCTTCAATAATAGAATTAACTCCCGGTTGCTTATGCTGAATACGTGTTTCCCCTCATTATTGTTGCCAGCTAGTAGAATAGTAGATTTAAATAAATCTTATGCTTTAAAATTTACAAGAATAAAGTGTCTTAGATGTTAAAGTTTCACAAGGACATATTAAAGGAATTCAAGTCGGTTGGCAAACATGCAAAGATTATACTTTTTGGTTCCCTGGCTAGGGGCGATTATAGGCTGGATTCTGACATTGACTTAGCGATAATGACAAGAGACAGAAGCTTGATGAAGCTATCCTCGTCTATTGCTGATAAGATACTCGTGGAATACGGGAAGCTCGTGTCGCTCAAGTTCATAGGTGAGGAAGACTTCGATAAGGAGGATTCCCCTATTAAAGACGAAATTAAAAAGGGGATGGTGATATATAACGGAAGAAACCGTTAAACTCCGAATAAGAGAAGAACTTGATACGGCAAAAAGAAGGTTGAAAGCGGCTAAACTCCTTCTTGAAGAAGGCATGTTGGATGACGCTGTAAACAGAGCATACTACTCCTTTTTCCACGCCGCTAAAGCTATGCTTAACGTTTTAGGATTCGATGCAAAAACACATTCAGGTTTAATATCAGAGTTCGGATTAAGAATAATAAAAACAAACCTGTTAGACAAAAAATTTGCGGAATACTTTAGAAGGGCTTTTGAGATGAGAGAAAGCAGCGACTACGAAATAGGCGTGATATTCGGGGAAGAGGAAGTGCAAACGCTTCTCAAAAACGCAGAAGAATTTTTGAAAAAGGCCCAAGAGTTCACTGCGAAGAGACTTTAAACTTAAGCGTGCGCTGCTACTTTGCTAAAACATTAGATATATTATGTATATGTAAAAACTGAGGAGTATGGCTAGAACCATAGCAGTTTCGATGACGTTTACGAATTGTTGGTGAAATCTAAGCTTCCAAATGAAAGCTTCAGCGACGTTATACATAGGTCGCTCAAAAAAGGGATGGTTAAGAGACATCGCAGGTTCGCTGACCATTAGCGACAAAAATGCCAACCTACCGTTGCCATTTTTGCCGGAAACATCTCCGCATAGAGAGCCGCCTAATAGCAACATGCCATCGCCGATGTCCGTTGCATTCCACGAGGGATACTTGGCTCCAACAAATCCGCCAGGAATGACTTTCAAGACCTTTAACTCGCTTGAGTTGTAAACTATCAAGACTTGCCAAGCGTATAAATCCTCTACATTGATAATGTCAACAGCTACGGTAAAGTTTCCAATAATTACAGGTTCTCGGCTTGCCTCCTCAGGTGACGGCTGAACAAAAAACCTTGCTAAAACGTACCCGGATGTTGAGGAAAACTTTGAAGAGGAAAGGAATCCGCTTATAGACGAGATTAAAAGGGAATTGTGATTTACGATGGGGGAAAACGTTAAAATTCGAACAAAAGAAGAGATGGAGACAATAATTCAAAATACAGATGAATTTTTATAAGCATCTTGAAAATTCATAGAGAAAACTTAGCAAACTTCGCCTACCTATTTAATTTTAATACTGCCTATCAAGCTAGAAAACCTACAAGTAAGAATACATTTAAAGCTTCGCATTACTATTACACAGTGAAAATCCATGCGAAGAACCCATGATTGGTTAAGACAGGCAAAAAAGGATCTTAAACACGCCAAAAAGAGCATAGGTTTAAACGACTACGAATGGAGCTGCTTCTCAGCCCAACAAGCCGCAGAGAAAGGCGTCAAGGCCCTTTTCCAAGCCTTAAGAGCAGAGGCTGTGGGGCACTCTGTCTCATTACTGCTAAAAAAGCTGCCAAAAAACCATGTCCCAAACGAGCAACTGATAAATCAAGCAAAAGCCTTAGACAGACATTACATTCCATCAAGATACCCAAACTTCCATCCAGAAGGAGCCCCATTAGACTATTACACAAGGGAAGACGCGGAGGAAGCGGTCAAAATTGCAGAAAAAATCATCAAATTCTGTGAAGATAAAATACGCATTATCGAAAGAGAAAGCTGAACTTCTAATCAGGCAGTATATAAACAGAATTAAGAGAACTATAGGTTTAGAGTTGGCGATAATTTTCGGCTCATACGCAAAAGGCAACTACTCCTGGGGAAGCGACATAGACATTCTCCTCGTAGCCAAAAAACTCCCCAAAAGATTATTGGATAGGCAGCCAATTTTAATCGAACCCAACATTCCAATACAAATAGATCCATTCGCTTACACACCCGAAGAATTCGAAAAAATGTTAAAAGAAAAACATCCACTCATAATTGAAGCATTAAAAAACGGAAAAATCATTTATTCAAAAGGAAAAACATATACACGTCTTTTCTAAGCCCATAAGGCATTATTAAAGGCGCTATTCCACCGTTTAAAATGCGCTACAATCCTTAAGGGTCTAAGCCTTAACCCTCACAGCAAAACTCTCAAATCAACAGTATGTTTTAAATAGTTTAAAGCAAAAATCAATTAAGGTACTCTACGGATGTCACAAAAAGCCTATGACATCAAAGTTTTCGGCAAAGTCCAGAGAATAGGCTACAGGCGATTCATCTTAGAGAATGCACAAGAACTCGGGTTGATAGGTTTCGTACGAAATGAGGCGGACGGATCCGTCACGGTGTTTGTCCAAGGAGAAGAAAGCCTAATTGAACAATTTTTGAAAAGAATCAAGGAACCCCCACGACCAGCCATCGTAAAAAGCCTTGAAGCCAAACCTGCGGAGGTAAACCCGGATTTAAAGTTTTTCACCATCGAATTTGGCTCCTTGGCCGAAGAACTCCAAGAAGGCTTTGGCTCCGTGGAAAAAGAATTTAGAGACTACAGAGAAGAGTTCAGGAATTACAGACAAGAGTTCAGAGATTATAGACAAGAGTTTAGAAGCTTCGTCGGCGAATTTGGAGACTACAGGAAGGAGTTTAGAGATTATAGACAAGAGTTCAGAAACTTTGCAGAGCGAACCGATAAAAACTTCGAAAACCTCGCTCAAAAATACGGGGAAATATCGGAAAAGTTGACGCAAGTTCTTGAAACATTGCAGAAAGAGTCTGCTGAGACTAGAAAGGAACTTATAAGGGCGGTGGACGCTTTGACAGAGCTCATAAAACAGTTCATAGCGAAGCAGAGTTTCACTTAGCAGAGCGGGATTTGGATGCACATGGAAGAGAAACATAAATCAGATTTAAATAAGATTATCAACAATCTGTCAAAAATTCAAGGCGTTATATGAGTCCTGCTCTTCGAAAGCATAGCAGAGGACACTACACTATTCCAATTCAACAAGAATCGTCTCAAAAATTTAAAATTTTATGAAACAACAATCTCTATATTTTTGGAACAACGTTCAACATAACAAACAAGGCAAAATCGTGTCAAATCCTTTGTTACAAAAGCGAAACTTCCCTCAATTTATCTAAAATTTTCTCAAGAATCAACGATAACTATTAGCGATTTAAGCTGCCTTGCCAGTTTCCACATTCATGTTCTAGCACATTTCTGTTATGAGAAACGCGCGTGCTTTGCGAAACGCAAGGGTTAAGTTAATAAGACATGCAAAGCGAACACTAAATGAAAGATACAAAGAAGTTCGAAAACATATATCAATCAAACCGGTTTCTCTTCGATCCTCATTCTTGTCGATTAGGCGATAAGACTTACGAAGTATAAGGCGCACTTGGTCGAGCAAATTTAAATAAGTATTCTTAAATAAGCATTCACCCTAAGTTCCTATGAATAAAGTGTACTAGAATGTTAAAATTTCATAAGGAAATCCTAAAGGAATTCGAGCCCGTTGGCAAAAACGCCAAAATCATACTATTTGGCTCATTAGCTAAAGGCAGTTATAGACTGGATTCAGACATCGACTTGGCAATAATAACAAAGGATAAAAACTTAATGGAGTTGGCTTCTTCCATCGCCGACAAGATACTCGCAGAACAGGGAAAACTTGTATCCCTCAAATTCATAGAAGAAAAAGAACTTGAAGATGGAAAAAGCCCATTTATAAAGGAGATTAAAAAGGGAATCGTGCAAAAGAAGACTGGAAGCAGCTGAACTTTTGTTTGAAAAGGGAATGTTAGAAGACGCCGTGAACAGGCATATTACGCATTTTTCATGCAGCCAAAGCCATGCTTAACGTTTTGGGATACGACGCAAAAACCCATTCAAGCCTAATATCCGAGTTTGGATTAAGAATAATCAAAACTAATTTATTAGATCAAAAATTTGGGCAATACCTTAGAAGGGCTTTTGAGATGAGAGAAAGCAGCAACTATGAAATAGGCGTAACATTCAACAAAGACGAGGTAAAAACATTAATAAAAAATGCAGATGAGTTCCTAGGAAGAGCTTAAGAGTTCGTAAAGGAACGACTTTAACTTAACTTTCAACAATCTTCTTTAATTGTTTCTGGTACATCTCAACAATTTCGCTTATAGTGGTTGCGTCTTCAGCAGCCTTATCAAGCCTATAATTTCCAGTAAAACGCGGAAAACGTATGGCAAGTCCGCTTCCTTGACGTATGGCATTCATTGCACACGTATGTATTGGGCTTAGGGTTATTTCTGCCCCCAAAACTTCAATTACTACCACTGGTTCAAACCAAACATCTGCTTCAATCATAGAATTTACTCTCGGATGTTTATGTGATATCACATGTTTTTTCATCATTTCAGGAAGCTTTGCCAAATCCTCGTCTGTGAAGCCTGTTCCACATTTTGTTACTGTTTCGAATGTGTCGCTTTCTGGGTTGTATGCTGCTAACAATAGTGCGCCATATGTTCCTGCCCTTTTTCCCCTTCCGTGAAATGCGCCAACTATTACGAGGTCCACGGTGTCTGTCATCTCGCTTTTGTAGTCTCGTTTATATTTTATCCAAAGCCAGCCCCTTGCGCCCGCTTGGTAAACAGAATCTTCAGCCATGGATTTGCAGACTAAGCCTTCACAACCATTTTCTATAGCTTCTAAAAAGAATTTCTCCAGCTCCTTCGGGTTGCTTGTTATTATGTATTTGGCTGTTTTCACCCTTTCGCTTTCTTCTATTGCTTTCACAAGGGCTTCTCGCCTAATTGGATAGAGCTCTAAAGTTAGGTCTTTGCCGTCTACATATAAGGCGTCAAACATGAAAAGGGATACAGGATATTCCTCCATAGCTTCTTCAATTCCGTATTTGCGTCTTCGATGCATAAGCTCCTGAAAAGGGCGCATTTCGCCAGTGTCGGCGTCTATGGCGACGCATTCAGCCTCTAAAATGGCTTCTTTCGCTTTAACATGTTTTTTAACGAGTTCTATGGCGTCTGGATATTGACTTGAAATGTCTTCTAAACGCCTTGAAAAAAGCGTCACATCACCATTTTTTTTGTGGATTTGAATTCTTTCGCCATCATACTTGTATTCGGCTATGCATTTTCCGCCAAGCTTTTCCAAAATTTCCTCTGGAGAAGAAAGCCGTTCAGCAAGCATGGGTCTTATGGGTTCGCCAACCAAAACCGCAAACTTTTTCACGCCCCTCAATCCTTTTTCCGCCACAGCCTTCGCAACCCTTCCAAGGTCCGAGGAAATGTTGTAGGCGCGTTCCACAAGTTCTCGGGCTTCTTTTCCTCCTCCATAGGCTATGGCTAAGGCATCCAAAACTGTCATGTCAGCAATGCCTAGGCGCAGGTTGCCAGTTACCGTGCGCATTATATATTTTGCCTCTTTTGGGGTTGCATCAGCCAAAAGCCCAGCGAGAAGGGCGGTTTTTAGGTCCACGGCGCCCGAGCCCGAAGCCTTAGCCATCTTATCCAATGTTTCATAGACTTTTTGAACCGTGAGGGGTTGCTGGAAGAATGTTACTTGTTTCTTTTTTGCCATAAATTTTTGGGCTGTTTCGCCCAAATCTCCAGTCTTCTTCAGGTCTTCTTCAATTTCTGACTCTTTAATTCCCGAGGCTTTTGCCAAGGCTTTTATTGCGAGTCTTTCGGCTACGCCTATTTCAAGTTTGACGAAGTCTGGGTAAATTTTGCCCTGCGTTAAGTAGACGACTTTGTCGATGATTTCTTTCGGAGTGTTTTTTAGGAGGTCGACTAGGAGGTCTGTCATTTCAAGCCTTTTCGTTGTGGCTTCAATTTTTTCGTATGTGTCTGCAATTGTTGAATAAAGCAAGATTTAACTCACCCTAGCGTGGTTGACTGCTCCATATTAGAGTGGCGAGCGGTTATACATAACTTTACCCTTTTCCGTTACCTCCAAGATGAAAGCGTTCTTCCTTCTTTTCATATCCATGAATTCTTGGATGGTATATCCTACAGGTTCGATGGGTATTCCAAACTTGTTCATATCCATCAGTTTAGCTATCCTATCAAGGAAGCTCTCTTGAAAATCTGCTACGACTAGAATGTCAATGTCGGAGCCCTCATTGATATTGTTAGTGGCAAAAGACCCAAATAAAACTATCAAGTAAGGGTTTAGGTTTCTTATCACCTCTTGGACATAAGCCTCTATCTTCTTAAAAATCTCCTCACTTCTTTCAATATTGACTCTGCGTAGTTTAAGCATTTTTTAGAAATCTCCTCTGTATAATATTTATAGGCTGGTCCTTTAGGATAAAAGTTTGGATATCTCGACCCTATATAATGTCTATCAAGTTCTTTTCCATGGTCGAGGAATTCTTTAAAAACTTTTTCCAGTTTGGAAGATTCCTCTAAAAGTTCCGTTACAGAGTGCGTTATTATGGCTCTATATCCCTTTGAATATAAGAATCCCTTAAGCGCCTTTTCAGCTGATTGTTGAGAAAAGAAGGCGCTGGCATAGTAATTTTGATCTTTTAAGCAGTCTTTGGCGGTTTTCAAGTCTGCCTCAGCTTGATCAAGCCACCTTAATCCCTCTTCCAAGTTGTCCATAGTTACAGCCTTCAAATAGCTTAATGAGAATCAGATTATTAAGTTTCTTTCCTTTTAGAGGGTTTAGAGTTTCATTTTGTCAAGCTCTGTCAGCAATTCTGTAAGTCTCTCTATGGCTATTTTCCAGGCGGTTTCCCCTTTTTCTTTTGTGGCTTTTGTTGGGTCTCCTATAACGCCTGTTCCGCTTATTTCCTTTGTTTTGAAACTCCATGAAACTTTTGGTCCAGTTTCTTTTAATCCTATTTTTGTGTATTTTGATTTGGGAAGCGTAATTTCGGGCTTTTTGATTTTACCTTTAACTACGCTGTCTTCTCGGTTTGCAAGGGTTGTTGAAGTTTCAAATTCTCCAGCATGGGCGTATAAGAGGTTTCTATATATTTTTCTATGAAGTCTGGTATGAGGCTGACGGTGTCTATGGCTACAAAGGCATCTGTGTCCGTTTTTATTCTTTGAGCTGCAGCTTCAAGGGCTGGAGCGTTTCCGCCATGTCCATTTTCAAAAAGAATCTTTTTAAATCCATGCTTTGTGAGGGAGCAAGCCACTTCATAAGCCAACTGCTCTAAGGTGTATGGAGTAAGAGTGACTGTTCCGGAAAAGTCCATGTGATGGGGAGATACGCCATAATAAATTGGAGGCGCTACTAGGGCACATTGGGCTTTTTCAGCGGCTTTCATTGAAAGCCAAAAGGCATCGTAAGCGTCTGTGTCCAATGGCAGGTGGGGTCCGTGCTGTTCACAGCTTCCAACGGGCACGATAACCACATTGTGAATTGTTAAAAATTCTTTCACGTCCATCCATGTGAGTTCTCCAAGATAATAGCTTCGCATTTTCATACTTTTCACTTCTCCTAAAAAGTCTCATAATGAACTATTTGATTTATTGGTCTCCTACTCCGCGGTTGTGGAGCCTCAGCGGGATAACCAACTGGGATTATGGCGACGGGTCTTATTCCTTGGGGAACTTTTAAGATTTGCCTTGCTTCCTCTTCTCTGAAGGCGCCAACCCAACATGTTCCAAGACCAAGAGAATAGGCTGTTAAGTGGATGTTTTGTATGGCAGCCGCCGTGTCTTGTATGCAATAAAGGGTTTTGCCGCGAATTCCATAGCCTTGTGAAGAGCGGTTTTCGTTTGCACAAACCATAATTACCACGGGCGCTTCTTCAATAAAAGACTGATTTAAAGCTGCTTCCGCCAATCGTCTTTTGATTTCTGGTTTACGCACAATTATAAACTCCCAGGGCTGAATGTTTCCCGCAGAAGGAGCCCAATGTGCCGCTTCAATAAGCTTTTCCACAATTTCGGCTGGAACATTTTGGCTTTTGAAGGCTCTTATACTTCTCCTTCCTTTAATGGCTTCTAAAACATCCATAAACTTCACCACAGGTTATCCATAATTTACGTGCACAAAAGCCTTAAGTTTTATCATGCTTTATTTGTTTTGGATGATGAGGTAGAGAGTCAATAGAGCCTATAGCTGTGATATGACTCGACGGGCGAACTGACACTTATTATACGGAAAGCTTATCAGCAAATTTTGCGAATGAGAAAAGAAGCACGTTTAGTTACTAATGGACTTAGGCTGGATGGGGTTTGCCCAAAAAACTTAGGGAGAAGCTTGACAGACTTTCCTCAAAGCCTATGGTTAAATATGGAGTTTATTTGACAAGTGTTGTGCTGTTTTTTGCTTTAATTTTGTTGCCTCCGATTTTGGGCATAATTATCAAATGGAGTGCGATGGGAAAGGTCTTAGGTGATGGCGAGCTTGTAGCCCGCATTCTAAACGCTATGAAAAACTCCTTCGTAATAGCCCTGCTGGTCTCTGTTTTAGATGTTGCAGCGGGGATTCCCATGGCATGGTTTATAACTCGCGGAAGGTCTAAATGGATAAATTTTCTGGACACCCTTGCGGATGTTCCCTTTATAGTGCCCACGGCTGTGCTTGGTTATTCGCTTCTCCTTTTCTGGCATAAGCCTGACGGAATTTCAGCCTTTTTTGGCGGTTCCATTGTTTCACCTGGGTGGCTCCTCGTCGCTCTTCTGCATTTCACTTTTTCTTATCCCATTGTGGTGAGGGTTATTGTAGGCGCTTTACTGGATTATAAAATTGAATATGAGCAAGCATCAAGAACTTTGGGTGCACCACCACTTACAACAGCTAGAACGGTTACGCTTGGTATTATAAAGCCTTCGTTAATTGCGGCGTTCATACTCGCCTTTGCAAGGTCAATTTCGGAAACTGGAGCGACAATGATGGTTGCCGGAATCTTTGAAAATGGACCTGTTTTCATCCAAAACATGAAAAACGCCGTCTCAGCTCAACCACCACAGGTTAGTCAAGCAGTTTACGAGGGTTCAACTACTTTGGCAAGCATTATTCTCGTAATTGTTTCATGTCTAATTTTTGCAGTTGCCCGCATTCTGGGAAGTAGGCTAGGGGTGCCAATAAAGAAAGCTTGGCCAACATTAGAAAGAAAATTGAGCTATTCCTCGGCGACGCTTCTTCGGAACATCACTACACTTTTAATCTTCTTTATCATTGTGCTTATTCCCTCACTGTTTGTGGCGCTTCCAGCTTTTGAAGCCCTTTCAACAGATGCGCTGTCAAAAGCACTAGCTGGCGTGGAGCCTTGGACAGAGTATTGGCAAAGTCTCGTCCTTTCCTATTCTCTTGGAGCAGTTGTAACCCTCTTGAACGTTCTTATAGGCTTGCCCATGGCTATAATAGTCGCAAGAAAGAGACTTGGAAACCTTTCATCAACTTTAAACATGCTTGTGGACATTCCGATAATAGTTCCATCGGTGGCGTTGGGTGTTTCTCTTAGATTCTTTTGGAAGGAAACTTTAGCCTTTATACCCGACATTTGGCTGCTCATTTTTGCGCATTTAGCAATTACCTATCCATATCTTGTAAGGTCTATGTCTGCAGCCATTGAAAGGATAGGCATAGAATTGGAAGAGGCTTCTAGAACTTTGGGGGCTAAGCCATTGGGCGTGTTCAGAACTATAATATTTCCGTTAACTAAATACTCAATGTTTTCTGGTGCAATAATGGTTTTTACAAGAAGCGTGAGCGAGACAGGCGCCACATTAGCGGTTACTCAACTTAAAACGGCTCCCGTGGTTCTTGTGGGTTGGGTTAAGGGAAAAGTTGTTGCTACATCTTTGGAAATAGGCTTGGGATGCGGTTTCTTAATATTAATATCCTTCATAATCTTATTGGCATTAAGATTAGTCGTTAGAGGCAAGGGAAGGTATTGACGTGCCAGACGTGCGCTTAGTCAATGTTACAAAAAAGTTTGGAAAAATTGTGGCTGTTGACAACGTTAGCCTCCACATTTATGATAAGGAATATTTCTCACTTTTAGGTCCCAGCGGATGTGGAAAAACAACCTTGCTAAGGCTTATTGCCGGACTAATACAGCCAGATGAAGGCGAAATTTACATTGGAGACAGACTTGTTAATGACGTGCCGCCAGAAGATAGGGATATAGGCTTCGTCTTCCAAACCTTCGCCCTTTTTCCGCACATGACTGCTTGGAACAACGTTACTTATGGTCCAAGAGTAAAGGGCTTTGACGTAAGGAAGGCTGAAACAATAGGGCATGAGGTGCTTGAAATGGTTAGGCTGCACGAGCGTTTAGATGCTTTCCCAAACGAGTTAAGCGGTGGAATGATGCAGCGAATAGCTGTGGCAAGAGCATTAGCGGCTGGAGCGAAACTGCTGCTTCTAGACGAACCCTTAGGACAGTTAGACGCCAAAGTAAGGAATGAACTGCGTTATGAAATAAGAAGGATGACGAAAGATTTGGAGTTAACGGCTATACATGTAACACATGACCAATCCGAAGCCATGGCAATTTCAGATAGAATCGCAGTTATGAAAAAGGGAAAAATTCTTCAGGTTGGAACTCCACAAGAGCTTTACATAAACCCGCAAAGCATATTTGTAGCCCACTTTATTGGAGAATCAAATTTTCTTGAAGGATACGTTTCTAACATAAGCGGCAAAACAACAATTATTGAACTTCGTGGCGGAATAAAAGTTCAAGCAGTTAATAATAAGGGTGTGAAAGGCGGTGAGAAGGTGCTTTTAGCCATAAGACCAGAAATCTTTACGGTTGAAAAGGGGAAAAAAGAAGATAAAAACGCTATTTTAGGCAGAATAGAAAGGGTAACTTTTGAAGGAACAAACGTAAGATATGAGATTAGACTTAAAAATCAAGATTTAATTGTGATTGTCAAGCCTTCCTTGACAGGAGAATGGTTTAACATGGGTGAAGAAGTAACTGTTAGCTTCCCAACAGAAAAAGCTCACGTGTTCAAATATCCAGATGTGGGATTAAAGGAGGAGATAGCTGTTGAGTGAACTAATAAAATGGTTTGAAAAGAGAAGAGAAACAAAAGCCTTAGCAACAGTGCAGCAACATTTGGCCTTAACAACTGGAATAATTGAGGATTTGGAGAAGGCAATAATGGCAGCCATAAAAAATGACGAGAAAGAAATGCAAAAATGCATAGAAAGAGTGGCAAACAGCGAAAGAGAAGCGGACAAGCTTCGAAGGAAAGTCATGGATGAAATATCAAAGGGAGAACTTCCACCAGACGACAAAGTCGACTTAATGGATCTCGTCAAGAGGGTGGATATGGTTGCAGACTGGAGCAGAGAATCCACCCGTGTGCTTGGCGCAATACCGATGATGCATGTGCCAAACTCCATAAAAAATGAATTTGTAGAAATGGTTAAAGGCGCAAAAGAATGCACGCTCTCTCTTCAAAAATGCGTGAACAAAATGATGACAAAACCAGAAGAAGCCCTCCAAGCCGCTGACACAGTGGAGCGGGAAGAGGAAAAAGTTGACGACATCCATGAAAAAGCCAGAGCGCTTCTTGGAAAAGAAGAAATACCTAAGGCTGGAATAGCAGTTTTAATAAGCCAATTGTTTGAAGCTTTAGAAATGATTGCAGATGCATGTGACCAAGTTAGAGTTATAATGGTTAGAAAATGAGGTAAGCGCACATGACGGAGATAAAAATTAACATATCCGAACTTAAAAGTGAAGGAGAAGATGTGGTAAAGGAATTAGCGGATTTTATAAAGGAAAAAACGAACGCCGAGGTTGACACAGCTACAGATTTCATAACTGTAAAGGGAGAAGAAGGAAAGGTTTCCAAAAAATACTTAAGGGTACTTCTAAAGAAGTTTTTACACCAAATAGAACTGAAAGAGTATTTCAGAGTTATAAGCCACGAAAGCTCTTTAATGGTTAAAGAGAAGAAAATTGAAGAAGAATAAGCACCCCTACTTCTTCTTAAGCGCCTCACGCTTCTTTTTGGCTAAATCGTCTTGAATTTTAAGAGTATAATGTCTCGCAACGTAGACATTTTTGTAAGCTTCCAAAAGCTTTCCATTTGCCATAAACCCTTCAGCCTCCTTTAGCAAACTTTGAACTTCGCTAAGGCTAGGCATAACGTCGATTTTTTTAGGATTTGGTTTCCAATGGGTTTTGTTGTTTTCGTTTTGAAGTGTTATGGAGAATAGAAATAATGCGTATTCTAATTCTGCTGCAAAACTCCAGATGCCGTCAGCAAATAAGTTGTCGTTTTTATTGTTTAAGGCGGTCATGGATTTTTCTAAGTAATCCTTGGCATTTTTCAAGGTCTTCAATATTTTCTCATTAACATTCATGGTCTCAACCATTTCGGCACTTTAATACTTCCCATATCTTTTTTATCCGTTTCGCCACTTAGCTCTCCTTCTTTACAACAAAAAGAATTCCCAAAAGAATTAGCGCTGCCCCAAAAACAAAAATCGGCTGTTTTTTCTTGAAACAAGATCACTCCCAAAATGGTTGCTCCAACAGGTTCAAGCAAAGCCATGGTTGCTGTTTCAAAGGATTTCAAGTTGGACAAGGAGGAAAAATATAGGGTGTGGGCTGCTGCTGTTGGCAGCATACCCAAACCAACAAGCGGAAGGACAACATCTATGCTAGTCGGCAGCAATAAAGTTTTGTTTGTAGCTGATAATCCTAAGACACAAATGATTATTCAGTTAAAAGATAAATCAGCAACATTATGGATAATATATCCATCTGACTCCTTACCTTTCTCCCATAAGTGAGGTAGAAGGCTTCAACAAAAGCAGCTAATGTAGCCTCTAAATCTCCCTTTAAGCTGGGAGAAAAACTATCAAATGAAGTATTAGCCATCTGGGTTTCAGCATAAGCAATCACGCATACGCCAATAAAAGATAATGTTAAGCCCAAAACAGCCAAACGTGAAGGCTTAAACTTGAAAAGGAAACTTGAAATAAACATGGAAAAAATTGGAGTGGTGTTAACAAGAACTGTTGCGTTCAAAACCGTCGTATCCTTCACAGCAGATATGAAAAATATGAAGTGTAAGCCAAGAAAAAGCTAAGAACTAAAAGGTTTTCCAAACTCTTTTTTATAAGGTTAAAGCTGAAAAATCTTCTAAGCGCAAAAAGCACTATAGCCAACACAAAACAAGCGATGATTAAGCGCCAGAAGGCTATAGAGAAAGTATCTAAATTTTGAAGGAACCTTATAAAGATAGCTGCCGTTCCAAAGAGGATGCCAGCACTTATACCTTCTGTAACGGCTATTCTTCTCGTTTTAACATGCATGGTGTATGCTCTTCTCCAAATCACATTTATACATTTCCGCTTCTAAAAGGAATAAGAAGGCGCAATTTGATGAATACTGAAGATATTATGGAATTAGCCCTAAAACTTGCTGGATTAAAAAAAGTTCCAGCGGACAGCGCCATCTATGTAAAGGGCGACAAAATCAGGAAACTTTTGTTTGGCTTAGATGCTGGTGTTCCAGAGCTTTTGCTTGCCAAACAGTTGGGTTATGACGCTGTTATCGCCCATCATCCTCCAGGTGGAACAGCAGCAATAAATTTCCATGAAGTTTTTAAGAGGCATGTTCAGCAGATGGTTGCTGTGGGAATTCCAAAGGAGGAAGCAGAGAAAGCCATTGAAAGGAAGCTTGAAGATTTAGAGGTTGAAGCCCACACGCGAAATTATGCACAAGCAGTGGATGTTGCAAAAGTTTTGAAAATGCCCTACATGAACATTCACACCCCATTGGACGAAGTTGGAAGAAGAATTATGAGTGAAAAAATAAACAACAAAATCACAAGAAAATCAAAGGTTAAAGACGTTGTCTCCGCC
>JASEJA010000001.1:38444-59599 GCA_030017755.1 Candidatus Bathyarchaeota archaeon
AAAAATAAACAACAAAATCACAAGAAAATCAAAGGTTAAAGACGTTGTCTCCGCCTTGAAAGAGCTTCCAGAGTTTAAAAACGCCATCACCGACATTAAGATTCGCCTTGGAAACCCCGAGAATACAGCTGGAAAAGTTGTGGTTTCCCATGGAGCTGGAACAAATGGCGGTTACGAAATTGCAAAAACCTACTTTAAGCATGGCATCGGAACAGTAATTTACATTCACATAAGCCCCACAGACTTAGCAAAGTTGAGGCTGACGGCGTGGGAAACCTTATAGTAACGGGGCATATTGCAAGCGATTCTGTGGGCATAAATCCCCTAATTTGCAAACTTGAAGAAAGAGATATTTCAGTGACAAGAATTGGCATAGTTTCAAGCTAGAAGAAGGTTAGATGATGAAAATTGTTCGTTACAGCGATAAGGAAGGAGAAAATTATGGAGCATTAATGGGCGATAAGATAATATGCTTACCCAAACTCGCTAAACTCACAAGAGAGATGATTCCAGAACGATTAGAGGAATTGGTAACTTTAGGCGCAGATGGCATTAAAAAGGTGGAAAAGTTACTCGGAAACGCTGGTGAAAAAGATATTAAACATGCATCTTCCTTTCTTAGCGAAACAACCTTGTTAGCACCAATAACTTTTCCACCAAAAATTATCTGCTTAGGCTTAAACTATAGAGACCATGCTGCAGAACAAAATGTGCCCATCCCAGACGAACCAATAATCTTCTTAAAACCCCATACAACTATAATTGGACCAAACGAAAGGATTGTTAAGCCAAGCTTCGTTAACCAACTTGACTATGAAGCCGAATTAGCCATTGTTATAGGTAAAAAAGCAAAAAATGTTAGGGTTTCAGAAGCCAAATCATACATTTTCGGATATACAATAATGAATGACGTTTCAGCCCGAGACATCCAGTTTAAGGACAAACAATGGACAAGAGGGAAAAGCTTTGACACATTCGCCCCAATAGGACCATGCATTGCCACTGTAAACCAAATCGAAGACGCAATTAACCTATCAATCCGCACATGGGTCAACGGAGAACCCCGCCAAAACTCAACAACAAAAAACATGGTATTCACAGTCGAAGAAATCCTACATCACCTAAGCAGAGTAATGACTTTAGAACCATGCGACATAATCGCAACTGGAACCCCGGCAGGCGTCGGTTTCGCTATAAAGCCTAAACCAAAATTTTTACAAATTGGCGATGTGGTGAGGATAGAGATTGAAAAGATTGGTGTATTAGAAAATATGGTTGCAGAGGAAAACTAGAGCCTTAAGCAACAACTTTTTACTCAGCATCTATATTCTAAATTCATAAACCATAACTGCAAGTGCCTAAAGTAAAAATTTATTCTGGATAAACCATGTTAGACAATCTTTTGCAAAAAAAGAACTCATCCCAACGGACCAAATGCATCAAATGCCGTATGAGAGATGCAACAACGGAAGACCAAATGTGCGAGAGCTGCCGCTTCCTGTTCACACTGGAAAACATGATCGAAAACAAAAAGTAAACTCCACAGGGTAAAGTTTATCGTTCTACTGCTATTTTGCTTACACCCGCTTCCTTTTCCAGTCTTATTACATGCTCAGCTTTTTCTGCAAAGGCTTCGCTGTGAGTGACTGCTATTATTTGTTCTATGGCTTTGAAGCGTGAAATAGCCTCAGCCAAGCGGTCTATGGAACCATCCTCTCTTCCGAGGCTTTCTGTTGGCTCGTCAAGCAAAAGCATGCTTAATCCATGACCTGTTCTGGACTGCATAATCAGCTGTCCCAGTCCGAGGCGGTAGGCGAAAGCCAGCAATGTTCTTTCTCCGCCTGAGAGGTTTGAAACTTCTCTTTCCACGCCGCTTTCGCTTATGACATATGGCGTGTAGGTTTCGTCTATTGAAACGTTTATGGGGGTTCCTTCTCCGCCAGCTAGGCTGTCAAGAACTTGCTGGACAAAGTTTCTTAGAACTTTCACGAATTCGCTTCGCAGTTTGGGTTGGATGCTTCTGTAGGCGTCGCGGATGCTTCCGATGATTTCAACAGCCTTTGCAATTTTTTCTATACGTTCAATTTTGTGTTGGGCTTGGTCGATTCTCTCTTTTATCTCTTCTAAACGCTGGACCAAGTATTTTTTCTGTTCTTCTTTAGCCCTTAAATCGGACTCTAAGGAAGAGTATTGCTGGAGGGCTTGTCTACTTTTCGCTCTGGCATTTTCCAGTTCGGAGATGTCAAATCTGCCGATTTCCGTTCTTAAATTTTCCAGTTGCGTTCGCAATTCTCTTTCTAACTTCTGTTTTTCCTCAAACTCTTTGGTTAGCTCCGTCAACGCTTGGGATTCTTGGTTGATTTGGGCTTTCAAATCTTCCAATCTTAAAGTTAGCGTTTGTAGGTTTGTGAAGGCTTCGCTTGCCTTGTTCTTTATCTGTTGGAGTTCTTCAATGTCATGTTGGAGTTGACTTATTGTTTTTTGTCTCTCCTCATTTTCTGTTTGAATTTTCTGCATCAAACCATCTTTGTATTCTCCAGTTAAGGGTTGCAAACATAATGGGCAGAGATTCTGAGCGGAGAGGGAAGAAATTCTGTTTTGATCTTCTCGCATTTTTCTGCGGGCGGCTTCTTGTTCGCCTTTTAGGCTGGAGATTTGATCATCAAATGCTAATAAATATTGTTTTATGGCTTCCATTGGTTGATCTGGCGATACTCCAATTTCCTTAAGCTTAGCCTTGTAGGTTTCTGCTCGCATTTCCATAGTGCTTAAGCGTTGCTTCAAATTTTCAATGCCAAGTTTTCTCTTCTCAATTTTCTCGGCAAGAGAGGCAGACGCATCTTCAACGTTTGTTAGGTTCGCAAGAGTTTGGGCTTCTTTCCGTTTTAATTCTTCAATTTTGGCTTTTACATCCTCAAGTTTTTTAAGCCTCAAATCAGCATCCTCAAGGTTTTTTTTGGCTAAGCTAAGCCTTTTCGTCAAGTCTTGTAGTTCAATTTCAATGATTCCAAGCTGCTCCACTGTCTGGTTATATTCTGTGTTGAGTTTTTCTAGTCCAACAACATCTGGGTCTTTTTCGTAGGCTTTTCTTTCTCCATCATATTCCTTTTGATAACCCGCCAGATTGCTCCATGCAGTTTCGTAGTCTGATAAACCGAACAGTTCGTCCAAGCGTTTTTGTCTCTCCCTTGGCGTGGCATCTAAGAGTTCTTTTAGATGCTCTTGTCTAACCCAAACTATTTCACGGAAAAGGTCTTTGTCAAGGGCTGTTATTGCTTTTATTTGTTCGGCTACTGCATCGCTTTTCACGCTGGCAATTAGGCTTTCCCCTTCAAAAAGTTTCAGTTCTTCAAAGTCTTGGCTTATTCCCTTCCCATGCCTTTTCAAGCCACGGGATATTTTGTAGCTTTTCCCGTTCTGAACAAACTGAACTATGACTTTTCCGTTGTCTGTGCCTTCACGGAGAAGATAATCGTAGCTTCTGCCGATGGGTTCGCCGAAAAGCGCAAAATCTATTGAATATAATATTGTGGATTTTCCGCAGCCCAAACCGCCCACAAGACAGTTGAAGCCCCTTGCGAAGAGAACTGTTGATTTCACGTGGGAACGGATGTTTTCAAGCTGAACTATTTCAATTTTCATTGCAGCAGCCCCTCTAAGGTTTGTTTCACTTTTTCCTCTTCTTTTTTGGTTAATGGTTCAATGAGCTGGATGGCGGTGCGGGCTATTTTTTCAGCTTCTTCTTGTCTGTAACGTTCAGAGAAGATTTGCATGAAATATTCGAAGGCTTTCGTTTTTAAATCTTTCAGTTCGCTTTCGAATATTGACCGAACAATTTCCTCTGAAACTTCGCTTTCCCGCAGCAAAACCAGCGGGTGCACAAACAAAGCTTTTTCCGCTGCGCTTCTAATTTGGGCTATGTCCACTTCTGTTCGGCTTGCCTCTGCGGGTAAGCTTCCCTTTAATATTGGAATTAGGATTGCGCCTTCTTCGTCTGCGCCCTTCACCATTTGAGCGGCTAGTTCTGTGATTTTTGATGGAATTAAGCCCGTAAAGTCCTGTTCTAAAACAACGAATTTGCGGGGAGATTGAAGTTCTATAAATCGTGTTGAAACTTTTCCATTTTCGTCAACCCTCACGTGATAAAAGCCTTTCTTGATTTTTGCTTCGTCATAGTTGACGGTTTCTGTGCATCCGCTGTAAACCAAGAGCCCACTCTTGAAATTTTCCATGTATGGCGTGTGAACGTGTCCAGCAGCATAATAATTGAAGCCTTCTGGTATAAGCGCCGGCGAAGCTTCAGCTTCCATGTATGGTGGCTTAACATTTTGAAGGTCCAAAGCCATGTGGAAGACGAAAATGTTGAAAAGCGCAGGGTCTGGTGCGGGCTTGTTTTGCTCCATAAAAGCTGGAAGCAACTCTTCAGTTTTTCGTCTAGTCCTAAAGTTTGGAACGCCATAGACGTAGCAGCATTCCGGTTTTTTCCAGCATGCGCCTTCATGTCTTGGCAGGTGATAAATTAATCCTGCACTATCCAGAGGGTTTAGGATTGTTCCAGTTACAATGTTTGGAGCGGAATCATGTGAACCGTCAACGGTTAAAACTGGGATGCCAGCCTCTCTTAGGCGACCAAAATTTCTAATAGCGTTTTCTAAGGTAACGTTTGATGGGCGGGCGTTGTGGAATAGGTCGCCAGCAATAATCATGAAGTCAGGTTTTAACTCTATTGTTTTGTCAACTAACTCTTGAAAAGCCTTGTCGAAATCTTCACGTCTAACTTCTAAACCATACTGCGCATAACCCAAATGCAAATCTGCGGCGTGGACAAAACTGAAAGCCCTCAACCTTTTCATCCCGCTAAACTGTTAATGCCCATAACAACCTATTAGCTTTGTTAGTAGGCATAACTGTTGCGCATAAAACCTAAAAACATAAAACCCACCGCAACAATCATAACCGCAAAAGGCATGCAAATAAATGAAATGCCAAAAATGCCAGAAAGAAGTCTTCCTACCATTCAGATGCCCATATTGTGGAGGCTATTTCTGTCCAGAACATCGCCTTCCGGAAGCGCATGAATGCCCAAACATGGAGTTAGCATGGGCTCCAAAAGAAGCCGCCCCAATGCCAATAATCCAAAAACAAAAATCCTATGAATACACAGTCACCTATTTGCCGGTTCAAACAGCAAAAAGAAAAGTGTACTTTAGCGCAAAAGAAGTTAAACATTTGACAATTGCCGCATTACTTGTTTCAGGCATTGGTTTGTCTTCAGCCATATATCTCATGGAACCAGGTTCCCTAGCGCTCTTCATCCTAATCATTTTGGCATCCTTTTTCATTCACGAAATAGCCCACAAGATAATTGCTCAAAGGGAAGGTTTTTGGGCAGAGTTTAGACTGACTTTCACTGGAGCCCTTTTAACAATTCTTTCCATGCTATCACCATTTTTCAAAATTATATCTCCAGGGGCGGTTATGATTTCAGGATTCGCAGACAATGAAAAAATTGGAAAAATAGCCATTGCAGGACCAACAACAAACATTATTTTGTCAACAGTCCTTTTTCTAATTGCGTTTCTTTTACCCCAAAACAATTTGATATTTGCGATTGGTGCAGCTTTTAATGCGTGGATAGCCCTTTTCAACTTAATCCCTTTCGGAATTCTTGACGGATTCAAGATTTTCTTATGGAACAAAAAAGTTTGGGCTTCCGCTTTTACTATAAGTTTGGTTTTAACCTTGATTTCCTACAAGCTTATATTTTAAAGAAAACAAATCTGAGTGGGTTTAAATGGTTAACAGAGATAGACATGACATTACCATGGAAATTTTGAGAAAGGCAACTTCTGTAAAAAGAAAAACAGAGCTAATGCGGGATGTGGGTCTTTCATATGTGCAAGCTAAACAGTATTTGAGCGCACTCACAGAGAAAGGACTGCTGGAAATGGATGAGCAAAACCGTTATAAAACAACAGGGAAAGGTTTGGAAATTCTGGAAAAATGCATGGAATGCCCACTTTTCAAATGGAAAAGAACCGCATAGTCAGCTAAACCAGTTCTATGGTTACATGCACTTCTTCTGGAACCCGAATCCTCATAATACGCCTCATAACCCGCTCCTCAGCATCAATATCTATGAGACGCTTATGAATCCGCATCTCCCACCTATCCCAAGTTTGGGTTCCCTCACCACAAGGCGACTTCAAAACAGGAACCCGCAATCTCTTTGTTGGCAGCGGAACTGGTCCATTCATTTTAACGCCTGTTTTTTGAGCGATGGCCTTCAGTTCCTCGCATACCTCCTCCAGTTTTTTGTAGTCTGTGCTTGTGAGGCGTATTCGGGCTTTTCTGGCCATCGCAACCATTCCTAAATGTTTGGTGTTTACCTTAAACAATTATCCGCAAATAAAAACTTATCGACAATTGCTCGAAATTCTTTTGTTGAAGGGTGCTGTCGGTCAATTTTTGAATTGCCGTGCAACCAATACGATAGACCTCTCTAGGTTTTTCACGCCTATTGCTTTCATCAAGATTTAACAAAGCTTATTGAAGAAAAAGCAGTAATGATAAGACAAAATGAGAGAGTTGAAATGGCGAAAATGAAGCTTAAGGTTAAAGGTATACTCTTAGATTTGGATGGCACAATAGTGGATTCAAAAGAAGCGTATAAAGAAGCAGTGGAAACTGCCTTTAAAGCTTTGGGGCAAAAGTTTGTGCCAACCAGCATGGTTACGGAGATTCCTAAAAGGCTTGAGTTGACTCTCCCAATAAACGATTTAGTGAGGGGAGTGGACGCACAGAAGTTTTTGGATTTATACCTTAACGCCTATTACAAGGCTACAGCCACAAAAACCAAGCCTATGCCAAAAATTGATGAGACGCTCAAAAAACTTTCGAGGAAGGCGGTTTTAGCGCTGATTACTATGCGTTATGTTCCAAAAGAAAACGTCATAAAAGAGTTAGAAAACTTCGGCTTAGCAAAATACTTCAAACATGTAATAACAGCTCTCAACACACATACGCCAAAGCCTTCTCCAGAAGCATTTATAAAATGTGCAGAAAATTTCGGCGTCCAACCATGCGAATGCTTAGTTGTTGGAGATTCAGTTGCGGATATAAAAGCTGGAAAAAATGCTGGAGCCAAAACGGTTGCGGTTTTGTCTGGAATTTTCTCCCGCGAAGAATTAGAAAGGGAAAAACCAGATTTAATTCTTGAAAGCGTCAATCAACTTCCAAATTTCCTCGAATAACATTTAGATTGGGCTTAGATATTTCTGAAGTTGAAATATAGCAAAAAATTATCGAAAAAAGTTATAGAAGCAACCATAAATAAAGCTTAATTAAAAGCTCAATATTAACATTTAAGTGGAGAAGGCTTCGGCAGGAATAACAATGAATTTCATAGAAACATTATTGGCTGACAAGCTTAAAGAAATAAACCCAACACTGGAAGTTTTCGGTTCAGACAGAAAAGTGCTTCAAATAGCATGCCAAGACTTAACGAATTATCTCAAATTTCACTGGAACCTCGTTGGAAAAGAGGCGAACGAATGCGAAATAGTAGAGAATTTAGAAAAGTTTTTTAACGAAAACCCAAATGAGCTGCAGGAATTCATGGACATTTGGACAAAAATATGGTTCAAAAAATGGAAGGAAAGGGTAAAACTGCTAATAGGCAACGAAAATTCCAATAAATGGGATAGAGTTACAAAAATTCTTGCCAACGCAGAACCCTTATGGAGAAGGCTTCCAAACCGCCAAGAAATGCAGGAAATAGTCACTTATACGCTGATAAAAAATGGAGAAATCTGCGGAACATCAATCCTTGCGGAGAACCTTCTAAAAATGGAGCTTGGCGAGAAAAAGGGAAACTACACAAGCGAAGGAGAACAAGCAGTGCGCATTGTTAACACTTCTTTGAGGAAAGCAAGAGAGCTTGCCAGAAGCAAGGGTCCATTAATATACGTCAAAATTGACAAGGGTTATTATAGAACTGAATCCATATAGAGAAAACAGCCTCTTAACGTAGTCTTTCTCTGTGAAGATTTCTGCTTCGCCAAGAATACGTTTTAATGGTTGTTGTTTTTCCATAACCGCAAGCTGCACACTGCTTCTTTGCCACATTATAGGCTCTTCTCCCACATCGCCTACAACGGATGTGGAGAGTTTTTCCAGCCCGTTTTCCAAAAGATGGTGTTCCCTTTCCCAAAAGTTTCACCTTGGCGGCGGCGAAATCAGAACCACGTTATCTCCTCGAACTATTATTAAACCGAGTTTTTTCACGTTCTCAGCGTTTGTGGTGTCTTCTGTTTCTTCCAAAACCAAGTTTAGGTGTTGGTCAAAACCTTTCAGTCTTCCACGAAGGCTTTTTCCACCCTTAAGGCGCACGAGCACTATTTTTCCAAGGTTTTGTTCAAGGATTTCTGTTGTCATTTCACTCATTTTGGAACCCCAATTAGACTTTATGCTTTTTATACTTAAACTTATACCATTTAAACCTATCTAAAAGGATGCGGCAAATGCCAGAGAAATATAGAAGATATTTCTTGAAGGGCAAAGAGGCAAAACTTCTATTAAACAAAGCTTCGGAAAGAATTGGGGTTGATTTAAGGCAAATTTTAAACTTTAAAATGAAAGCGGAGCTTGTTGAAACAGAATTTGCTGAAATATACCTATTCAACGACAAACCATTATTAGCTAAGGCTGAAGAGAAAATTTTTCCCACTCTTTTTTCAGCGAATTTTTAGGTTCCGCAGCTAAAGTAGTTGTTGACATGGGCGCTGTTCCCCATGTTTGCAATGGTGCAAATGTTATGGCGCCTGGAATAGTGCGTTTTGAGGGACAATTTAGAAAGGGTGATTGTGTTCTGGTTGTTGATGAGAAGTATGGTAAACCTTTGGCGGTTGGTGAAGCATTAATTGGCATGGATGAAGTGGAGAAGGCTAAACATGGTGTTGTTGTTAAAAATGTTCATTTTACTGGCGACAGATTATGGAACTTCCTAAAGAAACTTTGAATCTATATTTTGAATTCATAAAATGTTTTAATACCAAATTCTTATTAAGAATTCAGACGTGAAATTAGGAAACACTTAAACTGTTAAAAAGCAAAATATAACAGTTGAGAGGAGAAGTTTGCCGGGTTTAAGCGACATATTCCGAAAATCCAAAAAAACCGAAAAAGAAATAGAAGCTAAGAGGATTCCCGGCAAAACTTATTTGAAGGCTATGCCGCTTCGTGATTTGTCAGATTTGGATTCTGTGAAAAACGAAGTGAAATCAGGGAACATCCTCATTCTCAGGATAACACCTTTGGCGAACAAAAGCATAGATGACGTTAAACGGGCTGTTAACGAGTTATGCGAGTTCGCTGAGGCTGTGGGCGGCGACATTGCAAGATTAGGCGAAGAACGCGTTGTAATTTGTCCTTCAGGCGTGAGGATTTGGCGGGAAAAAACGCCCATAACAAATGAGCCGATACCAACAGCAGCCTAAATTAACACTGCAATCTCGCTACCGATTTTTTCAAATGTTTCTTCCATACCTTCTGCGAGTGGTCCCTCTGAACCCTTCACTATAGCTGATGCGTGGGGCTTAACAATGCTCATTCCAAATCCTATCAACCTTTTCTCAATTCCCTTTCCTGCGCTTCCGGCCAACCAAGACTTAAACTTGGTGTCGAAGGCAAACGCCTTCTTGCCTTTAAGATCCACATTTTTCAATTTTTCAAGAAAGGCTTTCATGGGTTTAGATATGCCAAAGGCATGGGTGGATGTGCCGAAAGCCAGAAGATTACACTCAACCAGCATGTTAACTTCAACTTCATCAGCTTTGATACAATCAACTTTAATCCCTTCCTTTTCTATTTCGTGAGCTAATGCCTTGGCTATTTTTTCAGTATTGCCAAACTTCGTGTATTAAATAACAATCGCTCTTTTCAACAATCATCACCACATCACTGCTTTCCCCAGTTTTGTTTCATGGAATTCGCCTTTTATTTATTTCGATCTCAAAGTAGCCTAAACGTTTCCATTATTGCGGGCACAAGTGCTTGGATTCCGCATCTTTTTTGAATGAAGTTGGCCATGCTTAAGCATTTGGCTCTTTCGCCGTGGCAAACAATAACTCTTTCTGGTTTAGGCTTTAGGTTAGTTATGTAATTTGTTATTTGTCGCCTGTCTGAATGGCCAGAAAAGCCTTCAATTGATTCCACATGCAACCTAACCTTTACAACATCCATTTTGCCTTCACTATTCATCATTGTAACTTCCGTTAGACCCTTCTGCACACGCCTTCCTAGAGTGCCCTCAATTTGATAGCTTACAAAGATTATTGTGTTGTTTTCGTTTTCAGCTAGGCTTTTGAAATACTCTATTACTGGTCCGCCTTCAAGCATGCCAGAGGTTGCCATAATAATGCATGGCTCGCCGTCAATGATGTCTTGTCTAACGTTTGGGTGCTCAACCGCTGTGAAATAGTCTGATTGGAAGGGGTTAACTCCATCATGTAATATGCTGTAGCGGACTTCCCTTCCTAAATATTCTGGATAAGCCGTGTGGATGGCTGTTGCCTCAGAAATCATGCCTTCAATAAAAACTGGCGCCTCTTTCATTAAACCCCGACGCATGTAACCATCAATTATAAGCATTATTTCCTGAGCCCTTCCAACGGCTGGAACTGGAATCAAAACTTTGCCTCTACGCTCCAAAGTTTCATTTATAACGGCTGTTAAACGCTCTTCAGCTTCAACCCGAGAGGGCATGACATCGTCTGCGCCGCCGTAAGTGCTTTCAGTTATTACGGTTTCAACTCTTGGAAATTCGGTTGCTGCAGCTTCCAGAAGCATGGTTCTTCCATACTTGTAATCACCAGTATAGACAATGTTATGTAAGCCTTCGCCAATGTGTAAATGCGCCATGGAAGAGCCGAGAATATGCCCAGCATTGTGAAGTGTTAAGCGAATGTCAGGAGCTATGTCGGTTACAACGCCGTAACGAAGAGGAACGGTATGCAAAACACATTCACGCACATCCTTCTGGTCGTAAGGCGCTATAATGCCTTGTTTGCTGGCTACATCCAAATAATCCAACTGAAGCAGCGTCATCAAATTTGAAGTTGGAGAAGAACAGTAAACGGGACCATCATAACCATACTTGTAAAGAAAAGGCACAAGACCACAATGGTCAAGATGCGCATGAGTTATAACAACAGCATCCAAAGAATCCAGCTCAAAAGCTGGATCATCAAACCTTGGAAAAGCCTCAAAAGGTCTGGAAGAGCCAGGGTTAATTCCACAATCTAGTAATACACTGCTTTCCCTTGTCCGAATAAGAAAGGCTGATCGCCCGACTTCTTGAACCCCGCCTAAGGCTGTAATCCTAATGTCTCCAACATCATAAATTTTAGGTCTGAAAATTCTTTCGCCAACAGCCCGAAGAATTTGCTCCCTCTCCTTGCTTTCAGAATGCATATAGTGGCGCATGTGAGCCACAATCTTCGACCGCAGTGGAGGACTTCTCAAAACGTGGGGACGCCACTTGGTGCGTCTAATAATTTCCTGCAACACTGCTCCATTCTTTCCAATCACTAACCCTGGCTTTTTTGCTTCAATTATGATTTCTCCGAGACTTGGGTCAAAATTTATGTCCGTAACCTCAGCTTCAGGCGATATTATTTCCCTTGCAATTCTTTCAGCCTCATTTTCTGGAAGTCTCACAGAAGGGTCGGAACGCACAACAATTCTTTTTCTTATGATGCTAACTATGTCGGCTATGGTGCTGCTTTGTTCCACAAGTATTTCTGGTCTTTTAGTGTAAACTGCAAGCGCTGGTCCTTCATATTCTATTCTAGTCACTTCAGCCTCTTTTGGAACATGCTCTAAAATGTATTGGCTTATTTCCACCTTATCCCTTTCAGAGTTAGGCGTCACGATTTTAACTTCCTCAATCAGTTAGAAGTTTTTCTTTCTCCTTATCAGCCAATTCACGATAACCCTTCTTGTCTATTACTGCAACATTAAAACTGTCGCCACTTGCAGCATCCCGCTTCATAGCGGAACTAACAGCCTTAACAATTATTGGCAAAAGCTCAGCCACAGACATGTCCTCCCTATACTTGTCTTCCAAAACGCCGTAAGCTATTGGCGAACCAGAACCCGTAGCAACACACTTTTCCTCCGTCAAACTGCCCAAGGGGTCTAAGGAAAAAACATGAGGCCCAGAATCATCCACGCCACCCACAAGAACCTGCGTAAGAAGAGGCGCATATCGGGATGAGAACAGAAGATTTGCCACCAACCTTGCAGCAGAACTTATGGGTAAGGGTCTGCCAATGTTAATTTTGTAAAGTTGCGCATTCGCTGTTAGTATGTCAACAGTCCTTTGCGCATCGGCAACAGTCCCAGAAATTGTCATTGCCAAATGATCATCTATTTTATACACTTTTTTCCCATGCTTATGAGCCACATAAAAACCCATAGTTACACGGGTGTCTGAAGCCAATATGACGCCGTCTTTGCAAACGACGCCGATGGTTGTTGTTCCCTTCAACATTAATTTATTGGCTACATCTTTGTGTGCCATTTTTAATTTCTCCTAAAACCTAAATGCATCACGGGTTTACTTCGCTAGGAAGTAGCATCATTTAATCATAACCATGACATTTATTAACATTGCGGTTTAGAAAAGGCAAGACTTAAACATGAAAGCAGAGAAACATAAAAGGGTTAAGAGCCATAAAATGTGGTTGATTTGACTTTAAAACACCATCGCATGCAACTTCCAAGGGAAGTAATCGTAGGAAGCGGCACCATAGAATACGCTGCCGACATTTCAAAAAAGTTGGGATTCACAAAATCTGCACTAATAATTGCTGGTTCCAAAACATACGACATTGCAGGAAAAACAGTCAAAGAACTCCTAGAAAAAGAGGATATAAAAGTTGACACATTCCTTGTAGAATCGGCCACGGTTAAGGATTTAGAAGCTGTTGAAGAAAAAATAAGGGTTCTGAAGCCTCAAGTTGTTTTTGGAGTTGGCGGAGGCACAAAAATAGATGTTGCAAAATTAAGCTCGGCAAGGCAGGAAATCCCATTCATTAGCATTCCAACCACTGCATCTCATGATGGAATTGCAAGTCCCCTATCTTCAGTGAAAGGCTTAGAAAAACCCTATTCGGTTTTAGCCAAAGCACCAATAACCATCATAGCAGACACAAATATAATAATGAAGGCGCCATGGCGTTTCGCCATAAGCGGCTGCGGAGACGTAATTTCAAAGTTAACAGCCGTAAGAGATTGGAGGCTGGCGCATAAAGAAAACAATGAGTATTATGGAAGTTATGCTGCAAGCCTCGCCTTAATGAGTGCAAAACTTGTGATGCAAAACGCCGACCTAATAAAGTTAGAAAACGAGGAAGGCTTGCGAGTTTTAATAGAAGCCCTAATAAGCTGTGGAGTTTCAATGAGCATTGCCGGAAGCAGCCGCCCCTGCAGCGGTTCAGAACACCTCTTCAGCCACGCCCTTGACATTACTACTACAAAGCATGCCATGCATGGTGAACAATGTGGAGTAGGCACGATTATGATGGCTTATCTTCACAAGATAAACTGGAAAAGCATTAAGAACACGCTGAAAAAGGTGGGCGCACCCATAAATGCCGAGGAGCTTGGAGTGGAAAAGGAAAATGTTGTGGAGGCTTTGGAGATAGCTGCATCCATAAGACCAGAAAGATACACGATTTTAAGCAAACTTAAATGGAAAAGGGAAGATTTCGAAAAGCTTGCAAGAAAAACAGAAGTTATATGAGCGTTTATTGTTTGGCTTCTGTTTTTGGCTGCGCCTTGAAAGTTTCTGTGAATTTTACCATTGTTATTTTTGGGAAAAACCTTTGGATGTCCATGGCTATGCCCCTCTTCGCTACTTGTATTCCTTCTAGATAGAAGGCTTCTTCTGGCATTTCTATGCTAACAATTTTCTGCCTAACCGTAAACTTGAACTTGGCCTCTTCTACGGCTGGTATTCTGCGGTGAATTAGCGCGCTAATCTTCTCATTTAATGTTTCAAGCTTCTTTTGAACCTTAACCTCATAAACCAATGTTTTTCCAGCCAATGGCGGATTAAAATCTAATAGGACCCTTCCAGCACCCAAAGCCCTTACAGTTGCCATTTTCCCATCATATTCTAAACGCATTCCAAGGGTTGGGGTTATGCCCTTAGCTGTTAAATGCCTTAAGGGGATACGCCTAACCTTTTCAGAGTCACGCGGTCCGAAGGCTTTTTCTGGCGGAATCTCTACAGAATTTGTTTTTCCAATTTCCATTGTTGTTAGGCTTTCATCCAAAGCCTTAAGAACCCAGCCTTCTCCGATGACTACAAGTTTGGGCTCGTAAATTTCGCCTTCCTTGTATAAATGTTCTTCTTTTGCTGTTTCTTCTATTGTTGTGTCGAAGACTTCGCCTGTCTCTTTCACTTTGGCAACATAGTCGATTAGTATGAAGTCGCCCTTTTGCAGACTCATAGCGCATCATCTTTTAAAACATCGCAAACATACACTGAAACCTTAATAAAAGCTTTCCCCAAAACACATAAACTTCCTAAACAAACTTCTTACAAGATTAGGACGAAAAATAATGCAGAAGGAAACAAAGTCGAAAATCAACAAAGCGGCTTACATGGGTATCCTCCTCTTAGGAATTGTCAGCCTCATGGGTGATGTGGTTTACGAAGGCTCTGGAGGTATAATCCCAGACTATCTCAAATTTTTAGGAGCAACTGGAGTAATTGCGGGATTAGTTGTTGGATTCGGCGAATTTCTCGGAAATGCCGTGAGGCTTTTCAGCGGACTCTTAGCCGACACAACCCGCGCTTATTGGCTTTTCATATTTTTGGGTTACGGATTAATAGTTTCAGTTCCTCTTTTGAGAGTTTCAGCAACCCTAGAAGTAGCCATAATCCTTATTCTACTTGAAAGGTTAGGTAAAGCCCTTAGAGCACCTTCCAGAGACGCAGTCCTATCCATCGTAAGCAAAGAGGTAGGCGCAGGCAAAGCCTTCGGCATCCACGAGTTTTTGGACCAGGTTGGCGCCATTTTGGGTCCGCTTTTGGTAGCGACTTTAATGTTTTCAACAAAAAACAATTACAGTTACACTTTCAGCTTCCTATTTATACCATTCCTAATTCTTTTAGTGGTTTTAGCCTACACTTACAAGAAAATAGGTTATAAGACAACTGTGGAAACTTCAAAGGCTGCTGAGAGAAAGGAGAAGCTGCCAAAATTCTTTTACATTTACACATTTGCCGTTTTGATGAACACTGTTGGGCTTATGTCGGCTAAACTTATACTTTTTAGGGCTTCTGAACTTCTTAACCCCCAAGGACTGCAGTGGATTGTGCCCCTAATGTATTTGCTCATTCAAGGGGTTGATGCGCCCACCGCCCTTGGGGCGGGGTATGCCTATGACAAGTTTGGAATAAAGATTCTAGTTTTGCCTTTTACACTTTCAATTTTTCCAGCCTTATTCGCCATGAGCAACAACGAACTCCCAACCCTCATAGCCGCATCGGTTTTTTCAGGCTTGGTTTTAGGAATGCAAGAATCCATTTATCGTGCAGCAGTTTCACAACTTACGCCCGTTGCTTCGCGGGGCACAGCCTATGGTTTATTTAATGTTGTTTACGGCTTCGGCGAACTTGTCAGCGGTGGAATATTTGGTTTATTCATAGACTTGCAAATGTCCCTTGTTGCTGTGATGTTTTACGCTGTGGCATTCCAGCTTGTAGCCATAGCTCTTTTGTTAAAAGTTAAAAGGGAATGAAAAGCTTTATAGACGAGACGTTTAACACGCATACAAAACGGAATACGCCATGAGCATTCAAGATTTCTTTGAATATTTAGAGTCTCAAACGTTGTTCGGAGTTAGCCTATCCACTATTATTTGGATAATCGCCATAGGCATAGTGGCACTCATTCTGGAGAGAGTTATAACAAGATATTTGAGAAAGTTTGCAAGAAGAACGCATTTAGCGCCTTATGTTGCAAATAGCATGGTTTTGACTTTTAGAATATTAATATTGATTGGAGCCATGTTGGCTCTTTTTAGAGTTGGCGGATTACCATCCGAATGGGTTGTAGCCTTCTCAGCCCTCGGAGGCACAGCCGTAGGTTTCGCCTCCACTCGAACTATTGGAAATTTTATAGCTGGACTTTACTTGTTCGCTACAAGACCTTTTAGGGTTGGCGATTACGTTAAAATAGGAACCGTTGAAGGAATAGTTCAGGAAATCACAATTAACTACACAAAAATCCTTACAATTGGAAACAATGTAGTCTCCATAAGCAATCTTCAAATCATGGATAGAGATATAACCAACTACTCCTACGAAAGCGAAGAACACCTAAGCCTTTACTGTTACACTTTTGAGATAGGCTTCGACCACAACGTTTCTAACACAAAAATTGCGGAAATCTTCAACGAGGTTTTTGAAAGATATATGCATATGCTCCCAAAAAAGCCAAGTTACATGCTTGTTAGGTCAAGCGCTTTTGAACGGGTTTACATGGTTTATTTGTATGTTGAGCATCCCGAAGACATTTTTGTTTTGAGACCCCAAATTGTGGAGGAAGTATTCAAACGTTGGGACATGGAAAGGGCGAAGGAAAAAGCATAGTTTTCGCATAGATAAATGGTAATAAAGCTCTTTCAATATTTCATGAATGGGGCAATACGGAAAGATATGGACTCAAACACAAAACGCATTGCAATGCAACGCATACAAACACTTTTCCGTCTAGCAAAAGAAACCATCCATGAAGACCCAGCCTTAGCACAACGTTACGTGGATATAGCCAGAAAAATAGCCATGGCAGCCAAGGTTCGCCTACCAAGAGAGTATAGGCGCCAAGTTTGTAGACACTGCAAAAGCTTTATTCTTCCGGGAGTTAATTCCCGTGTGCGGATAAAAAAGCGGAGAGAGCCTCATGTGGTGATTACTTGTTTAAACTGTGGCAAGCACATGCGCATACCATTAAAAACGAAGAAGGAGCAAAATAGTTTTGAGTAAACTGACTTTTGGTATGAGGCGTCGAATTAAGCGAAGGTTAAGCGGAGAAAAACCCACCATATGGATTGGCAAAAGCGGAGCTTCAAAAGAGCTTTTGAAAGAAGTTGAGAAGCAACTGGAAAAGAATGAGATGGTTAAGGTTAAAGTTTTAAAAAGCGCCCTTGAAGGAAATAAAGCAAAGGAAATAGCTTTGAGGATTGCCGAGCAGACAAGAGCATCATTAGTTGAGGTTAGAGGGCATACATTCATGCTTTATAAGCGGCGCAAAAAGTGAAAGCCTTTATATGAGGCTTCATGATTTACTGAAGGAAAAGTAGAGGATAAGGAACTTTGAAAACACCCCATGATGTTCCAGCGTCCAAATTCATCAAAAAACTAGCCAAATATCTAAAGGAGAATGTTGATGAGGTAAATCCGCCAACTTGGGCTAGTATTGTAAAGACTGGTTCGCATGTCCAGAGGCAACCTCAAAACTCAGACTGGTGGTACATCCGTTGCGCTTCGCTTTTGAGGAAAGTTTACATTTATGGACCCATCGGCTTAGAGAAGCTAAGGGCTGAATATGGCGGAAGGAAGGATTTCGGCGTTAAACCAGAGCATGTGGTTAAAGCTGGCGGCGCAATAATAAGGAAGGCTTTACAACAGTTAGAAGCTGCAGGTTTAATTGAAACTACAAAGCCAAAAGGAAGGAGAATGACAAAGGAGGGCAGAAAACTTCTGCAAGAAATAGCCGAAGATGTTGGCAAGGAACTGGTGAAGGAGCTTCCAGAATTAGAGAAATACCAGAAAGGTGAGTGAGATGTCTGAGGACGAGAACGAACTGGAAGAGCTTAGGAGAAGAAAACTTTTAGCTTTACAGCAGAAACTGGCTGAAGAGCAGAGGCAAGCGCAGATAGAACAGCAAAAACAGGCTTTGCTTAGAAAAATACTAACGCCAGACGCTAGACAGAGACTTACAAACTTGAAAATGGTTAGACCAGAATTCACAGAACAGCTGGAACTGCAGCTAATTCAGCTGGCACAACAAGGAAAACTTCCCATACCCTTAACCGACGCCCAATTAAAGCAAATTCTCATTCAACTCCAAGCTCAAAAGCGTGAACCACGCATAAGAAGGATATAGGCATGGCTAGAAACAAACCAACAGCAAAAAAACGGCGACTGGCAAAAGCAGGAAAACAGAAGAAGGCTGTTCCCACATGGGTTATAGCGAAAACTGCTGGAAAATTTAGAACCCATCCTAAAAGGAGACAGTGGAGAACTAGAAAAATAAAGGCTTAGAGGAATAACCCATGGAAGAAGAAAAAATAAAGGAAGAACCAATTGAGGAAGAGGAACAAGAGGAGTTAGCGGAAACAGTAGAAGAAGCAAACACTGAAGAAATAGCAGAGGAAGAAAGGGAGGAAAAAGTAGAGGAAGCAGCTGAAACAGAAATAACAGAAGAAGGGATGCCGCCGCCACCAAAAGAAAAAGAGGCTAAACCACCAACACGAGAAGAAAAGCTTGAGGAAGAAATTGTTGAAGAAAGGATTTACACGATTCCGTTAAGTAAAGCATGGATTGGTCCTCCACGGAAGAGGGCGCCTCGAGCCATGCGCATAATTAAGAGTTTTTTGATTAAACATATGAAACTTGAGAAAAGAGGGGGGGAAGGGGAAGAGGAGGAAGCGCCTAAAAGGCTAATTATTAATAATGACGTGAATGAAAAGGTTTGGAGTAGAGGAATAGAGAAGCCTCCGAGGAAGATTAGGGTTAGGGCTGCAAAGGATAAAGATGGCAATGTGACTGTTTATTTGGCTGAAGGAGATTAGTCTTTGGCTGTTTACCTTTCCAGCCTTTTTGGAAGTCCAAGCATAGGCGTTTATTCTCTTGCTACGGATAAGGTTGTGATAATTCCAAAGTTTGTTCCAATCAAAAAGGCTGAAAGAATTGAAAATTGGCTTAAAGTAAAACTCATTCACACAACCATTGGCGGTTCAGTTTTGGCGGGCGCCCTTGCATGTGCAAACTCTAATGGTATTTTGCTTCCCCATTTTGTTAGGGAAGAGGAACTTGAAACTATAAAATCTTTTTTTGAAGAAAACATAACGGTGATGGAGACAAAGAGGACAGCCTATGGAAACATGGTTTTAGCAAACGATTACGGCGCCATCGTAGACCCAAGGTTAAAAAGTGCAGAAATTAAGGCTATATCTGAAACCTTAGGCTTTGAAGCCGTGCAAGGCGAGATTGCTGGTTTACCATACGTTGGGTCTTTGGCTTTTGCAACAAACAAAGGCGTTTTAGCCCATCCAATGCTGAGGGATTCGGAGCGAAAACTTTTGGAAAATGTATTAAAAGTTCCAGTGGATGTGGGCACTGTTAATTGCGGCATTCCATATGTGGGTACTGGTTTGATTGGCAACAAATATGCAGCTGTTGCTGGTTCCCTAACAACTGGACCCGAGATGTTTATAATTGGGAATGCCTTGGATGTTGTGAAAGAGAATGAGTAAAGCGAAAGTTTTCAGAGTTATAGGCGAAATTCGAAAGCCAAATTTGAAGTCTCCTTTCAAGAAGGAAGTCATAGCAGTAAAACCAGAACATGCCGTTGAAAGGGTTTATGCTGAATTGGGCAGTAGACATAGGGCTAAACGTTTCCAAATAAAAATCCTAAACGTTGAAGAAGTTCCGCTTAATGAGATAGAAAATCCGCTGTTACGAAAAATTGTTTTGGGAGAAGAAGAAGTTGGCGAGCAAAAGTGAAGAAGAACTTCGCAAACTAAGCGTTGAAATCCGCTTTCTAGAACAAACAGCAGAAACCATACAATCCAGGATTAACGCAGTGAACGCCGTCATAACAGACTTAACCTACGCAAACATGACATTGGAAGGTTTAGAAAAAGAAAAGGAGAATACAGAACTTCTCGTTCCCATTGGGGGCAACTCTTACATTAAAGCAAGACTTGAAAATCCAGACAAAGTAATAGTTGGAATGGGCGCTGGAATTTCCCTTGAAAAGACACTGCAAGAGGCAAAGGAAATCATAAAAAAAAGACTGGAAAATTTGGAGAGGACAAGGGCTTCTCTTCAGCAACAGCTTGCCCAAGTTGCGGAAAGAATTGAGGAAGATAGAGAAAAATTCGAAAGCCTGATAGCTGAGTTAAGGGAGAGGAAAGCCGCATAAATGTTTGAAAGACTCAAATCTGGATTGAAAGGGCTTGTAAATAAGGTTACGACGACAGAGCTTAAGGCTGAAAATTTACGGCCAATACTCTCAGAATTTAAAATAAGCCTTGTTGAGAATGATGTTGCTTTTCCAGTTGCCGAGCGAATATGCGATGAAATGGAAAAACGTTTAGACGGCGTTCAAGTGAAACGGCTGGAAGATCGGAAGAAGATAGTTGAGGAAAACCTTAGAGAAGTTCTTTTGGAAACCATGCTAACGAATAATAAGATTGACGTGTTGAAGGTTGTGGAGGAAAAACGGCGAAGAGGCGAGCCGTTCGTCATAGTTTTTGTTGGAATAAACGGCACAGGAAAAACAACAACAATAGCCAAAGTCGCCAAATTCTTTAACAAGCATGGTTATTCTGTTGTGCTTGCATGCAGCGACACTTATAGGGCTGGTTCAATTGAGCAGTTGGAGGAGCATGCGAAACGTTTGGGAATGCGGATGATTAAGCACAAGTATGGTTCAGATCCGGCAGCTGTTGCCTACGACACTATAAATCATGCAAAGGCTCATGGAATAAACGTGGTTTTGATAGACACTGCTGGAAGAATGCAAACAAACAGAAACCTAATGGATGAGCTTGCAAAAATTAAGCGAATCGCAAACCCAGACTTAACGCTCCTAACAGTAGATTCGTTGACGGGAAATGATGCAGTTATGCAGGCGGAAGAGTTCCACAAAAGCGTAGGCATAGACGCAACAATACTAACGAAGGTGGATGCAGACATTAAAGGCGGTTCAGCCCTAAGCGTAACCTACGTAACCAAAAAACCAATACTATTCATTGGAACTGGACAAAAATACGAAGATTTAGAAGAGTTCGACCCAGAAAAATTTGTTCAAATGATAATGAAATAACTATATTTTCTCCATAAAATC
>JASEJA010000001.1:59699-66308 GCA_030017755.1 Candidatus Bathyarchaeota archaeon
ACTATATTTTCTCCATAAAATCCTTAAATTTCTCCAAACTCATGGGCGCAAGAACTTCCCTTTTTAGAAGTTCACAAGGCCGCTCTTTACACTCGTCGCAGTACTTAATTCCTTTCTCTTCAGCACATTTTTCTCTCTTTTTCAACCATTTCTCCTTCATGTTCAAAAATTCTTTTAGACCTATTTCTCTGATTTGCTTCATATTACACCACACATCCAGAAACCAAGAGCTTGACTCCAAAGTTTCAGCTTTGAAAAAATGGAAAAATTTGCATGGAAATTCTCTACATTCAATACAAGTTTTAAGCTTTTTATTGCTTGAACACATGTAAATTCTGCAATATTTCTGGTACTCTTTACTTAAGCCCCTATTAGATCGGCAACCCCCACATTTTTCGTTGAGATAAGCGGTGCATTCTCCACAATAAAGTCCGCAAGGAGCGACCAAATTCCATTCCTTTTTCCTTAACATCTTATATCTCACTTAAGATGGTTTGACGTTGGCGTTTTAGTATTTTTCCAATAGTTTTAATAGTATTGCCTTTGCCGAATAAAGCCTATTTTCGCTTTGCTCGTAAATTATGGATTTTGGGCTTTCTATTACGTCTGGGCTTATTTCGTATCCTCTGTGGACTGGCATGTCATGCATTACATAAGCGTCTGTTCCCTTCAGAAGTTCCATGTTTATCTGGTATGGCATCATAATTTTGATGCGCTTCTCCTTCTCCGCAGCATATTTTGGGTCGAGGAAGAATTCCATGTCAACCCAAGTGTCTGTGTAAACAAAATCCGCATCCTTAACAGCTTTTTTAACGTCTAAGGTTGTTTCCCAAAGTCCAGTTTTCTTTGCATCTTCCAAAAGCTTTTCATCCCTAGAAGGCTCATTAAATAGGGGCGTTACAGTGGTTATTTTCACGCCAGTTTTTGTGCATCCTTCAATAAGTGAGTTGCAAACGTTGTTGTGGGCGCCTATGTAAACGAGTTTAACGCCTTTCAATTTGCCCCTTTTCTCTTTTATGGTCATTAGGTCGGCTATGGCTTGGCTTGGATGATATTTTTCGTCGCATCCATTGATTACTGGAACACGCGAAGCTTTAGCCATAACCTGCAAATCAGCGTTTTTCAGGAGCCTCGCCATTATACAATCAACATTACGCGACAGATATTGCGTCTCATCATAAACATCTGCCAAAGTGAAGTTTGTCGTTCTCCAATCAATGTATAGGGCGTGTCCGCCAAGCTGAGTCATGGCAACCTCAAAAGAAACCCTTGTGCGTGTAGAAGTTTTTTGAAAAATCATAGCTAAAGATTTGCCAGCTAAAGCATCTTTATATTTTTCAGGGTTATGCTTAACTTCTATAGCCTTATCAATTATCGCTGTTAGTTGCTGACCAGACAATTCTTTAAAATTAATTAGGTGCATTTTAATTGTCTCGCTGAACTTTTAAGGCTTCAACTGATTTTAACAATTATAAGCTTTATGGAAACCTTTTTCTTAACATCCACCATTTGAAACCATTGAAGCCTATGACAATCCTAATTGCAGCCTCAAACAAAGACATAGCAAGCTTAAACATTAAAAGGCAAATTCTAAACCACTACAATTTTAAAAAGGCTGTAGAAAATTTTCAGGAAAACCCAGTTTACACGGCAGAAATTAATGGTAGAAAAGTTAAACTCGTAACCTTAAATGAGGAATCCGTAGAGGCACAAAACATAACCGAGTTCTTTAAGGATTTAGAGCTTATCCTTTTCATTTCAAGACATAGCAGCGAAAGCGGCACTCCAACCCTTTCTGTGCACACCCCTGGCAATTTGGGCGAAGCAGAATTGGGCGGGCTTCCAAGAAAGGTTTCGGTTTCTCCAGCCCACGCCATGAGAAACGCCTTAAAAGCCTTAAAAAAGTTTAGGGATGAAATGCATTTGAATTATGAAGTTTGTTATGAATGCACCCATCATGGACCATCATTAAATGTGCCAGCCATGTTTGTTGAATTGGGAAGTTCGCCGAAACAATGGAATGATTTGAAGGCAGCAGAGGCCGTTGCCCACGCGGCAATAAAAGCCATATCAACTTTCGGTGAAGCTGAGGCTAAAGCCGTTTTAGGCATAGGTGGACCCCATTATAACTCAAAATTTACAAGAATAGCATTGGAGAATGAAACAGCTTTTGGTCACATGATTCCAAAATATGTCATTCCATATGTGAATGTAGAGATTTTAAGACAATGCGTGCAGAAAACTTTGGAGAAAGTAGAATATGCAATTTTAGATTGGAAGGGAATAAAAGGCGAACATAAACCAAAACTGGTTGAAATGCTTAATGAGATAGATCTCCCAACTCAAAAAGTTTAATAGAAAAGTGTTTAGCTTTATTCAAAGCCAAAAGCTACAGCAACATTTATTATGTTAAAATCAAAATGTTGAGTGTGCAATAAAATGGGCTTAAGATCATTCCTATCCCAAGCTGCAAGAACATTAAAGCTTGCAGTAAAACCAGGAAAAAGCGAGCTCTGGCTATCATTAAAAATATGCTTTTTGGGCATAGGCGCCATTGGAATAATAGGATTCATAATCAAACTGTTATCCTCAATTCTGCAACCAGGCGGAACCCCAGCCACCTAGAAGGAAAAATTATGGCTAAAAGTGGAGAATTTTCCACGAAAATTTTTGCTGTAAAAACAACCACTGGGCAGGAAAGGAATGTGGCAAAATTGATCACGGCAAGGATTGAAATGAATAATATACCTATAAAGGCTATTCTTGTCCCAGAAACCCTAAGGGGTTATGTGTTTGTGGAAGCGGAAGGACCCCATTTTGTAGAACAAGCCATAGCTGGCATAAGGCACGTGCGCTCGAGAGTTCCAGGAGTTGTAAGCTTTTCAGAAATTGAAAGATACATAGTCAGAAAACCAGTAATTGAAGAATTAAGCGAAAATGACATAGTAGAAATAACTGGTGGACCTTTCAAAGGAATGCGAGCAAAAATAACACGTATAGACAAGAGTAAAGCTGAAGTAACCCTTGAACTTTTGGAGGCAACATTCACTTTGCCAATAACTGTGCATTCCGATTATGTTAAGCTTGTGGAAAAAACAAAAACCGAAGGCGGCGAAAAGTAATGGCTGAGAAAAAAATTGTTGAATTACTTGTAAGCGGCGGACAAGCAACCGCTGGACCCCCATTGGGTCCAACTTTGGGTCCTTTAGGCGTTAATATTATGATGATTGTGAACAAGATTAACGAGCTTACAAAGGATTATGCTGGAATGAAAGTTCCAGTGAAGGTTTCTGTTGACCCAGAAACAAAAGAGTTTGAAGTGAATGTTGGAACGCCAACAATGTCAGCATTAATTGTTAGCGAATTAAAAATAGAGAAGGGTTCTGGAACGCCCAGCACACAAAAAGTTGGAAACCTAACCATGGAACAGGTTATGCGCATAGCAAAAATTAAACGCCCAGAGCTTTTGGCGAAGACTTTGAAGGCCGCCGCCAAGGAAGTTTTGGGAAGTTGCGTTAGCATGGGCGTAACAGTTGAAGGCAAAGACCCCCGAGAAGTGCAAAGGGAAATCGATGAAGGCAAACATGACAAACTTTTTAGTCAAGAATAAGGAATGAGAATATTTTTATAACCCCATTCTATTCCCTCATTGGCACGAGGCCCACGAAATGCCATTAGACCAAAAAATAATACTTAATGCTGTTAAAGAAGCAAAAGAAAAATCCAAAAAAAGAAACTTCAACCAATCCATAGAGCTAGTTCTAAGCCTAAAGGATATTGACATGAAATCGCCAGAAGGCAAAATCCAAGAAATCATAGAGCTACCATACTCGCCAGAAAAAACAAACAAAATATGTGTTATAGCCACCGGAGAATTAGCCCTAAAAGCTAGAAAAGCCAACGCAGACCTCGTTATTGAAAAGGCTGAGCTTGAGGGATTGGCTGGAAACAAAAGGGAATTGAGGAAAATTGCGAATAATTATGATTTCTTCATTGCCGAAGCCCCTCTAATGCCCACGGTAGGCAAAGTTTTAGGACCAGTCTTAGGTCCGAGGGGGAAAATGCCCATTCCAGTTCCGCTAACAGTTGACATAGCAAGTTTGATAGAGAAACATCGAAAAACAGTCATTTTAAGAATGAGAAATCAGCCAATTTTACAGTGCCGTGTTGGAACTGAAAACATGAAGGAAGAGGAAATAGCTGAAAACATTCAGACAATATTAAGGGCTTTGGAAGCAAAACTTAAAAGAGGAATGAAAAACATCAAGTCTACATACATTAAAACATCCATGGGCGAGCCAGTAAAAATTAAACCATAAAAAAGGGGAAAACCAATGCCATCCCAACAGATTTTGCAGGAAAAAATCAGCGAAGTCGAAGAGGTAGCCCAGCTAATAAAACGATACAAAGCCATAGGAATCGCCAGCCTACAAAAGGTTAGGGCAAGTCAACTGCAAGAGTTCAAAAAAAACCTTGCAGACAAAGTTTACATGAGGGTCGTAAAAAATACGCTAATGAGAAAAGTCATCGAAAACTGTAAAGAAAAACCAAACCTTGAAAAACTCACGGAACATTTAGCAGGTTCAAACATTTTCTTGTTCACAGATTTGAACCCCTTCAAGTTGGCTCTAATTCTTGAAAAAGAGAAAGTTAGGACAACGGCGAAAGCTGGCGACATCGCCGCTTTTGATATTATAGTTCCAGCTGGAAACACTGGACAACCTCCAGGACCAATAATTAGTCAACTCAACGCTGTTGGTTTACCGACAAGAATTGAGGCTGGAAGCGTCTGGGTTAGCAAAGACACTTTGGTGGCGAGAAAGGGCGACGTAATCGATGAAAGACTTGCAAGCGTGCTCTCAAAGCTTGGAATAAAACCCGTTGAAGCTGGACTATCTCTTAGAGTCATTTATGATGATGGTTGGATAATAACCCAAGAACAGCTCCGAATAGACATAAAAGAAACTCAACAAACCATCCAAAAAGCCCAAGCAGACGCCTTCGCTCTCTCAATAAGCTGCGCCTATCCCACACAAGAAAACACAGTAACCATTTTGCAAGTAGCTCATCAAGAGGCTTATGCACTTTCAATTAATGCGGCAATCCCCACAAAAGATACAACAGCAGACTTGGTTAGGAAAGCCAATATGGAAATGTTAAGTTTAAGTAGTAGACTGACTAATTTAGAGGGAAAACCCGAACAGACTGAAAAAGGTTAAAATATTTGAATGAAGAGGTGAAAAAGTATGGAATACATTTATGCAGCAATGCTCCTTCACAAAGCTGGAAAAGAAATAAACGAAGAAAACCTAACACAGGTTTTAACAGCAGCAGGGATAAACGTTGATACAGTCCGCGTCAAAGCGTTAGTAGCTTCTCTAGCCGAAGTTAACATTGACGAAGCCATAAAAACCGCACCAATAATGATGGCTGCACCAGTTGCCGCTGCGCCCGCATCAACAGCGCCAGCAGCAGAAGCCAAGCCAAAGGAAGAAGAGAAGAAAAAGAAGGAAGAGGAAGAAAAAGCAAAAGAAGAAGCAGCGCTGGAAGGCTTAGGGGCACTATTCGGTTAAAACCATAATTTCTCATTTTGCACCCTTGAAAAGCTGTTTTAGGCTTTTCCATAAAACAAAGGGTATCCATCCACAGATAATCATTAAAGTTCCTGGAAAAGCTCCAGGACGATAATTTAGCAGAAAAGCCTCGAATATAAAAAAGGATACGCCCATCCCTATAGCGGATAAAAGTGCAAGCTTTTTCCCAAATTTTTTCAAAGTTTGCAGAGCTAGGAGTCCAGCGAAGAAGAAGTCGCCTAAACCCAAGGACATGTAAACTTTGCCAATTTCTGTTGAAATTTCTGGAACAGTCGGCAGAGTAATCAAGACTGGAAGTCTTAAACCTGAAACATGGGTGGCTGCGGAAACCATGGCGCCACTAAACAAAACAAGAATTATATCCATAAGTGTAAGGGCTCCAGCGAAAAATATTGTGGTTTTCCATGTGAAAAGGCTTCCCAAGTAAAGGATTATCAAGACTCCAAAGACTATTCCATACAAATTCAGCAAGTACGGAAACCAGAGGGGGGTTCTGCTGAAAAATATGTATAGACTTATGAACAAAGCTGGTGGTAAAACCGCCAAATACCACCTTTCCTTTGTGCTAACTCTGCTTTCCTCGTAAAGGAGGGCTAAAAAAGCGAAAGCAAAAAGTCCAAAAAAGGTTAAGGCTGCGTAAACGGCTATGCTGTTTCCAATGAAAATAAAGAGGCTGGCGGCGCCTATCAAAAAGGTAACCGTGAGAAATGTCATGCAGAAGAGTTTTGCCCCAAATTTTTGAAAGTTTGAGAAGATATAGGTAAAAGTGAAAAGAAGTGTTGAATAGGCGAAGAGGAATATTATCATAACCGCCATTTGAGGAATAAAAACTATAAGCCAAACAGTGACGCTGATTGCGCCTATAAGCAGAAGAGCATCTAAAAAGCCAAACTTCTTCTCCTCAAAAACGCCTTTTAGTTTCCCCTCAACCTTATCATTTAACAACATTGCTACAAGAGTGACGGCGAAAAGTGTTAAGGGCATGGCAAAGTCTAAATACATACAAGCTCATTAG
>JASEJA010000042.1 GCA_030017755.1 Candidatus Bathyarchaeota archaeon
CTTTCAATTCCCCTTGTTTGGGATTTTTTTCATGCATCCGCGCCCGTTTTGGCTCAGTTTGCCATTTAGGGTTTGTCTTTAACATGATTTGAGGTATGTATTCTCGATTATTATTTAAATGTAATTTAGTTTATAAAGATAATCGAATTTAGTCTATTTGAGGGTCGACTAATATTGTAGTTTCTGGTCGGATATCGAGCACAAGTTCTTGCTTCATCAGCTTTTGCCTACTGCTAGAGAAGTGGGTGTCAGCAAGGAATTGAGGGGATGGAGTTGGTATCAACCGCCGCTTAAGCTTTACCACGACAATGTCAAGCTTCCAATGTATGCTGTTAGCTCTAAATATTGTCCAACAAATCGAGATGTGTATTTACGCTATGTGGAGAGGGTGTATCCAACTCCGGGAGTCGAAGTGGCATTAGGCAAAATTCTCCATGGAGTAGTCAGCGACAGCCTGCAGACTTTTCTTCAGCGACGCAGTATGGATTTTGAGGCTTGGTGGCAAACCATCCGCTGGTCTGAGATCGAGGCTTATCCACGCCATATGCATCCTCTCTCGACGCTTTAACTCCCTAATCTTGGTTCTCTGAGTTTTCTTTTGCCCCTGAGACCAGTCTTCACACAACTCGTCCGCGTCTCACCAACGTACTTCAACACATTATTTAGGGACAAGGCAGGCGTTAAATAACAAGACCAAAATTGGTTTCAGATGGCTGAGCTGCGGTTAGTCTTCAAATTACATGGGGTCTTACTCCAGTAATATCGCGTTATTAATGTTTCTTCAGCTTCTCCTTGTTCCACGAGAGCTTTTATATCTTTCAATGATAAAAACCTAGCCGTTTCAACCTCGTCTGGATTCAAACTGAGAGTCCCACCAATTATTTTAGCATTGAGATTCGCATCGTAGATCTCGAAAACTCCGCCATCTGGGGATTCAACTCTCCATATAATAACCCCGCAAACGTTTGTTGGATGTATTAGTAGACCCGTTTCTTCGCGAAATTCCCTAACCGCCGCCTCTTCGAGGCCTTCCTCCTTTCGAGCCCATCCTCCTGGAACATCCCACATCCCCTTAACATATCTCTCAGAAAAACCAGCCTGTCGGGCTTTTTCCCCCAACGCTACATGCTTATTAACAAATAATCTCCCCTCATCATCTATGATGCATATGCTTGCGTTTACCCCTAAGTTAGGTTGAAGACCTTTGCGATGGAGGTTTTCCATTCGTTTTTGAGTAACCATCACTCTTCGAGTCTTAAACGGGATTCCAGCATCTAATAATTTCTTAATAGAATCCAACACTTTGTCTTGATTCACACAAGGGCACATACTAGCTTTATAAACATCTGTACTATTTTAATTTTCTCGTATTCATCCTGCCCAGGTAATAGATTCACCTCTTATGGGTGGACGAAAGCCACAGAATACGAGACCCCGACCACAAAAATAAACATAACCCAACAGTCATGAGAATTTAGGGACAAAGCCAGCGCGGGCGGATTAAATAATTGGTGTAAAATGACTTTATGAAAGACGGCCTAGATAGACTGCGTGGTCTGGCTAGTCCATTAAAAACCATGGTCGATGCGACCGGTAAAATAACTGGACGAGTCCTGAGCTGCTAAAGAATTGGGCTTTGCGCCGGACGAGTGATTGCAGCCTGATGCCAGCCAAGCAGTGAGGTGGGATTGAAATGAAGTTTGTGGGTATAGACGTTGGAAAATACAAGTGCACAGTTGCGGTGATGGATTCTGAAGGAAGGATTTCTGACGAGTTTGCTTTCCACAACAATAATGAGGGAATAGGAGGCTTGATTTCTAGGCTTTCAATGGACGATAGGGTTTTGATGGAGTCTACTGGCAGCGTTTGGGCAAATTTATACGACAGGCTTGAGAAGGTTCACATTAAGGTGGTGCTGGCTAATCCGTTGAAAACGAAGGCCATAGCGTCAGCGAGGATCAAGAGCGACAAAGTGGAGCAAGGATTCTTGCGCACTTGTTGAGGGCGGACTTGATTCCTCCGAGTTATGTTCCTCCATACGAGATCAGGGAAATGCGTTCTCTTCTCAGACAGAGGGCTTCTTTGGTTAAGGTGCGCACGATGGTGAAGTACAAGGTTCACAGTTTGCTTGACGGGAAGGGTGTTTCGACTGCGGCTTTCTCTGATCTGTTTGGCAAGCGTGGAGTGGAATGGCTTAGGCGTGTGGAGCTTTCAACGTTGGATCGGCTGATTCTGGACAACCATCTGGAACATCTGGAGAGTCTGAGGAGACAGGTAGAAGCGGTTGACAGGGAGATAACGTCGAGGGCCTCGAGAGATGGTTATGTCAAGCTGCTCCTTAGCATGACAGGCGTTGACGTCTACACTGCCTTGTTGATTAGGTCGAGATAGGTGACATTTCAAGGTTCAGTTCGTACAAAAAGCTGATTTCCTGGGCTGGTCTGGCTCCTTCGTTGCATCAGTCTGGCAGCGTTGAGTATCATGGCCGCATCACGAAACAGGGTTCTAGGATGTTGCGGTGGATCATGGTGGAAGCTGCGAGGGTTGCCGCTAACAACGACGCTAGGCTAAGTGAATTCTATGAACGAGTGAAGCAGAGAAGGAGAAATCAGAAGGCGATTGTGGCTGTGGCTTGCAAGATGCTGAAGATCATTTGGACGATGCTTACTAGAAATGAGCCGTATGAATCCAGGAATCAGAGGAGGTACGACAAAAAGCTTAACTTCATGGCGAAACAATAGCTTCTCGGCTGGTGTTGGGTAGGCTCGAGGGCGCCTAGATTACGCAGCATCTTTCATGAGTGGTTTTTATTCTTCCTTTGTCTATTTATACTCATTATGGACTTATTTGATAGGCATATCTTATCTGTGTTGAAGGATGGAAAACCTAGAGAGTTCGAGGGACTCTTGCAGGAAGTAGGGTTCTCCCACAACACGTTGAGGCGTCACTTAGCTAGCTTGTAGCGTCAAGGACTCATTGTGAAGGGGAAGAAGCCACGAAAGGGCCCTGGAAGGCCTATTTTCACCTATTCTCTGCCTCCAAGGCTCAAGGCTAAAGTTGCCCTAAGCCCTGAGGACTCTTACATTAGCCTAGTAACTATCTCCTTCAGGAGGCTGAGGCATCTCTGCAGATTCGAGAAGGGTGGATACTGCAAGAGGGCAAGGACGAGATGCGAAGCCCAAAACTGCCCCCAAATCACAAAAAAGGAATAAATACCATTTTTAACCATTTATTTAACTCCCCCGCGCGCATGCTTGGTTCAAAATTGGTTGACCGTTTTCGTCTTTTGGTGTTGAGTTTTTAGCTTTCCTCTTCTTCATAGTCCGTGTACTGTTGCGGAGCTTCTCCCCTTGAACCGATGATGCGTGGATAGTCTGTTTTTTCCGGGAACCCTTCCCTTAAGAACTCACCTTCGAATTGCCATTCATCTCAATAATCGAACAGGTAGAGGAATTTCTGTTTCGGTTTGAGGTTGAGCGATTCTATTCTCATTCTGGTTGCTGGAACCCTTAGTTCTGAGTGGGAGCCTCGGATCAGGGAAAAGATTGTTTCCATCTTTTTCTCTAGAGGCGTCTAAGGGGCTGCGTCTGGATGGTAATACTCGAAATCGGAGTCATCCCGAGCCTTTCCGCTCATGAAGAAGGAGTATAAGTGGTCGGCGTCGAAGTCGAAAGCCTCATGGATGGCCATGTGCAGGTCGTCTAGGGTCTGGCTTCCTAGAACCTCGATCTTACGCCAGACACGCTTATCATGCTTCAACTTAACCTTGAAGATATATGTTTTCATACCGCACCATACATGAACTTGATTAATACGCATTTATGCCTTCACGTTGAAGGTGCAGGCTAACTGTGCTGGTGCAGAACACCTTTCATATGCCTGAAGTGTTAGACGTAGTATGTTATGCTTCTAGCCTTCTCCGGTTTCCCAGTCTTTATGGCTGTCCAAGCTGTGAAGAGCATCGAGATAACCGCGTATGAGACCTGCGTTGCTGCAGCCTTCAAACCCTTGAATGATATCTTGCTTATCAGGGTTGAGAGTCTCGAGTTAACCCTCTCAACTGAGCTTTTAAGCCTGTACAGTCTTCTGAGTCTTTCAGGACCGTGAACCCTAAACTTCTTGTCAACCCTTAAGACGCCTTTGACGCCCTTCTTCTGGTTCGCCGGGTATGGTATGACTGGTTCAGCGCCTAAAGCCTCGACGAACCCTCGTATCTTTCGGCTTGAATACTGCCTATCGCAGACTACAACCCTAGCCTTAATCCTCTCAGCAACCTCTCTTAAGGGTGGTATGGCATATCTCTTCTCGTTTTCGTTGGCAAGTGCCACATTGAAAGCTAAAGGCATTTCTGCCTCGCCGTCGCATGCCAAGTGAACCTTGTATCCCATGATCAAGCCTCTCACGCCTCTGCCCAGCCTAGCCTCCTTGTTAAGCCATCCTCTCGATGGATTCTTAGGGTCCCGTCTACACCTGGCTTTGAGGGGCTTGGAGTCTAAGACAACCTTCAAACCCTTGATGAAACCGCAGTTGACGAGGTCTTCTATGGCGTTGCTTGTGAGTTTCTTCAGTCTTTCAAACCCTATCCTACATTCAAACCGGACGATGGTTGAGTGGCTAGGGATGCCTTCATCGAAGCCGCATAGCCTCCTAATCCTGCTGTCAACCCTAACTTCTCTTTCCAGAGCTCCTTTCGGATACACGAACGAAATCACTGGGATAGATGATTGTTCAATAATTTCTATAATATCGAATGTTGCATCCAGCAAGCCTCCTGAAGTGTTTAAAAGAAGCACCACGGCTTTAGCATCGATTTTGTAGGTTTCATTCATCCCCTCTCTAACAAGTTCTAAGGTCGCAACGTTAATCACTCCATCCAATTCTATAACAATCACAGAATCACTGCTGGATTCAAAAGAAGTGCAAACACCAGCCATATAGAAAAAAGGAGGACTATAACGAATATGGCGTGGCACGTAGACTCATTTCTTCTTAACCTGTTCCCCTTTCTCTTTGGCTGCGCGGGTTAGGGCAACTATGTTCCCTAGTTCGCGTAGGTCAGCGGTTGAAGTAAGATTCAAAGAGAAATCCCATTAAGAGGGAATTAAAAGTTGCCCCCTCATTTTGAACCAGCTTTACTCGCTTAAAGATGTGTTTACCCCTTATAAGTCTTGCCAATTTTTATGTTCTTGTTTTTCTATTCTCCATTTTACGCCTTGAGGCGTGTCCTCAATTATTATGCCCATGGCTTTAAGCTGTTCTCGGATTTTGTCTGCGGTTTGCCAGTCTTTTGCTTTTCTTGCTTCCTCCCTTTTGCGGATGAGTTCTCCAGCTTCTTTCGGCAGTTTTTCTTCCTTTTTAACCTCGCCTATGACACCTAAGACTTTGTCAAAATTCATCATTAAATTGTAAACTTTCAATGCTTCTTCTTTGCTGAGCATGTTACCATTAAAGAGCTTATTCACTTCTGAAACAAAGTTAAACAATGCAGCTAATGCTGCGCCAATGTTTAAATCGTCATCCAAGGCTTCTTCAAAATCCTTTTTTACACTACGCATGAGTTCTTTTATCTTTTTTCCGCAGCCTTTTCCATTCGCGTCCAAAAGCCTATAAACAAAATTTGTTAAGCGGTCAATAGCGCTCTTCGCCGCTTTTAGTCCTTCAAAGGTGAAGTTTAACTGTTGCCTATAATGCGTTGACATTAGCAGGTAGCGAACAGCCTTCGGGTCATAGCCCATTTTGATTAAATCCCTTAAAGTGTAATAGTTGCCAAACCTTTTTGCCATTCGCTTTCCTTCAACAAGCAAATGTTCATTATGAAGCCAATAATTCACAAACTTTTTGCCTGTTGCTGCTTCGCTTTGGGCGATCTCGTTTTCATGATGTGGAAAAATTAGGTCAACTCCGCCGCTGTGAACATCTATTGTTTCGCCCAAATATTTCATTGCCATTGTTGAGCATTCAATGTGCCATCCAGGTCTTCCCTTTCCAAGTTCGGTTTCCCAAAAGATATCGCCGTCCTCTTCATCCCAAGCTTTCCATAAGGCAAAATCGCAAGCTTCTTCCTTCTCATACTCTTGCACTTTCACTCTGGCGCCTGCTTTAAGTTCTTTAACCTTAAATTTTGAAAGTTTTCCATAATCCTTAAACTTTGAAATGTCATAGTAAATTGAACCATCTTCAGCCTTGTAAGCGTAACCCTTCTGTATAAGTTTCTTAATTAAGGAGACCATTTCGGGAATATGTTCTGTTGCTTTTGGATAATACTCTGCTTTTTCAATGTTTAGCGTGGTTATATCTTCAAAGAAAGCTTGAATATACCGTGCCGTGTGATCTTCAAGCGGAATCCCAAGCTTACGCGAAGCCTCAATGGTCCTGTCATCCACGTCCGTAAGGTTCATTACTTGCGTTACTTTGAAACCACGATACTCAAGCCATCTTCTGAGCAAATCTTCGAAAATGAAGGCTCTAAAGTTTCCTATGTGAGCAAAATCGTAAACCGTGGGTCCGCAAGTATACATTTTAACTTTTCCCTTCTCTAAAGGAATGAACTTCTCCTTTTTACGGGTCAAAGTGTTGAAGAAATGCAAATTTTCAGCTGAGGTTTTCATTGTTTTTCGTTTTTTAAAATGCTGATGAAAGATTTAAGGATTTTACCCAAAAAGAGCTAATCGTATTTTCTTAGTTTTATCATTTCTCGGAAGTTTTTAAGGTCTTTAGCCACATACCTAAGAAAGTGTAGCTCCTCCATCATTCTCGCAAATTTCACGAATTCTTCATTGATTTTCTGGAGGTAACGTTCCTTTTCACCCATTCTCCTTCACCTTTACATCGGCTTGAAGTGAAGGGCTTTCATTGTTTTTTGGCAAACCACATCAGCCATTTCCGTCATCGAGGAGAAAGGAGAAGGCTTCGAAAAACGGAAAAACCCAATTCTTGGCTGCTTGTGGTTTAGCTTTCAACCTCAGCCCCTCCATACTGCATCGTAAGACTTAAGACGCTTTACGCCTATAAAAAGATTACTGAATAAAACGAACCTACAAACATTACCGAATATTATTTTAACCTATCGCCAGAATGCCTTCCAAAATCTTCTTTTCAGGAATTTCCAGTTGTTTTGAAAACCAAGTTTTCAGCAAAGCTGTAGGTTTTGGGAGTTCGCCACTGTAAGTTATTATTTGGTTGTCCTTTAATGCGTCAACCTGAAAAGTTTTTTCAGCTTCTCTGTAAAGAAATGATAAGGTTTGGGCTTGATGGGCTAAGGTTTGGAAATCCTCCCATTGTTTGCAACGTAAAATTACTGGTGGTCCGCCACGAATTTCTTTAGCTTGTAATACCTCTTGTTTCTGTTCTTGCACCGTGGGCGCTGGTAATGTTGTTGCTGAGGCTTCTCGGGAAGTTGATAAATATGTTATTAAGCCCATTATTTCATTTTGTAATGATGTTAGCCTCTCTTCCACCTTCTCTATTTTTCCGCTTAATTCGCCAGCATCGCCCAACCTTTCGGTAATGTTTCCCAACTCATTTATTAGCCTATCTAAGTCCTTCTCATGCTCTTTTAACACGTTAACTATGAAGTCTAGGGCTTCGAAAGCCTCGTCTTTCGATGGGGCTTTTTTTGACATGTCTTTTCTACCTTTCCTCTGACATATTAATGCCTTTCTTTATAAATAAGCATAGCGAATCCTTAAAACTTATCCACATGAAGACATATCCATACTTATTGAAAATTAAAACTATTACAGAGAGTTAAAATATCTGTTCTGAAATGAGTAAAAACACCTCCTAACAGGGAAGATATTCCATGCAAGAAATGCTAAATTTCACCTAAAAGGAAGAAATAGCCAATTTTGTTTCAGAAAAAGGCATAAAAATCCTAAATTTATGCCACATCCCAGGGGGATGGTAGGCTTAAAACTTTAAGCTTTTCAGCCACCAATAAGCGTAGAGTTTATGAAATTTTAGAATTTGGCGAAAGGGTTGACGGTTCAAGCTTGTTCTCCTTTATTGAGCCTGGAAAAAGCGACATTTACATAATGCCCAAGCTAAATCGGGCATTCATCAATCCTTTTTCGCAGATTCCAACACTAAATATTTTATGCGATTACTTGGATGAAAATGGCAAATTGTTGGAAGTTTCTCCCAAAAGTGTCTTGGTTAGGGCTGAAGAAGAACTGCGCTCTTCAACATGGGTTACGCTAAAAGCGTTAGCTGAGCTTGAATTTTACATAATCTTGAAACAAAAAACTGAAACGCTCTTTCCAAGTGCACAGGACAAAAATTATCATGAGTCCACCCCTTTTACAGAATTTGAGGATTTAAGAAATGAAGTTTTGGCTGTTTTGGCTGATGTTGGCATTGCAACAAAGTATGGACACAGTGAAGTGGGAAAAGTATTAACTAAAGATGGCACGCTTATGGAACAGCATGAAATAGAACTTATGCCCCAGAATTTGGTGGAGATGGCTGAAGCAATTGCCATCACAAAGTGGGTTATTCGAAACATTTGTACAAAACATGGCGTTTCCGCTTCCTTCAGTCCAAAAATATTTCTCGAACATGCTGGAAACGGCATGCACATCCACTCATGCGGATTAAAAAACGGTAAAAACCATAACCGCAAACCCAGATGGAACCATAAGCACTGAGGCTCTAAAAATGATTGGTGGAATACTAAGATTTGCACAAAGCCTAACAGCCTTTGGAAACCCCACACCAGCATCCTACCTCAGATTTATCGCCAGAAAAGAATCACCAATGCATATTTGCTGGAGCTTCAGAAACCGCCTAGCTTTAATACGCATACCCTTACGGTGGAACTTCAAAAAGAAAACTGAGGAAATGAACAATTGCAGAGAAACCTTTGAGTATAGAGGACCAGACCCGCTGACAAACCCATACCTGCTTTTCGCTGGAATAGCCGTTGCCATAAAATATGGCTTAGAAAATCCAAAAGAGGCTTTGAATATAGCTGAGGATTTACATGTGGAAGAAGCTGGAAAACGAAAAAGACTCAAAAATCTGCCCCGCTCTGCAACGAATCTGCAAAAACCTAAAAAAGACAAAAAATATTATGAGGCAGACAACGTTTTCCCCAAAATTTTAATTGACAAAATTATAGACAAGCTGAAAGCTTACAAAGACAAAGATTTATGGAAAAATCTAGCAGATAAACCCGAGAAAATCGAAAATTTACTCAAACAATACTTACACAACGGCTAACATAAACCAAGACAATGCATACAAAAATAATGGTGGACCGTGGGATTTGAACCCCCGACCTCCTGAGTGCAAGTCAGACGTTCATACCAAACTGAACT
>JASEJA010000043.1 GCA_030017755.1 Candidatus Bathyarchaeota archaeon
TTTGCATAGGAACCAGTCCACGCATTCGTAGCCTTCTTGCAGTCGTTTTTCAGCTGCATCTTGCGTGAGAGGTGGTGGGACAATAACTGCGTCGCCTGGACGCCAGTTTGCTGGTATGGCAACTTTGTATTTGTCGGCTGTTTGTAAAGCGTCAACAACTCTTAGTATTTCGTCCATGTTTCTTCCAACGTTTAATGGATAGTATATCATGGCTCTTAACGTCATTTCTGGGTCTATGAAAAACACGGCGCGCACGGCTGCTGTGGCGCTCATGCCCGGATGAATCATGCCGAAAAGCGTGGCAACTTTCATGTCCAAGTCCGCTATTATTGGGAATGGTATGTCCACGCCCAACTTTTCTTTTATGCGCCTAACCCATGCTATGTGGGAGTAAATGCTATCTATGCTTAAACCAATTAGCTGTACGTTTCGCTTAACAAGTTCATCGTAAATTTTTACAAAAGTAACGAATTCAGTTGTACAGACAGGCGTGAAATCTGTTGGATGCGAAAACAGAATAGTCCATTTTCCCTTGAAATCTGAAAGCCTAATCTTCCCATGTGTAGTGATCGTTTCAAAATCTGGAACGGGTTCACCAAGCCCTAACAACTGCCTCTTTTCTTCTGTCATTTTATCCTCCTCCTATTTTTTGCCTAAATTTTGCGATAAGCTTATAAGTTTGTCTGAACTTAAAAAAATTATGCACGAAAATCGGATAAAAAATTATGAAAACGTGCGAAAATCGTATAAACAGAGGAACATAAATGGTTGACAATTTGGATATGAAAATTCTTCGACTTCTTGAAGAAGATGCCAGTATGCCCTACACAGAAATAGCCCGCAGACTAAAACTTAACGAATCAACTGTTAGAAAAAGAGTGACAACACTAAAACAGGAAGGAGTCATAAGAAAGTTTACAGTCATAATAGAACCGACGAAAATGGGATTGAATACCGTGGCGATAATAGGTGTTGACGTGGACCCGCCCAAACTTTTGGAGGTTGCACAGAAACTTTGCGAAATACAAGAAACAAGGTACGTGGCGACTTCAACCGGCGACCACATGATAATGACTGAAATATGGACTAAGGATGGGAAGGAATTATCAAAGATTATCTCAGAGAAAATAGGAACAATAGAAGGTGTGAAAAAGATATGTCCTTCCATAATACTAGAAAAACTAAAAGTCTAAAACCATGTTTAACGAGGTGAAATGGGTGAGTTTGATACCTGAAGAACATAAGGAGCATATAAAAGCTGAGCTTACGGAGAAAATGGAGAACCCAGTAAAAATTATAATGTTCACTCAAGAGGTTGAATGTCAATTTTGTGCGCAAACAAGACAATTAGTTAACGAGTTGGCAGCCATAAGCGATAAAATTACAGTTGAAATTTATGATTTTCTTTTGGATTCGGATAAGGCTAAAAAGTATGGCGTTGACAAGGTCCCAGCGTTAGTCATCATGGGTGAGAAGGATTACGGAGTAAGGTTTTATGGATTGCCATACGGTTATGAGTTTCAAACGCTTCTTGAAAGCATAATAAATGTTTCAAAGGGAAAAACAGACTTTTCAGAAGAGACAAAGAATAGGCTTAAAGAAATCAAAGCTCCAGTTCACATTCAAGTTTTTGTAACTTTGACGTGTCCATACTGTCTAATGGTTACAAGCACAGCCCAAAAATTTGCCATAGAAAACGATTTGATAAGGGCAGATGTGATTGATATAAGCGAATTTCCCCATTTAGCCCTAAAATATGCGGTTATGGGAACCCCAAAGACGGTTATCAATGAGAAGGTGGAATTTGTTGGAGCCTTCCCAGAAGACCTATTCTTGGAACATGTATTGCTTGCTGCCATCTAATAATTTAACAATTAGGTTTTAAACTTGACAAACAAAGAAAATTTCAATCTAATCTTCATTTACAGCGGGGAATTTGCAGAACGAGTAATAAGAAACTTGATAAACGACCCAAGCTTCTGCAAATCATGTGGGCTTTACTGCGACTCTTGTAAATATAACGTTTACAGCTTCGTCCGCAACATTCGAGCAGCAATGCAGCTTCCAAGTCCAATGGAACTGCCAGCTTTCATAGACAATCCAGAAGAGTATATGCCAAAGAAGATTTCAAAAGCTGATTTATGCGTGGCATCTGGATTGCATAAAGATTTGCTTTTGGAACTGCCAAAACATATACAAAGGGCTGGAATGGAAGGGTTGATTGTGCCCATAGAAGATTTTAACGAAGTCCCTTCTGGCTTGAAGAAGCAGTTGGAAGAAAAATGCTTAGATTTTGGGTTGGAATATGCTTTTCCAAAACCATTCTGCTCTTTAGAACCATCAGAAGACAAGCCGACAATTTCAAGGTTTATGAATGAAATGACGGTTGGGAGACCTTCATTAGAGATAGCAATCGAGATAATGGGTAAACAAGAAATTATAGCATCTGCAATTGTTAGGCGAAGCGCTCCATGCGGTTCCACATGGTACATAACCAAAAAACTTGTGGGAGTAGAAGTGAAAAAGGAAATTCTTTACGATGCAATAGCAAAAGCTCACCACAGTTACCCATGCACGGCAACAATGAACGTTGACCCAGAAGCCAAAGAACCAATACTCCACATTGGCGGTTACATAATACGCGAAGAAGTGGAGAAAGCCTTGAAAGGGATAACTTAAATTAAGGCTTTGAGAAGGCTTGTTTATGCATGAATGGGCATTGGCTGAAGCAATCATAACAACGGCATCTCAAATAGCAGAAAAGGAAGGACTAAACGAAGTTACAGAAGTGAAAATAAAAGTTGGCGAACTGCAACAAGTTGAAAAAGACATTTTAGAATTCGCCCTTTCAAACTTAAAGAGTGGTAAGCTTCACAAAGCAAAGTTTCAGATAGAAACCATGAACGCAAAGTTGAAATGCAGAGTCTGCGGAAACCAATGGTTTTTTAACAAAGAAAACTTGGATGAAAAAACATCAGAAGCCATACATTTTGTCCCAGAAATCGCCCACACTTATATCCAATGTCCAAAATGTGGAAGCCCAGACTTTGAAATACTAGAAGGACGCGGAATCTGGCTTGAAAGCGTTAAAGGACTGAAATAGGTATGGCTGACCCGAGAATAAGCGTAATAAACGAGCGTATTAAAGAAATTCGCAATATAATCACTGTTTCAAGCGGCAAGGGCGGAGTTGGCAAAAGCTTAGTCGCATCAACCCTCGCATTAACACTAACAAAAAAGGGATACAGTGTCGGCCTTTTCGACTTGGATTTCACAAGTCCCTCAACACATGTGATATTAGGCATTGAGGGCGTGCAGCCTAAGGAAAATAAGGGTTTGGTTCCGCCATCAGTCCATGGTTTAAAGTATATGTCAATAGTTTACTACTCTGGTGAGCATGCATCTCCGTTAAGAGGGGTGGATGTCTCCAACGCTTTAATCGAGTTACTTGCAATCACAAAATGGGGCAAGCTGGATTTTTTGGTTGTAGACATGCCGCCTGGCATAGGAGACGCAACATTAGACTTGTTACGGTTAATTAAAAACATAAAATTCCTAATAGTAACCACATCTTCGCTCTTAGCTTTTGAAACCGTTAGGAAACTAATAAGCCTATTAAAGGCGTTGAAAGTTCCAATCATAGGGATTGTTGAAAACATGAAAATGAACAATACTAAGAGTATACAGCAGAAAGTTCAAAGGTTAGGCGTGACGTTTTTGGGCGAAATTCCCTTCGACATCAAAATTGAAGAATCCATAGGAAAAACAAACAAACTCTTAAAAACAATATTCGCAGAAAAAATAGACGAAATAGCTTCAAAAATTTAGACTTTTACCTTTTTCTTCTTAAGTGCATTTTTTGCAGTTTTGCCCTGCATCATAGCCTCCTCCAAAGAGTTTTGCCTTACGCAGCTCTTGCATATACCAGCTCCTATTTTTTGAATAGTTCATGCCAGAAGCTAGCCCGAAAATCATCAAAGATAAACCGTTAATTATCATGGCCAATCCCAAGATTGCACCGGGATGCGCTTGTGCATAATATGGTATGAAAATGAACCATTCTGGTTCTCCAAGCAATATGCTTTTAGCTAAGCTTATGGTTTCTAACATTCCGCCAACAAAAAACACTACGCCAGCCAGAAACATGAGGTATGCTTACAGACTCGTTATGCCGTGATTCTTCAGCTTTCTCTTGTAAATATTCTCTGAAGGACGTTGGCGTTCAAATATGCCAAATTATCGAACGTGTACGTAAATATTATTATGTGAAAATAAACATTGCAGAAATGAATTAGTAATAAACAAAAATGAAGAGGGATGCTGCCTTGCCTCATGTCAAAGCAATCATTTTTGATTTCATCGGCACATTGACGAATGTTAAAAATTACAGTTTAGAAAATTCAAAAAGGAAGCTGTATAAGGCTCTAGTAGATGCAGGCTTTAACGTTGGCGCCGAAAGTTTTTTGGAGGCTTACACTCAAGCCCACGAGAAATACCGTGTTATAAGATACGAAAAATTGGTAGAAGTGACAAATGCTGTTTGGATTTCAGAAGCCCTAAACTATTTAGGGTTCAAAGCAAACCCAGATGATACACGCATAAAAACAGCTGTCAACATATTCTTTGAGGACTATCTGAACTCGTTAGAGCTTAGACCCTGCGTAAGAAAGCTCCTAGAAAAAGCTTCCACTAACCACAAATTGGGTATAATCTCAAACTTCACATACGCACCAGTAATTTATGCTGGTCTCAGAAAGTTAGGCATAAACCAGTTTTTCAATGTAGTTTTGGTTTCGGAAGAGGTGGGATGGCGCAAACCTCACATGAAAATCTTCGAAGAAGTTTTGAAAAGATTCGGGATTGTGGGTGAAGAAGCAGTTTATGTTGGAGACAGCCCAGCAGAAGATATTATGGGCGCAAAAGCTGCAGGAATGAAAACGATTTTTGTTCCGTCACAATTTTACTCTCTTGAAGACTTGACGAAGAACCAACAAAAACCAGATTTCATCACAAAAGACATATGCACACTTTACAAAGTATTTCCAAAAATTTTAGACAAAATAAACCATTAACCCTTGGCTTCCTCTTCCTAACCTATTTGACTTCAAATGGATGGGCTATTGGCTATTGCACACTTTCTCTAATAATAAACTTTAGCCTCTTTCCGCTTCTCGGCCTCTTCATAAAAACGCAAAACTTCATCAATAATTTCCACATGTGAAAGCAACATTCGCCTACAACAATACCGCTTAATTCCTAAACTGTCCAAAACTTCTCCGGGATTTTCTCCAGCCTTAACCCTCCTCGCAAACTCTTCCCACACGTCCCCAATCAACTTACCACAGGTAAAGCATCTCACAGGTATGATCATCCATTTAGCCTCCTTTATCTGTAGCTTTTCTGATCCCTAGCCCGAGCACCGGGTCCACCAAACTTTTTAGGCTCCTTCCTCCTCGGGTCTCCAACAATCATTGTTCTGTCATATTCAACAAATGCTTTGCGTAAATCAACAAATGCTGTGCGTAAATGTGTGCTTTTTGTCCACTTTAATAAGGCGTTTGCTATTGCCATTCTTGCAGCTTCTGCTTGTCCCATGTAACCGCCTCCTGAAACTTTTATGTCGATGTCTAATTGTTTCCAAACTTCATCGCCAGCCTGTATGAGGGGTTCCATGATTTTTTCCCTGGCAATTTCTGGTTCAAAAATTTCTATAGGAGTTTTGTTTATGCGTATTCTTCCAATTCCGGGCTTGACAACAGCCCTTGCAATGGCTGTCTTCCTTTTTCCACTAACAACTAAAACCTTTTTTGCTGGCGTAACTATCCCTCCACGCTCCATCCTATTTCTTTCGCCAATTCTTCAATTGTAAAATAGGGACATTTTAGCTTTTGAGCCTCTGCTTCTAGTAGGGTTTCGATTTTTTGGTTCTTGAGGTTTTCCGGCAATCCCATAAAAACCTTTAGCCTTTTGTATGCTTGTTTACCCTTTGGTTGTTTATATGGGAGCATTCCCCTAATGGTTCTTCTCACCATTCTGTCAGGTCTCCTATGATGGAAGGGACCCTTCCTTGGGTATCCAACTTCCAAGAATTCTTTGGCTTCCCTTATTTTGCTCTTTCTCTTCCCTGAAAGCACAGCCTTCTCAGCGTTTACAATTATTACTTCTTCGCCACTCAGCAGTTTTTTTGCAATTATGCTTGCCATCCTTCCAAGAATGAGTCCTTCAGCATTTATTATGGTTGCTTGATTTTCCATTTTCTCACCCAATTATTTTGACGTTTGAGCCTTTTGGGTTCTTTTTTATTAGGTCGAAGTAGGATAGGCATTTACCTTTTGCAGCTTTTATTTTCTCCTTTGCTTTTCCAGAGAAGGCGAAGGCTGCCACCGTTATTGGATGGTTTATTTCTCCAGAACCCAAAACTTTGCCTGGAACCGCCACAACATCGTTTCTCTCTGTATGTCTATTTAGTCGGCTTAGGTTAACTGCTATACGTTTTCTCTTTGGTTTAACTAATCGTTCTGCTATGTCTCTCCAAATATTAGCCTCGTTTTCCTTGCTTTTCTTTTTTAAGAAGGTAACGAGTTCTATAAGCTGTGGATTTGTTGCTTTAACTTTCTTCACCTTTCTCCACCTTGATTTGTTCTTCGAATTCGTTAAACTGTTTATCTAAGATTTTAATGGCTTCAGTCAATATTCTTTCTGGCGGAAGCGCATTAGTGGATTCGAGACTGAATATAAATGTGTCCTCTTCATGTTCCACTTTTATTGCTGGCGGATTTTGCGGGCAAACTTCCACACAGTCTTGGCAAAGGGTGCAAGCCATCAAGTTACGAACCTCTATTTTGTTTTCGGTCTTTGCTAAAACTTTCCTTGGACAGATTTCCACACACTTTCCGCAAGCATCACATTTACTGAGGACTTCTATTTTTGGAAAATACTTGTATGTACACATGGAGACGGGTTGCCATTTCGCATGATTCTTTCCCTTTCCAAGCCTCGCATAAGCCTCAAGCCTTAATTTTTGACCCCTCGCCAATTTTATGATTGGAATTTTGTCGCTTACAGGCACTATTTCCGGGTTTTCCGATTTTAATTCGCCAGAATAAACAGTTCTAGTTTCTTCTTTTGCTTCTACATCCAATGTAAGTGTGACCCTGCAAAGGTTACATCCAAATTCACTTTTGCATGGGCATTCTTGGGGTAAATTGTAACTATCCAAATCAGTTTTTAGGGGGATAAGCCCGAGTCTGAGGGCTATGATCTCGTCTTGCAATATGGATGAGTTTTCAATCATTACAACTTCGTCTATGGCCATGCATGGAACTTCTGAAATTATTGTCCTCCTTAAAGCGTTAACAAATGGAACGTCGACTCCTCTAATGAGCAAACGCACGTTTCTCTCGTCTTTTTCAAGCACTTCTACTTCCACTATTTCGACACTCCACATATATACTCATAACAACTGCCGTGCCGTTCAATAGAATATTAGTGCATTATTTCAATTTTTCCCTCAGCAAAAGAACAATAGAATTTGTTAGACCCTTCTTCCCCTTCTTCCGCCAGGCCTCCGTGTACCGTCATGGGGGATAGGCGTAACTTCCTCAATTCGCCCTATACGAAATCCCGCTCTCGCTAAGGCTCTTATGGCTGCTTGTGCCCCTGGTCCTGGGGTTCTGGGTCCAGATCCTCCGGGGGCTCTTACTTTTATGTGAATGGCTGTTATTCCCTTGTCTTTTGCTACTTCTGCTGCGGCTGAGGCTGCTCGCATGGCTGCGTAAGGTGAAGATTCCATTCTGTCTGCTTTTACAAACATCCCGCCTGAGGTTCGGGCGATGGTTTCTGCGCCTGAAACATCTGTTATATGCACCAATGTGTTGTTATAAGAGCTATAGATATGGACTACGGCCCATTTATCGGTTTTTTTAGCAGCACTACTCATATATTATTCCTCTTTTTGTGTTTCAGATCTTGTTTCAGTTGTGGCGGCAACAGCGATTGTTTGACGTATTGGGTGATTTGGATTTGCAAGGGGACTTTTGGTCGTGTAGGCGATTTGGTTTTCTTCATCCCTCATCACCATGTAACCGGGCACGGTGACTCGCTGTTTTCCTATTGATATGTGTCCATGAGTTATCAGTTGACGTGCCTGATGGATTGTTTTTGCAAGTCCTTTTCTGAAGACTATAGTTTGAAGTCTGCGTTCAAGGATATCCTCTATAGTTAAGTCTAAAACGTCGTCTAAGGCTGCTGTTTCAGGGAGGACACCGAGTCTTTTAAGACGAGTTAAAAGTTCTTCTTCTATTTTTTCTCGCTCTCCCGGCGCTTTGCCAATTAGGGAACGGGCTATGCCTCTAAACTTTGAAAGCATTGTTTCATGTCGCCATAATTCATGCTTATTTCTTAAGCCATATTGGCCCAAAAGTTTAAGTTCTTCTTGAAGAATGTCTGTTCGCCATGGAAAACGGGGTGTTGCATACTTTTTCCTTTGTTTTCTTGGGTCCCCCACTTTACTTACCTTCCTTTCTTATAACCTCTTTCTTTTTGACCCCTAAGGCTTTTCCAGTTCTTCCAGTGGTTCTTGTTCTTTGTCCACGCGCTTTTAATCCATAGGCGTGACGGTATCCTCGCCATGATTTAATCTCCTTCATCCGTTCAATGTCCATCTTGGTTCTTAGGACTAGGTCTGCACTAATGAGGTGTATGTCTTTTCCAGTTTCCAAATCCTTTTTTCTGTTTAGAAGCCAGCTTGGCAGTCCAAACTTTGTTGGTTCATTAATAATCTCTTCTATCCTTTCAACTTCTGTTTCCGTTAAAAATCCCGCTCTTACGTCTGGGTTGATTCCAGCTTTCTTTAGTATCGCGTTTGCTAGGTTTAGGCTTATTCCCTTAATTTTTCTTAGGGCGTAAGGCGCCTTTAGAGTGCCATCTATGTCGGTGCCAATTATTCTTAGTATGTGACGGAATTCTCCTGACATTTATTGCCATCCATCTTTATTGAAGCTAACTACGAAATAAGCCATAATTTATTTAAACCTTACTAGTTTATT
>JASEJA010000044.1 GCA_030017755.1 Candidatus Bathyarchaeota archaeon
CTGGGACGGCATCATCATCCCCCAAAGTATAAACCTAACACTTTCAAATAAGCTTTCTATAAACGCTGTTTTCTAATTTCTTGTGGAGCGCTTTTATCGTCCCAGAAACTGTTAACACATGGATTGTTGCTGGCTTAATTCCAATTTTTGTTATTGAGGCTAAGGCTATTCTAACCATTTTAACAGCTGTATGCGAAGTGCGTAAGACAGCAAAACCCTTCTCCACATCATAATCAATTAGGGCCAAGCCCGTTTGGCTTGCGCCATATTCCCCATAAAGCTTTGAAATTGCACTCCAAACTGCGTCCATGAAATCCTTTGAGCTGAAAGTTTCATCTGAATCTATTTTTAAGGCTAAATAACGTCGCCTCACTTTCTTCAACAATCCTTCCCCTTACGAATCACTTTTATTCCAGGCGCAACAAACTTTGGACTGAGATTTTCCCTATTTCTTTTAACAATTTGCATTGGATTTTTTGAAACCGCCGTTATGGCTGAAACCTCATCCAAGTCAAAGAGCGCAGTTAAAGCAGCCATATCCCTTGGCTTTCGCATGAGAAATTCGTCTGAAGCTCCGCTGGATATGACTATTGGAACATGAAATTTCTGGGCAATTGCCGCTTCTCTCCGTAGGCTTGAAAGAAGCCTAACCCTCGCTGGGCCCTCTAAAGTTAAAAGCGGTTTTATGTCAATTTCAAGTGAAGCCAAAGCTTTAGAAGCCAATTCAGCCTCAGCAGCGTCAAAGAATCTTTGCTGGGGATTAGGGGATGAAAAGTTTAGAAGGTCTACTCGGCGGTCTTTGGCTGCTTGTCTCGCAACAGTTTTGGATTCGCATATTACAGCAATTATTTCAAATTTTCTCCTAAGCTTTCTCAGATTATATATTAGCTCTTTCGAATTTCCGGGTCTAAGGTCTATTCTAGAAGCCATCTCTATTTTGTATTCTCTGCTAATATTTCGTATTCTCTCGATTTCTTCTTCCCTTGCGGTTAATGGAAAAGTTATGGCTATTAGACGATATTCGAGTCTTGAGGCTTTATTTATCATGCTGGAAACTTTTTCCAAGTCTCTAATGTTTAGGCATAAATGTAAATCCGCATATATTCTTTTCATGGAAGCAACCCGAATTTTCTGCAGATTTCAATTATTTCCTCTGGATTGTGTTTTTGAAAATGTATTCGGAAGTGGATGGGGTCTATTGTGCAAAATTTAACTTCATTTAGGTAGGCTGATTGTTTGTCAAGTCTTATGTAAAGGTTTCCTCTGTCCAAATGCTGCCTAATCTCGTTTCGTAAAAGCTCCTTATCCAAAGGACTTAAACTGGAGGCTAATTTCTTAAAAACTGCTTGAACAGCATTTTTCTCTTTAACTCTTGCTTCTAAAAGGATTATTGGGTTTCCATGATGTCCAGTTAAACTTGTCTTTTTAAACGTGATTGTGTCAACCAATTCTGTTGGAAGAGTGTTATGAACAGCGTTCAAAATTTTGTTCAATTCTTCGGTGGCGTGGGCGAAGACCCTTATGTCAATGTATCCTATTGGAATTTTAGAAGACAAAACTTCATCACTATTTTCTTTAAAGCATTTACTAACTTTTAGATTTTCTCTTAGATTTTTTAGGTTTAGGCTTCTCTTTTTCTATGAAGGCTTTAATAGCTTCAACATTTTCCATGTGAATGGTTTTCCGCCTAAAATCCACTGGAATGCCAGATTTTAAGGCTTCTTTTAAGCTTATTCCGGCCTTTTTCAGTTCTTCACGGCTGAAACCCTTTCCATAACGCTTTTTTCCGCCTTTTTTGAAAATTTTTGGCTTGAAAGCCATAACCATGCCTTATTTTTCTCCTCTGCCAGCCTTTTTGCTAGGTCTAAGTTTTTCTGCTCCACGTCCTTTTCTTCTTAAGCCTCTAACTTTTTTGCCAGCACTTGTTAAGTCTCTGAAAACTCTTCCTCGATGTTGTTTTTGACTTATCCAGTTTACGTCCTTGTCTGCCGCTATTGCGGGGTGGTGTGGGTCAACCATTATTACTTCAAACCATTTTGAGCGACCATCTTCGCCTACCCAGTAGGAGTTTAAAACTTCGAGGTTTGGAAACTTTCTTGCTGCTTTTTCTTCAGCGATTAATCGCATGCTTTTGGCTGGTTTAAACTTTTTAACACCCATACGTTTTGGTCTTCTTCCAGCCTTAGGCCTCTTTTTTCCCAACCCGCCTCTTCTAACGCGGACCCGAACTATGACGAAGCCTTGTTTTGCCTTGTAGCCTAATTTTCTGGCTCTATCCAATCTTGTGGGTTTTTCCACTCGGGTAATTGTTGGCTGTCTGCGCCATTCTATTAGTCTTTGACGCATTAATTCATCTACGAAGGATTTTTCAGGTTTAGCCCATGCTTCTGCAATATATTTATACGCCATATTTTCACCTCTCACTAGTTTATGGTTCAGCCTTTTAGGGCTACATCCCAGCGGACAATTATCCGCCAGTGCTTTTGTTTCATAGCACTTTAGAGTGAATAAACTTTTCCGATAAAAATTTAAACTTGCAAATTGGCAAGCCTAAACCCATACCCTTTGATTTAGTTGTGGTGGACTTTTGCCAAATTAGAGTTTTATAAGAGAAAATTATGAATTATAAAGCTCAGTTTAAACCAGCGGGATTTGGTTATGGCTAAACCTAAAATTGGCATCTCAACGCTCTACTGTTTAAGTAAACCTTTCAATAAAATTATAGCGCAAATTCTTGAAGCAAAAGCCTCATATATCGAAGTTGTTGATGACGGTTTTCATACACTAAACAATCGAAGGGTTCAAAAATTAAAAGAGATTGGCGAGTCTTACAACTTAAGCTATTCTGTTCACTCACCCTTTGCAGACATAAACATTGCTTCTCCTTCAAAACCCATGTTGAAAACCATGCTTAAAAGACTTGAAAAATCAATGGTTTATACAAATGCCTTAAATGCTTCTGTTTGGGTTTTCCATCCTGGATTAAAAACCGGCGTTAGCATGTTTTATCCTAACATGGATTGGCTTCAAAACTTAAAGATAACACGCCTACTTCTAAAAAAAGCAAGGGATTACGGTGTCAAAATAGCCATAGAAAACGTTCCCGAACCCTACCCCTTCCTAATGAAAAGCGTCAAAGATTTCGCCAAATTTTATGAAGAGGTTAACGAGGAGATAGGCTTGGTTTTTGATGTTGGACATGCCCACTTGAATGGTCAAATTGAAAGTTTCCTAACAACTTTTAGAGATAAAATTGTGCATGTGCATTTGCATGATAATGATGGAAAAGCAGACCAGCATTTGGGAATAGGCTATGGCACAATCAACTGGGAAAATGTGACGAATTTGTTTAAGAAAATTTCTTATAACAAAATTCTAATCGTTGAATCCGTTGAGCATGTTAAAGAGAGCATGCAAAAATTAAGGGAACTTTTCCTTTAAACATCTGAAAGCGGAATTTCTATTTTCAAAAAGTCTTCAGCAACTTTTGTGTTCCTGAAGATTTTCTTTGCTTGCTCTAAAAGTATGCTTACGTCATCATATCTTGCGCTCACATGCGTTAAAATTAACTGTTTCACCTTCGCCTTTTTTGCATTTTTTGCCGCTTGCTCAGGCGTAGAGTGCCCATCCTCTTCAGCCCTTTCAATCATTTCATCATCTAAAGTGGCGTCATGAATTAGCAAATCAGCACTAAAAGCAAACTTTGCAAAACCTTCAAAAGGTCTTGTGTCGCCTGTGTAAACAATTTTTCTTCCAGGTCTGGATGGCCCAGTAACATCTTCAGGTTTGATAATTCGCCCATTGGACAATTTAATTTTGCGTCCATGCTGCAGTTTTGACCATAAGGGGCCTTCTGGAATGCCTAAGGCTTTTGCTTTTTCTGGGTAAAATTTTCCAGGGCGGGGTTTTTCTATGAGCGCATATGCTAAACTTGGGATTATGTGGTTTGCCCAAACCGCTTGGACATAATATTCTTCCTCTTCGCAAATAATACCAGCTTTATGTATTTCGTGAACTTCAACTGGAAATGTTAGGACAAACTGTACTGTTTCCCTAATGCCTTCTAAAAAGCGTTTTATCCCTGGCGGTCCATAAATGTCAAGATTCCTTTCTCTGTCAAGTAATGCCATGGTTTGTAACAGTCCTGGCAATCCCAGAATGTGGTCGCCATGCATGTGCGTTATGAAAATTTTCATTTTTTTATGGAATCCAGCCTTAGCCTTTATCATTTGTCTTTGCACGCCTTCGCCGCAATCGAACATTATTTGTTCGCCTTTCCGTTGTATGAGGATGGCTGGTAGGCTTCTTTTTGGTGTTGGAACGCTTCCAGCTGTGCCCAAAAAAATCACGTTTAGGCTCATATGGTTTATACCTTCTCGAATACTGCTATTTCTCTTGTGAGGCTTCTGTGAACATAAACGAAATGGGACTCTAAATGTTTATAGCCTAAACTTGTGCCTATTCTTCCAATGTTTAACGTTTTTGGTGCAGCCATGCAAACCCTTTTTCCTTTGCTGAGCATGTCGGAAACAGCCATTAACGCTTCCTCAACTATCTGTTTCGTTGTTCGTTTAAGAGTTGTTGCAGACCTTCCATATGGTGGGTCTGTTACCGCACAATCAACTTTTCTTATTGGTGGTTTTTTGGCATCGGCAAGTATGAGGCCTTCTGGTTTAACGTTGAAGTAAGCCATATTTTTTAAGGTGCCCCTTACCATGCTCCGCTGAATATCCAAACCCGAAACACGACAACCAATAAGTGCAGCTTCTATAAGCATACTTCCCGTCCCGCAAAAGGGGTCGAAAACCAGTTCGCCACTCTTTGGTTTTGCTAGGTTAACCATGCATCTTGCAAGTTTTGCTGGCATGGCTGATGGATGAAAGAAGGGCTTTTTCTTTGGGCGCCTATCCATAAAGGGTGTGGGCGAAATTTCAGCCATTTTTACGCCGAAAAGGAATTTTTTGTCTGTCAATATTCCAGTAAAGGTTTTTTCTGGATTTTTTAGGTTTACTTTGGCTTTTGTTTTCTTGTTGAGGATGATTTCTCCAATTTTTCTTTCAAGAGCCATACTGTTAATGTTTGGAGCGTGATTTTTTATGCGTTTTACGCGAACGGCAAGGCTTTCGTCATCCTTCAAGATTTTGCTAAAGTTTGCAGAATTTACAGTCTTGATTATTTTACTTGTGTCTGCTTCGCATGTGAATAGCTCTGATCCGCAAACTCTTGTGAGGGCAGCTCTGCGTTTTATGGCTTCTATACATTTTAATTCTGCCTCAAGCCTTAACGCTTGGTCAAGCTCTTCCAATATTTTATATTCGTAATCTTCTGCTTCAAGGATGGCTTTTAACTCTGAAACTGGTAGGGTTTCATGTTCGCCTGATAATAGAAAGAAAAGTTTAGCCACTTTTATGCTCCCGAATTATCCCGCTTATTAATGGTGCAATGGAAACTTTGCTCACATGGCTTGGAACAGTGTCTGTGCCAACGATCTCTTCAGCTCCAGCTTCGAGAATTCGCCTTTCAGCATCTCCAATAAGGAGCGGGTGAACACAAACAGCAAAAACCTTTTGGGCTCCAAGTTCCTTCAAAACTTTAGAAGCAGCAACAATTGTGCCACCCGTGCTTATGATGTCGTCAAAGATTATGGCAGTTTTCCCTCTAACATCAAAAGTTTTCTTTTCAACGCTAATCTGCCCCGTGTAACGGTCTCTTTGTTTCTCCAAGTAACCGCATTCTCCGCCCAAAACTTTCTTGGCTTCTTCAGCAATTTGCATGGCGCCTTGGTCTGGCGCAAGCGCAAAAGCTCCAGCATATCCCTTATTTCGGAAATATTCGGCTAACAGCCTTATTGCTGAAACATTTTTTGCTGGGAACGGAAATTTCTTTAATACTTTTTCTTGATGAACGTTCACGGTTATTAGGCTGTCTATTCCAGCAGCCTTTAACATTCGTGCAATTATTTCGATGCTTATGGCTTCGCCTTGCAGGAAAGCCTTGTCTTGGCGGGCATAAGCCAAATATGGCACGATGGCGGTTACTTTTTTTGCTCCGTTTCTTTTTGCCGCATCTGCGATGAAAGCTAATTGCATAATTTTGGCGTCTTGCGGTGGGCTTGTTGTTTGCACTATGAAAACTTCTTGGTTTTGCACTTCGCCTTCTAATCTTATGTAGGATTCGCCGTCTGGAAACGTTTTGAAGATTATTGGCACGGTTTCCGCGTTTATAAGCTCTGCTATTTTTTCGCCTAGCTGTTTTGATGCTGGTCCGGGTATTATTTTCATTTGTTTCGCCGCAGTTAACTGCGGTTACATTTCTTTTAGAGTTTTCCAGTGGCTTTATGCTCTTCTATAAGTTCTTTTGCCCTGTCCATGCGGATTTTTCTTTCTTCAACCATCTTTTCTGCCACCAAATCTATCAGTTCGCCAGTTGCGCCTGCTGCTACTGCTATGTTTCTTGCGTGGAGTGACATGTGTCCGCGTTGTATTCCTTCGTGGGCTAAGGCTCTTAAGGCGCCTAAGTTTTGCGCTAAGCCCACAGCGGCTAAGACTTCGCCGAATTCGTTGGCTGTTTTTACTCCTAAGATTTTTAGGGCTATGCGTGCTACTGGATGTGTTTTTACTGCGCCGCCTATTAGGCCTACGGCCATTGGCAGTTCTATTGAGCCTATTAAGTCGCCGTTTTCGTTTTTCTCCCATGTTGAAAGCGTTGTATAGTGACCGTTTTTTGCTGCGTAGGCGTGGACTCCTGCTTCGATTGCGCGGTGGTCGTTGCATGTTGCGATTATTACGGCTATTATGCCGTTCATTATGCCTTTGTTGTGTGTAGCTGCCCGATATGGGTCTGCTGCGGCGAAAGCCCATGCGTTTACTATGCCGTCCACGACTTCTTCTCCGCCCACTGCCTCTTTTGGCACTGTGCACCATGCTCTTGCTAGGCGTTTAACAGCCAAATTTGAGATTATGCGCAAATAAACGCGTCCGCCTGTTATGCGTTCTATTATGGGTGCGATGGCTTCTGCCATTGTGTTTACTGCATTAGCACCCATGGCATCTCGGCAGTCCACATGCAACTCTGTTATTAGCATTGGTCCTTGGGTTGTTTGGATTACTTTTGCTTCTAGGTCTTTTGCTCCGCCGCCTACGGAAACAAGCACGGGGTCTTGGTCATTAGCCTTTTTTAGGATTTCCTCTTTTGCTTGGATTATGCGTATTTTAGCTGCATATGGGTCTTTTATGCCAACTGTTTGTATTTGTCCAATCATTATTGGTGGTGTGCTGCTTGTATGGAAGCCTCCACCGTCTCTTGCCATTTTTGCGGCATAACTTGCTGCTGCTACGACTGAGGGTTCTTCAATAGCCATGGGAATTAGATAGTCACGTTTGTTTATGAGGAAGTTTACAGCTATGCCTAAAGGTATTGGTATGGCTCCGATGACGTTTTCTATCATGCGGTCGGCTAGGTCTAATGGTAAGGAGCCAGTATTCTGTAGTAAAGCGCATTCTTCATTGGTTAACCCGGCAAATTCTTTGACAAATTTTAGGCGTTCTTTTGGAGTGAGTTTATAAAAGCCTGAAACCGAGGATGATTTAGTCATGTGTTTTCACCATACATCTATTCTATTGTGCTTCCATTTATTATTAATGAAAGGTTTTCCAACTCCACTCTCATAAATGTTAACTTTTCGATCATGTTTGGGCTTCCGTATTGCTCCAATTCCGTTTGTAAAACGTGAATATTGTTGACGCTTGTGGGTTTGTGGAGAATGTAGTATGAGTGGGAGAGGTTTTTATGTCCGACATATCTTATGGTATAGTTAACTCCTTTTCTCTCTAGGCGTTCTGTCAAAATTTTTAGGTTTTCAACAGGGATCATTGCTACGCCTTTCCCAACCTTGCATCCGCCCAACTTTTGTATGAGTCCATTGTATCTGTATCTGCCTTTGCCTCGTCCTTCGAGTTTATGGGTGAAGAGTACTCTTTCTTTTGGGTTAAGTTTTGCAGTGGTATAGGTTACGAGAGCGTAGGGTTTGTATGTTTGGGTTAGCAGTTTCTTTACCTCTTTGTTTGCATAGTATATTTTCCCATCTCGTAATACTGATTCTCGAAGTGGTGATTTTTTAAACTCGTTGAGGGTTAGGGCTATAACTTGGAAGAATTGGTGCTTTTGGCTGTTGTTTCGTACATCTTTTTGGAACCTTTGCTAAGCTTGTTTTTATCTTTGAAAATGACCAGTAGGTCAATGTCGCTTCCTTCATCATAGTCGCCTCTTGAATAGCTGCCAAAAAGTACCACGCCTAAGGTTCCATCTATTTCCTTTATTTTGGTGGCAATGTGTTCTATTTCCTCATAGACCGCTGATTTCAATCTTTTCCCTTCTACTTAATTCGCTTAAGCATCTCTTGAGGATGCCCAACGCCTTTTCAGCTCTTTCGCCGTTTAATCCTCCATATCCTAAGGCTCCATAAATGCCCCAAAGCTATTCTCACATGTCCAATAGGTCTGGGTGATGTGTTTTGAGCCAATTTCGTCGGTTTTTATGGGCGGTTCTTGGGTGTTCATGAAAGTGTAGGCCTTCTTTAACTGAGCATGCTTCTATCATTTGCTCCAAGGCTCTTAGGACAAGAAGCCCTACATTTGAGAATCTTTGGTTTTTTAGCTCTTCCTGCGCGCCTTTTAA
>JASEJA010000045.1 GCA_030017755.1 Candidatus Bathyarchaeota archaeon
CCAGGAATAAACGCTGTTATCCGGGCAGTTGTTAGAAAAGGAATTCAGCAGTATAGCTATGAAATTGTGGGAATAAAAGATGGATGGCGTGGGCTTCTCGAAGGCGAATTTTTGCCTTTAGATTTAAAGTCTGTTTCTGGAATTCTTCCGCGTGGAGGCTCAATTTTAGGCACCTCTCGAACAAACCCAAAATAGGCGCTGTTATAGTCATAGGCGGCGACGACACATTAAGCGTAGCCCACAAAATGGCTGATTTCGGACTAAAATGCGTCGGCGTTCCAAAAACGATTGATAATGACTTATCGGGTACAGACTATACTTTTGGCTTTAACACCGCAGTATCCATAGCAACAGAAGCCCTCGATAGACTCCACACAACAGCCGAAACCCACCGCAGAGTCATGATCCTCGAAGTCATGGGAAGATACACAGGCTGGATAGCCTTAGAGGCTGGAATTTCAGGAGGCGCAGATGTCATACTAATACCCGAAAAACCCTTTGATGTTGATGAAGTTTGCGAATACATTATGCGCAGACATGAAAGAGGAAGAAACTTCAGCATAATCGTCGTTGCTGAAGGCGCCAAACCAAAAGGTGGAAAAGAAATCGTTTACAGCGAAACCATCGACGAGTTTGGACACATACGCCTCGGAGGAATCGGCTACTATCTTGGAAAAGAAATCGAAAAACGCCTAAACATCGAAACCCGCGTTGTAGTTTTGGGACACATTCAACGTGGAGGTTCACCAACAGCCTTCGATAGAATTTTAGCCACACGCTTTGGAATAGCAGCAGTGGATTTTGTGAATGAGGGAAAATTTGGGCACATGGTCGCCCTTCAAGGAAACAAAATTGTTTCCATTCCCTTGAAAGATGTGGTTGGAAAAAGGAAAACAGTTAACTTGGGGCTTTATGAAATAGCAAAAGTTTTCTTTGGTTAACGATTAGGTTGCAAGCACCCTAGCCAATTTTAAAAGCCCTAAATCCAAAGGCTTTTCTCTGCTGCATGATTCCTCAAGTTTTACACTCGTTATTTTTCCATTCTGTAACCCGACAATTCTACTTCCCCTCTCCTTCAGCAGAAGTTCCACGGCTTGGTTTGCGAAGAGACTGGCTAAAAATCTGCTTCTAGCTGTTGGGTTTCCGCCCCTTTGTGCATACCCTAAAATGCTAAGTCTAACCTCTGCGCCAGTATGCCTCTGAATCTCCCTTGCAATTTTATGTGTATCGCCTACGCCTTCTGCTGCCACGATTATGCCTGAGCGTTTCCCTTGTGCGCTGTTTTCTTTGATGACTTTGAAAATTTCCTCTAAACTCAATTTTTCTTCCGGAACCAGAATCACTTCTGCACCCACAGTTAAGCCAACAGTTGCCGCTAAAAAGCCTCTTGTTCTTCCCATAACTTCAACTATGAAAATTCTTTCATACGATATGGCTGTGTCCCGAATTTTATCAATTTCAGAAACAGCCGTGTTCACTGCAGTATCAAAACCTATGGTTTCTTCTGTGCCATAAACGTCATTGTCTATGGCTGCTAGAACCCAATCATAAGCGATTCCGTTTCTCTGCTCAATTCCAAGGCTCCTTTAAAGGAGCCGTTGCCGCCAATAACAATTAACCCCTCAATCTTGTGTAGGGCAAGGGTTTCAGCAGCCTTCTTCAATCCCTCTTTCCTCTTAAATTGTGGGCACCTTGAAGTGCGAAGGATTGTTCCGCCTAACTGGATTATGCCGCCAACTGAGCGGGGATTAAGCTCCATAAAACTGTTTGTTAACAAGCCTTCCCACCCCCTTTCAAAACCGAAAACCCTCAAATCATTCGCATATGCAATGCGCACGATGGCGCGGATGGCAGCATTTATTCCAGGCGCATCTCCACCACTCGTAACAACACCTATCCTCTTCAAATCTTATTCCTCTCCAAATTCAGAGCAGCTTTAAACATAATGGGTTGTTACGGCAAAAATAATTTGCCCCATTTCACAAATACTCTGTAAGGTGAAAAACGTTGGAAAAAGATTATGCCATTGTCTTAGTAACAACTGCAAACAGAGAAGAGGCTGAAAAAATTTCTAAGGCTTTGCTTGATGAAAAATTAATTGCGTGTGCCAATATAATTGGTCCAACGCATTCGCTTTTCTCGTGGAATGAAAAAATTGACGAAGCACAAGAACATATAATTTTGATGAAAACCTGAAAAGACTTGTTCAGCAAGCTTTCTGAGAGAATAAAAGCTCTTCACAGTTACGAAATTCCAGAAATAAATTACCACACCAATCATCAAAGGATTCAAACCCTACCTAGAGCGGCTCAACAACTCACTAAGGTAAAGTTTTAAACTTTTAAATATGCTTCAGAATGTTTTGGCGGTGGGTCTCAGGTGGAGGCTAGTATCGAAGGTTATGCTACTACGACTTCTTTTTTAGCTAAACCCTCAACCATTAAGGGCACTATCTTACTAGCTTTAAGTATCTCCATAAAAAGCGGTTTTCCATTTTCATCAAAATGAACTATGATGTCGCCTATCTCCTCTGCGTGAGAAAGCTTGCCTTTCTCTTTAAGGACAATCGTTAAGACATCAGCATCTCCATCATACTTAATCTTATAAGTCATAACGCTCCCGCCTAACAGGATAAAAAGTAATGACAACTAAAAAGCCTTTTCTTTTCTCGTAAACAACCCTTAAAGCATGTTTGGAATCAATTAGTTTTACAGCAAAAAACTGGTTATCTCTTCTTTCAACATGCTCAGGGTTGAGAACAACATCCACAACTTGACTTTCATCAATATGAAAACCATAACGTTTCAAAGAATCAAACTTCTCAAGTGCGTGCCTAGTAAACTTAACCTCTGAAACACTGGTCAAAGATTTGCCTTCCCTACCACAACACTATTTGGTATGTATAAGTAGTATAAAAAATCCAACTTGGCTTCTCCATTTTTGGAAATGTTGCCTAGGATAAAGTTTTATACTTTTGAATACTCTTCAGAATGTTTTGGCGGTGGGTCTTAGGCGGGGGGCTAGGGGTCCCCTACACCGTAAACCCTCTATATGACGGGCCGAAAGCTGAGGCTGAGGCTTCCGTGGCTGCCTAAACCCTTCACTCCGAAACAAAGACTACCCGTCCCTTGGGGCTGGCGGAGGCTGGGCTGCTTCCGTAGGGAAGCTGTCTCCAGCGTTTACCAGGTGAACCTGGCCAGGCCCGGGAGGGAGCAACCTAAGTCTGGACGTTTAGCGCTCGAGGGGGTGCGGGTACGAGTGTAGGTTTGAGGGGTTGGGCGGATTCTGGATGTCGAACCTCAGTGGCTCACCGCCATTTAAATATGCATGGGCATTTCTATATTATTGTGAGTGTTATGGGTTTTCCTGAAAAGTTTCTTTGGGGAGTTTCTGTGAGTGGTTTTCAGTTTGGGATGGGAGACAAGAGTGGAAGAAGCTTAGACCCTAATACGGATTGGTATGTTTGGGTGCATGATGATGAAAACATAAGGCGGGGAATAGTAAGCGGTGACTTGCCAGAAAATGGGGTGGATTACTGGAGCTTATATGAGAAAGACCATGATTTGGCTAAAAGCTTAGGGTTGAATGCTTATAGAATCGGTATTGAGTGGAGTAGAATCTTTCCGAGTAGCACAAAAGCCGTGTCTGTGGAGTTTGATTATGCTCCTGATGGCAACTTTTCTCGGATAGATGTTGATGCTAAAGCCTTGGAAGGGCTTGAAAAGTTGGCGAACAACGAAGCGTTAAACCATTATAGAGCCGTGATAGAGGATTTGAGGATGAAGGGCTTCAAAGTTTTCGTCTGTCTAAACCATTTCACGCTTCCATTGTGGATGCATGACCCAATAACCGTTCGTAAAACCAAGCTAAAGAAGGGCGCAAAAGGATGGTTTGACAAACAAACATAATCGAGTTTGCAAAGTATGCGGCTTATGTGGCGTGGAATTTTGGAGACATTGTGGACAATTGGGCGGTCTTTAATGAGCCTATGGCTGTATGCGAAGCTGGCTATATGATTCCAGAGTCTGGTTTTCCGCCTGGAATAAACAGTTTCAAAGCTGTTAAAGAAGCGGCTAAAAACATGGCTGTTGCCCCATGCCCGCGCCTATGATCTCATAAAAAAGATGGACGCCATGAAAGCGGACGAGGATAGTCCCAGTCCAGCGAATGTGGGTTTGATACATAATGTGATACCGACAAAACCCTTTGACGAAAAAGAAGAGTTGCACGTGAAAGCAGCTAAATTTATGGATAACATGCATAATCGCTTCTTCCCCCAAGCTGTTGCTCATGGTTGGCTGGATGAAAACTTCAATGGAATGAAAGAAAAGAGAGAAATAAAACATTATTTGGGGCAGCGTGTTGACTGGCTTGGCGTAAACTATTATACAAGATTTGTGGTTAAGGGTAGAAAATCATTTTTAGCCAAAATTTTTGCTGGAATCCCAGCAATTCCAGAAATAGTGCAGAATTATGGTTTTGCATGTCAACCAAAAAACAAATCCGCGGATGACATGCCCACTTCAGACCTTGGATGGGAAGTCTTTCCAGAAGGCATGCTTGAAGCCTTAAAAATGATGGAGAAATATGAGCGTCCACTTTATGTGACAGAAAATGGGATAGCAGATGAAAAGGATGAGCTTAGACCAAAATTTATTGCTGACCACTTGAGAATGCTTGAAAGGGCTCTGGATGAAAAAATCGATGTTCGCGGCTATTTCCACTGGTCTTATAACCGACAATTATGAGTGGGCTAAGGGTTTCAAAATGAAATTCGGCTTGTTCGCCGTTGACCTAAAAACCAAAAAGCGGATAATGCGAAAAGTGCAAAAATGTATAAGAAAATAATAGAGGGTATGCTAAAAACCTAGAGGGTAGGGTCCGTATTGGTTGATTTTTGCGCCAAAAACATGTGCAAAAGCGGGCGAACCTTGGAAAATGCTAAATCTATTTTAGAACTATAACCTAACACTGTTGGAGTTCAACATGACCCATAACGAGGTTCGTAAGGATTATTTGCTTGACCGATGGGTTGTCATCGCAACAGAACGCGGTCGCCGTCCCACAGACTTCGCCAAAAAGGAGAGACAAAAGGCTAAGGCTGGTGTTTGCCCCATGTGTCCGGGCAACGAAAATATGACCCCACCAGCAGTTCTAGTGTACCTAAAATCTGGCAAGGGCATAAGAAAAGTTAGGGATAAGGATGGTTTTCGTTATAAAAATTGGCTTATTAGATGTGTTCCAAACCTTTATCCCGCTTTCACTCCGCCGAAAGAAAAGGTCAACCAAGAGCAATTTATGAAGAGTGATAATTTGGGTTTGGCTGTTGGGCATCATGAGGTTTTGGTTGAATCTCCAAACCATGATGAGCATCCATCAGACGCAGAAATTCCACAATTAATACATATCATTAACGGTTATATTAATAGGCTCCGTGAGTTTTCAGCAAAACCCTACGTGAGGTATGTTTCCATATTCCGAAACCACGGTTTAGAGGCTGGAGCGTCGCTTTCGCATGCCCACAGCCAAATAATTGCCACGCCGTTTATTCCAAAAATTGTTGCTGACGAGATCAAGGCGAGTAGAAAATTTTGGAAAAGAAATGGGAAATGCGTATTCTGCAGTATTATGCAAAAGGAAAGGGATGGACCGCGGCTTGTTCTTGAAAACTCCAAGTTTTTGGTTTTCACTCCATATGCAAGTGTAAACCCATTAGAGTTTTGGATTTTCCCAAAAAAGCATGAAGCTACACTCCTTGAAATGTCAAAAAACGAAGTGGAAACTTTTGCTGAAACATTAAAAACATGCCTCAGAGGACTGAAAAATTTGGTGAATGACCCGCCATACAATTATGGTTTTCACTTAGCCATAAACAAAAATGCACAAGAATATTATCATTGGCATTTAGAAGTTTATCCACAACTGGCCACTTGGGCTGGGTTCGAAAAAAGCACAGGAGTATACATAAACACCGTTACGCCAGAAGTTGCTGCGGAAAGCCTAAGAAAAACAATTTCAGCTTAAAACTGCAGAATTTCCCTTTCATATTTTGGTCTAATTTGCATTATATCTTCTATGTAAGCTCTTAATGGTTCTGCTATGCTCCACGCTTGGGCTATGCATCCCCCTGGCGTATGAGGTGGGTCTCCATCAAAAACTTCGCTTATTGCGCCAAGTCCAGCCCTAAAAGGCTGTTGAGTAAATAATGGTAAGAGAAAATTCTTTAAAGCGTATTCGCGTCTAAAATCAGCGTAACCCTTCGTTTTTAAATAGGCTTTTGTGAATGGCCCCAGTAGCCAAGGCCAAACGGTGCCGTTGTGATAGGCTTTGTCTCTGCTTCTTCTGTTGCCACTATAGGCCCCCACATATTTTGGGTCGTTTCTTGCCAGGGTTCTTAAGCCATAAGGCGTTAAAAGTTCACGTTGCACAACATCCACTATTTTCTCGCTTTTCGTTTTATCGAGCATCGTAAAGTCTAAGGCTACAGCAATTATTTGATTAGGTCGTAAAGAAGCGTCCTTTTCATTTTCACCTACAACATCGAACAAACAGTTCTTTTCAGCATTCCAAAACTTTTCAACAAAACTTTCCTTCGCTTTCTCGGCAATATTTACGTATTTTTCTGCTTCTCCTTTTTCCTTGAAACTACTCGCCAAAGTCTCCATAATCCTTAGCGCATTATACCATAATGCTTGAACTTCAACGGCTTTTCCGCCTCTCGGGGTTACTGGTTGACCATCCACAACCGTGTCCATCCATGTTAATTGTGGATTATGAGCGAGTAGTCCATCAGCATCTAAGCGTATGCCGAAGATTGTTCCTTCAGTGTGGTTTTCCATGATTAATTTTAAGGTGTCCCACAACTGTTCTTGTATGAATTTGAAATCCCCTGTATACTTCACATATTGCAGTATGGCGTTAAAAAACCATAAAGTTGCATCAACCGTGTTGTAGGCTGGTTCTCTTGAATGTTCTGGCAAAAAGTTTGGGATTAAACCATCTCTGCAATGTTTTTGGAATGTCATGAAAACTTTTCTTGCATCCTCAAATCTTCCAGTTAAAAGCATTAATCCTGGCAAAGAAATGAAGGTGTCTCTTCCCCAACTCTCAAACCAGTGGTAACCCGCAATAACAGTCTTCTCTAAATCAGTCATCCCTTTAACTATAAACATGTCTCCTGCCAAAAGAATCCAACTTAACCAGTCCTTTTCACGAATGCTCGCATGTTCCTCGTAAAATTTTGCCAAAAATTTTTTGCGACGCTCAGTTTCTCTCTCGTATAAGGCTTCCACATCATAAACCAAGGAAGGCGCTCCCTCCAGAGTTTTTCTCGCATCACCTTCATTTTCGCTTGCAACAAAAATTATTGCAAAACTCTCTTTTGCGCCAGCCTTTACCTCAACTTCCATGTATCCTGGTTGAAAACAGTTGTCTATGCATGTTTCGCCTCGCATGGCTTCTTCGCGGTAAAAAATTTTTTCAATCCACTTTTCAGCTGTATAATAATAACCGTTTGTTATTTTCATTATAAGCACAGATTGGGGACTGCTGAAGTGTATTTCCACTTCTCTATCTTCCTGCTTTTGAGTGAATGTTCCAGGAATTTTCCACTTGTCTGTCACAGAATGAATGTGTCTACAGTTTATAAGTGGAAAAACTCGAATTTTAGCGTCTAAATCGCCCTTATTTAGAACTCTGTAAAAGGCTAAGAGGGCATTTCTTTGGTGGGGCATGAAAATTATTTTGTGAATTTCGACATCTTGCACAACATAAACGTATTTTGGGAAAGGTGAAATTGAAAACTCTTTTAGGAATAGGTATCCTTTTGGAAAAATTCCATTTTCGAATTCGTTAGCATATAACGGGTAAATATTATTTCCAATGCTTACTTCTTCATCCAGCTTTTCTAGACATACTCTGCGTTCTTCTGGCGGATGAAAAGCAGTTATGAGCAATCCATGATATTTTCGTGTGTTTATGCCTAAAACCGTGGAAGAAGCATAACCGCCTAAACCATTTGTTACAATCCATTCTTGCTTGATGGCTTCCTCAAAATGTGAAAGCTTTTCACTGTTTAGACTTATTGACGGCAATTTCATTTACATCATCAATTTTGCAACGTTTTTCTCCTTTGCCACTGCAAAAAAGTTTGCGACTGGATTACATTTTGTTCTGAAAAATAGTGCATGAGGCTTTTTGAGCTTATATTCTGTTAATGTTTCAGCGTATCCCATGCCCTTGGCGAAAACCAAATCCACGCTATTGTAAACTTCGAGAAATTCTTTTGAAACTTCATTTATGGCTAAACCCACAGCGTCTGTTCCCGTGGTAACCACTTTGTCGGCAATTTTTTTCATTCCAGAAACTTCTGCATCCTCCAATGTGGCATCATTAATTACTGGTTTATCTTTAACAGCCGCAACAACCTTTACGCCCATGTTCTTCAACTGTTCAACAAGCAACGTGTCAAAGACGATTTCACCCGCATTATCTGTCAAGTAGAGGATTGTTGTGGCTTTTTTTGCCAATTCATAAATCTTACCAGCATCATCTATGGCTAGGTCTTTCCCAGCATTTCTGAAAAGTTTTCTGATACTACCAAAAGTGAAGTTGTGACCTGGAATATCAAATTCAATCACATTGCCCACTATGCTGCACAAAACAGCCCTTT
>JASEJA010000046.1 GCA_030017755.1 Candidatus Bathyarchaeota archaeon
ACAAGAATGATAAAATCTCGTTATGCGCATTCTCCTCCGCTTTCCTATGCAGCCACTCCACGAAAGACAACACTACTCACATGCCTAACGAATATCCTTTACATCTCACTCTTTCCAAACGCAAAAGCTAAAGGTTGTGACTGGAAAATAAAAATTACAAATCAATAGCAGAAATCCATCAAAAGGATTCTCTATTCACGTGATCTCAAACGTGACGACTAAGAGGTTGTATGTTGCATGCCTATTAAAAGCAGAAGAAGCATCGTTCCAGAAACAGTTTTCTTAACAAACCTATCCTCCCTCCAAACTCTAAACTAATCTGGTACTAAAAATAAAATTTGCGGAAGACTCTTCTATCGCTGTTTCGCAGTTTGTGTGTGCGTGTGTGTGCACGCCTACTGCGTGGGTTGTTTAACAGTTTGCCGGGCGGTCTTCTCAAGGCGAAAAGAAGCCCAAAACAATGATAAAACAATGATGACAAAACACCCTTAGCTAACCAAACGCTCCCTTAAACCCTTCTAAACTTTCTTTTCCTTTATTTTTCTTTATTTTTCCATGGAAGTGCCATGGATTTCCTTTCTTTAGAGTTTTGGTGGGGCGTTTGGTGTTTTGTTTGGGTGGGTTGCACGCACACACGCACACACTAAATTTTGTTTTCACCTCCTTTGCTATTGGGGGTTTTGGGCTTCCTGTTTCAGTCTTATGTCGTTTAGCGCTGTTTGCTGGAGTTTCTCCTTCAAGTGTTGGTTGAGGAACCAATCAAATACCCTGAATGTGAAAAGGAGATTTGGAGAAAATTTAACTTCTGTCCTTACTGCGGAAACGAAATAAAAGAGGAATAACTCGCCCACTTCCTAAATAGTCCAATGATGCCAAAGTATAAAGGTGTTAAGCCTTATGCTGTCTACACGCTTTCTCTTCTACGCAATTATAGAAATCCTCAACAAAACCTCCATCTGAGTAGAACTGTGAAAAGCGCTAACCTTCACTATAAACATTACGCATTCTAACTTCAAAACAGAAAGAAACTCCAAAACCCCTGAACCAAACCTAAAACACAAGAAACACGTACCAAACCAAAAAAGAAACAGAAAAAAGGGGATTTGCGGGAGATTTCGCCATCTCTGGTCAATATTACGATTTATGACTTATTATTTAAAGATAAGACATAATGGCACTGGGCTTATTTACACTTGCGAAATATCGGATTTCGATTGCATTTAACCACTAAACCAAACCTATTTATAAGGGATTAAATCCAAAATTCAAAGAAAAGTTTAAAAGCAACATATACATGCATAATGAAAAATGATGTATGAGGAGAATGGTAGAATAAATATTTTTCTCCCTCTCTCCTTTCTCCCCTATAAGATGTCTACCATTCTCCCCATGAAACTTAATACCATTTAAACACTTATAGCTTGTGGAAAAATCTTCTATTCCAACCAATCATGTGATAAAGCTAAAATAGTAAATTTTACAAGCGTTTTGAGAGTGGATAGCGATGGTGAAAATTCTAGTGGTTTATGATTCTAAAACTGGAAACACTGAGAAGATGGCTTTGGCGGTTGCTGAAGGCGCAAAACAAATCAGCGGAACCGAAGTCATTCTAAAAAGAGTTGACCAAACAAACCTTGAAGACTTAAAGAATGCTGATGGAATAATAATGGGTTCGCCAACATATTATGGGCAAATGTCAGCCAAACTCAAAAACCTCATAGACGAATCCGTAAAAATTCATGGAAAACTTGAAGGAAAAGTAGGCGCCGCCTTCACAAGCTCCGGCGGAACAGCAACAGGCGCAGAAACTACATTACTCTCCATAATACAAGCCATGCTAGTTCACGGCATGATAGTGCAAGGAAGAGCCAATGACAAACACTATGGCGCAACAGCCGTTGGCTCCCCATGCAAAGAAGAACTCGAATACTGCAGAGAGCTTGGTAAAAGGGTTGCCAGCCTCACAGCAAAACTAAAGCATTAATTGATATGGGCCCGCCCGGATTTGAACCGGGGACCAACAGGTTATGAGCCTGTCGCTCTAACCTAGCTGAGCTACGGGCCCTTTCTCTCTATTTATGCTGTTTTCAATTTAATTTAAACGTTTTCCGCTTTGGAGCGGAAGTTATGGAAGATTTTAAAAAGTTATCGTCTCTTAAGATTATGTTTGAGAGAGGGGAACATATGGAGTTGAAGGTTTTCACTTTGCCCACATGTGCTGTTTGTCCAACTGCTAAAATTGTTGCAAGGGAGGTTGCGGAGAAGTTTGGCATTTCTTTTAGGGAAGTGAATATGGCAACTGAGGAAGGCTTTAAAGAAGGTTTAGCCCTTGAAATTGTGGGCACTCCAAGCATAGCCCTAGACGATGAGGTTATAGTGAGAGGACGCCTTGTTTCTAAAGAAAGGCTTGAGGAGGAAGTTGCGAATAGAATTGAAAAATGGCGAAGGAGAGCTTCTGTTGAATAGGCTTGGACGACAAAAAACTTATCATTTTATAGGTTTATTGTTGTTTGAGAGAAAATGCCTTGTTAGAAATTAAAAAAGCCATAATTGTTTTTCACTATGCGGAAAATATAAAGTCAAATTTAATCCTAACCGCCAACCTCTTAGAAGTTCTAAACAACATGAAAAATGAGGAAACCGCTGGAGCAGAAAAACTTTTACTAGCATATCTTAATGCTTTGATTCAAGAGGTTAACATTGCCGCAAATGCTTCGGGAGTTGAGGGCTTTCAAAACGTTAATGCCAAGCTTAATGAAATCATCAATCACATTAAAGAGCACAATTACGCCAATCTCATAACGCTTGTTTCTGAAGCCATATCCATAACGACAACCAATGGGAATCAAGCCGCTAAAACCTTAAAAGAGAAAAACCTCATCTAAACCCTTGTTCTTTCATAGTGATATAAATATTCTTGAGCGTACCCTGCATATTCTCCAAAATATTTTCTTCCAAACAAATTCAGTTCTTTGTATTCTGTTTTGCTAAGCGATTTTTTACCAGAAATTTTTCTCACAAACTCCTTTGGAAAATGGTTTGCATAATATTTTAGGATGACCCGTTTTATCCAAACATCCACTGGGAAGGCTTCAAGCTTTCCTAAAGCGAAGAGAAGAACGCAATCTGCCACCTTTAAGCCTACGCCCTTAAATTTTAACAATTCATTTTTTGCCTCTTCATAGCTCATTTTTCTTAAACTTTCAAAATCAAAATGGTTTTTATGTACCAGCTTTGCTGTTTCAGCTACATAATTAACTCTGTAACCTAATCCACAATGAGCTAATTCTTGGGTGGCAGCTTTCGCCAGCCTTTCTAGCGTTGGAAAAGTGTAGAATTTTTGTCCCTCAAAGCGTATCTCTTCTCCGAATTTTTTGGATAAGTTAAATAATATTTGTTTTATTGCTGAGATGTTTTTGTATGTAGCGCAAATGTATGAGACTAAGCATTCCCAAGGATTTTGGCGAATAATTCTTAAACCTTTAAAAATTTCAACTGCTTGTTTCATGTGCTCATCTTTGCTTATTTTCGAAAAGATATAGGGCAAATCATCATTTAACCCAAAATAGTTCTTAACAAAATCTACATCTGCATTCTCAAATTCCAATTCATTGCCTATTTGACGTAATTTCAAGACTTTTCCTTCAACTACGCCGTACCACCATTCACCATGCTTATCCCATCTGAAGACTTGTCCACAACAAAGTGTCACATCCAAATCGAATGGGCATGAAGGATTTAACCAAATTTTCATGTTAACTTCACGTCTTTACTCATGAGGCTAATGTGCATTTTAGATTGCGTTTATGAATTTTTCTGATTTTGGAATTTTTGGCGGCAACCCCCTTCTGGCACGAATTTGCTTTATAACTTCTGCAGCGACATTTTCTGGGGTTTTTTCCCAGTGAGAGAAGGTGCATTGCCAAAAGGCTCGACCGGATGTTGCTGAACGTAGCTCGGCGGATAAGCCAAAAGTTTCTGAGACTGGAATGTAACCGTTAATCATTGTTAGGATTCCTCTATTTTCTGTTGCCTGTATTTTTCCACGTCTGCGGGTTATAATGTTTGAGCATGCGCCGAACCATTGAGTTTGAACGGAAACTTCAATTTTATAAATTGGCTCAAGAAGCAAAGGTTTGGCTGTTAGGACCGAGCCTAAAATTGCGCGGCTTATGGCGCGCATGACTTGGGCGGTTTCGTGCAGTTTTGGGTCTTCATGAATTTGGGCATCTACCAAATTGACTTTGACTCCTCTTAATGGTTCTTCGCAGAGGGGACCTCTTCCGCATGCCCAGTGAAATCCTAAAATTATGCTTTCCTTCACCTCTTCAACGTCAATGTTATCTGTTAAGTTTACAAGCATATTTCCATACTTGTTTAAGGCGTAAAATTTTTCACTCATCTCCTCAGTAAATTCGCCCTTCTCGATTAACTCCACAACTTCTTTTTTTAATGGTTCCACTTGAACCCTAAAACTGTTTTGTTTGTTTGGCGTTTTTGTGGTGACGGTTGCGCCTTTTGCCGTGATGCTTTCTCTATAAGTGACTGCTGGATTTGATGCTAAGAGTTCTATTCCTCCATTATACTCGGCAAGGAGTTTTATGGCAATTTCTAATTGGAGTTCGCCGATTCCGCTTAACAAATAATGTCCAGTTTCCTTGTCCATGGTGGCGAAAATGTTTGGGTCTTCTATAGAAAGCCTATTCGCGGCTTCAATTAGGCGTGGCAAATCTTTTGGGTTTTTAGGCTCAACGGCTATTGTCATCACTGGCTCTGAAAGGTATTTTATCCGCTCAAAAGGAACCATAACCTCCTTATATTTTACATCAACTAGAGTTTCGCCAGCTCTCGCCGAATCCAGACCAGCGAGGGCGGTTATGTTACCAGCAGTGATTTGGTTGACGCTTTCCCTAAAAGAACCCATATAGATTGAAACTTGTTTAACACTGCATTCTTTTCCTGCATTAACCAAATAAACGTTGTCTCCCTCTTTTAATGAGCCAGAAAATAATCTTCCAGTTGCAATTAGTCCTTCTTTCATGTCGGATTGCACATTTGTTATGCACATTGTTGCTGGTCTATTTTCGTCGCAGTTTAACATTGCCCTACCTATTTCCGAATCTATTGGACCTTTCCAAATTTTTGGTATTCGATATCTTTGGGCTTCAACGGGGTTTGGAATATTTTTAACCACCATGTTGAGTATGGCATTGTGTAAGGGGATCAAACGTGACAATTCTTTACGCCTTTTCTTTTCATAAACGTCTATTAAATCAGTGAATTTTATTCCTTTTTCGTTGGCGATTGAAACCGTTAAACCCCATCTGTGGAGGGCTGAGCCGAAGGCGACACTTTCTTTTTCTGGGTTAACCTTCCATTTTTTCTTAAACTGAGGTTCCGCGTAAATTTCGATTAAATTGTTAAAATCCTTGATTATGCGTGCAAATTTGTTTTGAATTTCCTTTTCTGAAAGCTTAATCTCCTCAATTAGGCGGTCAACTTTATTTATGAAAAGAACAGGCTTGACCATTTCCTCAAGGGCTTGACGCGTGACGGTTTCTGTTTGAGCCATAATCTCTTCTACAGCGTCAACCACAACAACGGCGCCGTCTATAGCACGTAATGCCCTTGCAACCTTGCCTGTGAAATCCACATGACCTGGCGTGTCAACCAAATTGATTAGGTAGGAAATGCCTTGCGTTTCATGAAGCAAAGAGATGTTTGCTGTTTTGATTGTTATTCCACGTTTTTGCTCTTCCTCAAGATAATCTAAGGCTCTGAAGCCCACAATGGTTGGCGACAGTAATCCCGCCTCAGCCATTAGGGAATCTGTCATTGTTGTTTTTCCATGGTCTATGTGGGCGATTACGCCTATGTTGCGTATAATTTCTTTTTTATGCATTAGTTTGATGATTTCGTTTGTTTGTTTGAATTTGCGCATTTCTTTTCACTTTGAGAAAGAAGAAGTTTTCCTATTAACTTTGCCATTTTCGGGCAAAGCTTATTTTATCTGTTTAAAATAATTGATGTGCCATGTGATGGAAAATGAAGTTTTCATTCATAAACCCCAGTCAGTCGCCGGGCGGTTTGGAAATGTGCACGAAAGCGTGGCCACCGTTGGGTATGTTGTATATTGCTGGAGTTTTAATGAAAGAAGGTGTTGAGGTGTCCATGCTTGACCAAAGCGCCTTGGGTTTCACTCCTAAGAAGGCTGTGGACTGGGTTAAGAGAGAAGAACCAGACATTTTAGGTTTTTCTGTCTTGCACAGTGCAGCAAAGGAAGCTCCTAAAATTGCTGAACTTGTCAAAAAAGAGAATCCAAACATAAAAATTGTCATGGGAAACTATCATGCAACTTTTAACGCTGAAAGAATTCTCAGAAAATATCCATCTGTAGATATCATTGTTCGCGGAGAAGGCGAATTCGCATGTCTTGATTTGGCGAAATGTTTGGAGAAAGGCGGAGACCTAAGAGAGGTTGATGGAATAACCTTCCGTCATAACGGAAAAATTGTTTCCACCTCAGACAGGCCCCTAATAAAAAATATTGATGAGCTTCCTTTTCCAGATCGAAAATTAATGAATGCAGAATACACCTCAACAATTTTTGGAGTTAAAGTTGCAACAAAAAAGTTCACAACAGTCCTCTCATCACGTGGCTGTCCTTTCCGCTGCACTTTTTGCGGATGCAGAAAATTTGCAAGAGGAGTCTGGAGACCACGATCTGTCGAAAACATAATGCAAGAACTGCATCTCCTAAGAAGTCAAGGTTATGAGGAAATCCTCTTTGTAGATGACAACTTCACCCTTAACAGAAAAAGAGTGGTGAAGCTTTGTCGAATGATGAGGAAGGAAGGATTGGATATCCGATGGATTTGTGATTCAAGGGTTGACAATAGCAGTTATGACATGTTTAGGGAAATGGTGAAGGCTGGTTGTAACACGCTTTATTTTGGAATAGAAAGTGCAAACCAAAGAATTCTGGATTACTATAAAAAGGGAATAACCCCACAACAATCTTTTGATGCTGTTCGTCAAGCAAGAAAAGCTGGAATCGACGTAATTGTAGGCTCATTTATAGTGGGCGCTCCAGACGAGACATGGGAAGAAATTCTGAACACTTTAAAATTTGCACAGAAACTTGACATTGATGTTTCATCCCTAAACATTCTCGGAGCCTTTTCTGGAACAGAAATTTGGAACGAACTAGCGGCTAAGGGATGGATAAACGAAGAAGAATGTTGGGAAACAAGCGTTTATGTTCCAAGCGTTTCTCCACATTCAGTTCCTTTCGAAGAAATTCGCCAGATGATTTACGAACATTTCCGCAAGTTCTATCTGCGTCCAAAACAGTTGTTAAAGGAGGTATTGCGGACGCTTAAAAGTTCTTATAGGCTCGGAGTTTTACTCGTTAACCTTCCAAGAGCCAATAGCGTAATTGACGACGTCGTTCAAGGGGTAAGGTACGGCTAAAACCATGAAACATCCCATCAAAAGCTACCCATTAAAGAATTTTCTAAAATGCTGCATCAACAATTTTATCTTAAAAAATCCAACACCGCTTCTGCTCAGCTACGAGATTACTCAAAGGTGTAATGCAAAATGCGGTTTTTGCGGTTACTGAAGGCTGAAAGATGCGCCTTTGGGTTTACCATTAAACAAGATTGAGAAGATTTTTAATGAGGGCTATGATTTAGGCTGTGTTCTCTTGGCAGTAACGGGTGGGGAACCACTTTTAAGAAAAGATATTCCAGAAGTTTTTGAACTCGCCAAAAAAACAGGGTTTTCCACAATCCTCCTAACAAATGGTTATCTCCTGCCAAAAAGAATCAGTGAACTTCAAAAATTTGTTGATTCAATTAACATAAGCGTTGACTTTCCAGACGTTCGCCACGACAAAATTAGAGGATTGCCCAAACTGTTGGAAAGAATTGTTGAAGGCATACGTTTATCAAAGAAGTATGGAATTGCGGTTAACATGAACTGTGTTTTGACAGCCCAGCATTCTCTCGAAGACATTAGGAGGCTGATGCTTATGGCTAAGGAGCTTGACACTACAGTTTCTTTTGAGCCTATTTTTGAAACTCCAACCCCTGATGGGTCGATATTGGGAAGCATGTCAAAAAAAGATGCTAACTTGTTAAAGATAAACGATTGGAGCTTTGTTAAGCGTGTTGCGGACATGCTCCTTTATTATAAGCGGAATAGTTTTGGGAAGACTGTGCTGAATACTGATGCTTTCTTAAAGTTGATGCGAGACAGAGCGGATTACGTTTGTTTTCCATTTTCCATGCAGTTAGGCATAGCCTATAACGGAGATGTAACTTCCATGTGCGTTTTAGGCATGCAAAAAGACTATTTAGGCAACGCCCTAAACCAAAATCTGAAGGAAATATGGTGTTCCGACAAAGCGCAAGCATTAAGAGATAAATATAAGCAATGTAGACTGGCGAGGAAATATGGTTGCTATCTTTTATGCGTCACAGAACCATCTCTGCCATTCACCGATTCATCCGTCTTCTTAGAGTATGTGAAAAGAGTAATCTGATGATTTGAGGACCAGCATTGAAAAAGAAGAAAGT
>JASEJA010000047.1 GCA_030017755.1 Candidatus Bathyarchaeota archaeon
CAAGTATTCCGGCCTTTCGAGCCGGAGACGCGGGTCCGAATCCCGCCCGGAGCACTCTGCTTTTATGGTAATGTGTTTGCATTTTTTGCCAGTAGGGTATTTTGTTCTTTTTTAGATTCATAAGGTCAAGGTATTTCATAGCGTTACCAGTCAAATAGAGAAGTACGCTTTCATTCTTGTTAATGGCCCCTTCATTTTCGAGTTTGTTTAATGCTGTTAGGGTTGCGGAGGCTTCTGGACATGCATATATGCCATTTTTGAGAAAGGTTTTCATCGAAGCAATTATTTCAGTATCATCCACTGCTACTGCCATGCCCTTGGTTTCTCTTACTGCACGTAACACAAGATAACTTGCGTAGGGGCGGGGAACCCTTAAACCCGCCGCTATGGTTTCAGCGTTTTCCCAAGTCTCCTTTACTTCCGCCTCTCCTTTGTTATATGCTTTAACTAGGGGATCACTAGATTGAACGATAATTAGGTGTGGAATCTTTTCTGTCCAGCCAAGTTGGATTAAATCTTTGAAGCCTTTCCAAAGTCCTATTATTCCTTCGCCTCCACCTATGGGGAAGATTATGTTGTCTGGCAAATCCCAATTAAACTGCTCTGCAATTTCAAATGCCATGGCTTTGTAACCTTCATATCTGTATGGTTGTTTATTGGTGGAAACATCTAACCATCTATAATCTTTTCCAAATTTTCTCACCATATCAGCAGCGTCATTTATCGAACCGTCAACAAGATAAATTTTGGCGCCCATGGAAAAGCATTCCTTAAGGTTGATTTCTGACACCTCTTTGGGCATGAAAACATAAACTTCCATTCCAGCCTTTGCTCCATAAGCAGCCCATGCCGCCGCAGCATTACCAGCAGAGGGTAATGCAACCCGCATAACTTTTAACTCTTTAAGCTTAGAAACCGCCACTGTCATTCCTCGGGCTTTAAAAGTTCCTGTGGGAAGCCGCCCATCATCCTTCAAAAAGACTTTGAGACCGCCTTGTTGCCCCTCTGAAATTGTAGTATAGGCGTGTAGGGTTCTCCTAAAGAAACTATGTTATTAGGCGACGATAAGGGAAGCAATTCTCGGAATTTCCAAAAAGTATCTTCTCTATTCTCCAAATCACGTTTGGAAACCTTTCCAGCAACCTTTGCTAAATCATATTGGAATAGAAACGCCCCGCCACATTTTGGGCATACGGTTAAAATATTGTCTGGTGGGTAAACTTCTCCACATCTGCTGCATTCAGCCCCAATTGTGAACACCTGATTTCCCGAATAATTGTTGAAGAGAAATTCTTTAAGTTTACTGTGAAAAATGGTTAAACCGTGAGCATATTTACATAAAAACTCATATAGAAGGTTGCTTCTATCCGATAAATCTTCAAATCTATAAAGAGGATGGAGAAATGACTGAGAAAGCACCATCAAGTTATAAGAAGCTGATGGAAAAAGTTAAGGATTTACTAACTCTCCAATCCGCCATTTCCATTATCCATTGGGACATGGAGACAATGATGCCACCAAAAGCAATTACGCTGCGAAGCCAACAATTAGCCCTCCTCAGCCGAATCGAACACAGAATGAGCACAGATCCGGAAATAGGTAAGCTATTGGAAGAAATTATGCGTCCTTCAGAATATGAAAAGCTTGACGCTGTCCAGAAGAGAAATGTGTATTTGATAAAGAAGCAGTATGATGAACAGACAAAACTTCCAGAAGAACTTGTTGCAGAAATAGCAAAACAACAGGCTATAACTGTAGATGTTTGGAAGAAAGCCAAAGCAGCCCAAAACTTCGCTATGTTCAAACCTGAACTAGAAAAACTTGTCGAATTAGAGAAGAAGGCTGCAGAAATTCTGATGAAAGTGAAAGAAACCGCCACGCCCTACGATGCGTTGATAGATATTTTTGAACCAAAAATGACTGCAAAAACAATAACAAAAGTTTTCAATGAGTTAAGAGAAGGCTTAGTTTCGCTGCTAAAGAAATGTGAAAACGCTCCAAAACAACCAGATGCGAGTATTCTAAAACGCAAGGTTCCAATCGATGTGCAAAGAAAAATTGCTAAAGCCCTCGCTGAAGTTGTCGGTTATGATATAGAATCAAGAGAAGCTGGAGGAAGAATTGACGAAACAGAGCATCCATTCACAACAGGTTATTATGATGATGTGCGAATAACAACCCATTATTATGAAGACAACTTTGCATCTTCAATATTTTCAGTATTACACGAAGCTGGACACGCACTTTATGAACAAAACTTAAAGAAAGAATGGATGTTTCAACGTGTTGGAACGGGTTGTTCTTCTGGCTTTCACGAATCCCAATCCCGTTTCGTAGAAAACATAATTGGGCGGTCCCGTGAATTCTGGGTTTATTTCCTACCAAAACTTAAAAAAATTACAGGCACACTTCTCTCAGATGTGAATTTAGACGCTTTTGTCCACGCTGTAAATCAAGTTAAACCTTCTAAAATTCGCGTTGAAGCCGACGAAGTAACGTATGGACTGCACATTATTGTAAGATTCAACATGGAACGAGATCTTTTCGCCGACAAAATAATAGTAAAGGAACTTCCAGAGATCTGGAATCAAAGTTACAAGGAGTATTTAGGAATAAAAATTGAAAATGATTCAGAAGGCGTAATGCAAGACACTCATTGGGCTAGCGGATTATACGGCTATTTCCCAAGTTATGCATTAGGTAATATTTATAGTGGACAAATCCTCGCAGCTATGGAAAAAGACCTCAAAAACTGGAAAGAACAAATTGCAAAGGGAAACATTAAGGCAATAAAAGAATGGCTTGTCAAAAACGTTCACGCATACGGAAACCTTTACAATCCAGAAGAGCTTATAAGAAAAATCACTGGAAAAGGATTAACCGTTAAACCATACTTAAACTATTTGAATGAAAAATACTCTGAACTTTATGGCTTTTAACCCAAACCCTTTCTTTTACTACATTTTCAAATAATTTCACCAAAATTCAAAAAGTACAAATGCAAATCCGACACAGTCGACACTAAAATTAAAGCCAAAAGAATAGTCAAGCACGTTCGCTTTACACGCACCGACAGTTTTATATACAACTTTTTAACAGATTATCTCTCTTGGTGAATTAAAAGTGTCGGAATATAATTTCAAAAAGCCAGAATCGAGGGAGGAACTTATCAGAGTGTTGACGGATGCCGCCAGAAGAGAGATGCAGGAACGCATTCGCGCTAAGGGAAAACCGACAAAACCTACAGTTTCCGGGACAGCCAAGATTTTAAACATACATAGGGATACGCTTTACACGTGGCTTAAAGAGTTTAATGTCGATTTTGACGATATCTGTAAGCAGTTGCCTATGAAAGTTTTGTCGGAAACCGCCGAAATGCCTGGAAAATACACTTATTTGATTGGAGAGGCCCTTGTTGGAGAGGGCAACGAGGTTGCACATATTGACCTTTTAATGGGAGATAAGGATGGGCCTGTCGGAGAGGCTTTTGCACAAGGGCTTTCTAATCTTTCTATGGGGCACACGCCTTTGTTGGCTGTTATAAGGCCTAATCTTCCGCCTAAACCTCATACGTTGCTTGTGCCCAAGGTTACTGTGAACCGTTTTGAAGATGCAAACAAGATTTTTGGGCCGGCGCAGGCTGCTGTGGCGAAGGCTGTTGCTGATGCTGTTGAGGAGGGAATTATTCCTAAAGAGAAAGTGGATGATTGGGTTATAATTTGCAGTGTTTTCATGCATCCGCAAGCGAGTGATTATCGAAAAATATACCATTACAATTATGGGGCAACTAAACTTGCTTTGAAGAGGGCGTTGGCGAAGTATCCTTCATTAGAAAAGGTTTTCTATGATAAGGATAGGGCTAAGCATCCAATCATGGGATTCAGAGTGCCACGCCTTTGGAGACCGCCGTATTTGCAAATTTCTTTAGATATACCTGACTTAGATAAGAATAAGAAGATTATAGCTCAAATTCCTAGAAGCGACAGAATAATATTGGAGGCTGGAACACCGCTAATTAAAAGGTATGGAACTAGAGTGATAAGTGACCTTCGAGATGTTGCTAAAGATGTTTTCTTCATTGCGGATTTGAAAACTTTAGATGTTGGAAAGGTTGAAGTTGACTTGGCTTATGATGAAACTGCGGATGCCGTGATAGCTGCTGGATTAGCGCCAGAGGAAACCCTTAATGCTTTCATCCATGAAGCAAAAAGGCTTGGTATATATGCCGTAGTAGATATGCTGAACGTGGATGACCCCATTAAAAAACTGAAGACGCTTAGAGAATTTCCAGACGTAGTAATTTTGCATAGGGGAATAGACGAAGAAAGTGGACGGACAATAGGATTGGAACTCATTCCAGAACTGCGAAAAACCTTCAGCGACAAGCGATTTCTAATTGCTGTTGCAGGTGGCATAGTGCCAGAAACAGCTAAAGAAGCCTTGGAGAAGGGCGCCGACATAATCATTGTTGGAAGGTATATAACACAATCAAAAGATATCGAAAGAGCGGTGAGGGAGTTTCTTGAGCTTACGCCTTCCATGCGAGAAGACATAGACTTGTTCAGAGTGCATGTAGAATAGCAACCATAGTCTAACAAAGCCTCACTTCCTACGTTTTCATAAATCCTTAATAGAGAGAATTTTAACTTTCATAACACCACGGAGAATACTATTCATGCCAAAGTTCAAAATAATAATATCCGATCCAGAAACTGGAACTTCAAAGAGTGTGGAGCTTGAAGAAACACGGGCACTTCCGTTGATTGGAAAGAGGATAGGCGAGGTTATAGACGGGTCAATAGTGGATTTGCCAAATCATAAAATACAAATAATGGGTGGTTCTGACAAGGATGGTTTTCCAATGAGGCCAAACGTCCATGGAGGAGTTCGTAGAAGAGTGATTCTAAGCGGAGGAGTGGGATTTAACCCCAAAAGTGAAGGGGCTAGGAGACGTAAAACAATTCGGGGAAACGTAATAACCGATGAAATTGTTCAAATAAACATGAAAATCATAGAGAAACCAAAAAGGCCGAAGGAGAAAAAGAAAGCAAAAGAGGAAAAGGAAGCTGAAGAGCCGCCAGAAATGTCCACAAGTAACCAATAACGTAGAGTCAACATTTATTAGCTTGCATAGGTTTAACCATCTAATAATTTGTAAGTTTATGGGAAAAAGAGAAATGAGCAGCGAAAAGAACAGCAGCATACCAAGACAGCCTGAAGTTAACATAGGCACCATAGGTCACGTGGACCATGGCAAAACAACATTGGTGCAAGCGTTAACTGGCATTTGGGCGTCAAGACACAGCGAGGAATTAAAAAGGGGTATAACAATAAAATTGGGCTATGCAGACATGCCAATTTACAAGTGTCCCAAATGTGAACCGCCCAAAAATTACTCTACAAAACCAGTTTGTCCAAATTGTAATTCAAAAACAACTTTCTTAAGAGCCATCAGTTTTGTTGACGCCCCAGGTCATGAGGCGTTAATGGCAACTATGCTTTCTGGAGCGGCAATAATGGATGGAGCAATACTTGTGATAGCTGCTGATGAACCATGTCCCCAACCGCAAACAAGAGAACATCTTGCCGCAGCGGAGATTATAGGTATAAAGAACATAATTATTGTTCAGAATAAAATTGACCTTGTAGATGAGAAAAGGGCACATGAAAACTATAATGAAATTAAAAACTTTGTGAAGGGAACCGTTGCCGAAAACGCTCCAATAATTCCAGTTTCAGCACAGCGTGGAGTCAACGTAAATGTTCTCATACAAGCCATTGAAGAGTTTATACCTACTCCGAAGAGAGATGAAACAAAACCACCGCTTATGTATGTTGTTCGCTCCTTCGACGTTAACAAGCCAGGAACCCCGATTGAGAAGTTAGAAGGAGGCGTGATTGGAGGAACAATACTTCAAGGCAAATTTGTGGTGGGAGATGAAGTTGAAATTCGCCCCGGAGTGATTTTGGAAAAAGAGGGAAAAGGCAACTATAATCCCCTCTTCACTCAGATTGTTAGTTTACATGCTGGTGGAAGAAGTGTAAACAGCGCTCATTGTGGCGGTTTGGTGGGCGTCGGAACCCTTTTAGACCCATCATTTTCAAAAGCTGATGGTTTAACTGGGAACATCGCTGGAAAATCAGGAATGCTACCACCAACATTGTCGGAGTTAACATTAGAAACGAATGTTTTGGAACGTGTGGTTGGAACGAAAGAACTTTTGAAAGTTGAAGAAATAGGCATTAATGAAAACCTTCTTTTACATGTTGGTGCCGCCCTAACCATTGGAAAAGTGGTTTCAGTAAAAGGAGACATCGCTACAGTTAAGCTCACAAGACCAGTGTGCGCACAAAAGGGTTCTAGAGTTGCCCTAAGCAGAAAAATTGCAGGCAGATGGAGACTTATCGGGTACGGAATGATAACCTAATTAAAAACTTAATATATGCCATGCTTATACAATAAATATTAAGTATTAGGATGTCGGAAAACATGAGAAAAATAGTACTTTTGGGGTTGCTATCAATACTTCTAGTGAGCATAACCTTCCCGACCTTTGCATTCAGTACGCAGACAGACATCTCAGCCAAAGGCTGGGATACTTCTAGATCGTTATTGGACGTACGTGGAGACAAACGGCCAAAAGCGGCTACTGGCATCAATGGATCAGCTCCTCCAGACCCTAAGTTGAGATGGGCGCTAATCATAGGGATCTCGGACTATGCGCCGGTGGGAGAGGGTGGACCCGACTTGAGGTACTGTGATGAGGACGCATTGGATGTGAATAAAACTCTCGTTGAGAAGTATGGTTATCTTGTAAGCAACATAATTTTGCTTTTAGATGGTAACGCTACTAAAGAATGGATCATGGGAAATATCACTTTACTAAAAGGACTGGTGAAAGAGGAATATGAAGTCATGTTCTCCTTTTCCGGTCACGGCACAAAAGGAAAGGGGCAGTCCGGCATAATAGCCCACGACCGCGCGCCAATTTGGAATAAAGAGCTAGCAGAAGCTTTCGCGGGTTTTGAAACAAACAGAATATGTTTTATCTTTGACAGTTGCTTCTCCGGTGGAATGGATGGGGTGGCGGCGCCTGGCAGGGTCGTGTGCATGGCTGCCATGGGGCTTGCATGGGAAAGCAGTGAATGGGAGAACGGACAGTTTACCTACTACTTCGTGGATCAGGGCATGTATTCAGGTTTGGCAGACGCTAATGGAGACGGATACGTAACTGTTGAAGAGGCTTTCGACTATGCTGTTGCTAATTGTAAAATGCAACGCCCGAAGATAAATGATCAATTCGAAAACGACATGCCCTTGTAGCTTGATTGCTCCTTCAGCTCCCTATTTTCCCTTTTTTCCACGCCTTAGAAAAGTTTTCTTGTTAAACTTCATAAGCACGCCTAGTATCTTAACTATCAACTATCCAGAGAAAGACATCAAGTCCAAACAGTTCTAAGAGCTGGCGGGAACAGGCTTTGAAAATGTTGACTTTTGGCTTTGAAGAAAAACTTTTTCGCAGTCGCAAATAAAACAAGTTTCAGAGCTGCGCTTAGGTTACATGAGTTGAAGGTTATGGCTGATATTCTGAGCATTTTCATTTCTCTATCCAGCCTACGGACAAATGGAAATTCAAGGTTGAGAAAGGTGAAGCAACAGAAGAGGTAGTGCAGATTAAGGGCGGATACTTTATCGTTGGCAAACTAGAGAACGGGAAAGCATTTTTAACATCAACGAAAACGCAATTCCTTTTCAAAGTCAAATTTAAATAGGAAAGGAAAGACAGATGTTGGTGACTTAGCAAGAGGAATAAAAGGCTATATTAAGACCTTGGAGGACGGCATCTGGTCAGTATTTGAGGATTTGACTATTGAAAAGCTAAAAGTAAGGTGGGCAAAATAGAAGCAACTAATATCCTGCCCAAATTGTGGGGCAACATAGCATCCAACTTTGGATTAGGAATCAGCCCCAACTTTCCTTAAATTCTTCCTCATCTTTCACTGGAAAGGTAACTTGATGTTTCTTTAATTGTTAAGTGCTTCTTGCCATTTTCGTAAGCCAGCGTCCGCAATAGTAAAATATTAAAGTATAAACGATAATGGTGAAGAACCATGAAAGCCGAGGACTTCTTTCTAATGGCGATACCGTTTCTAGCGATGGGATCACCCCTGTTCTTACCCTATTGAGCATCAGGTTGATCTAAAAAAATGGGGAGATGAGGTTGTGCTGTTGTGGGTTTAATAGCCTTCCATTTTACTCGACTAATCGGCCGTATCTCGGCATTCTAATCGAAGTTGCTTTAAAGGCGTAGTCGACGAAGCCTTGTCGCATTGTTGGGCTGACTACCAATATGACGTGGACTGAATCTGTGTATGCAAACGCAAAACCCGTTTCGGTTTCGTCTTTGAGGTACATGTCTGCTGGCAGGTATATGGTGCATCCTTCCTGTATTACAAATCCATAGACAACTGTTACTTGGAAATCTGCTTCTGGATAGACTGGCGTTAAGGTTAGTTCTACTCCGCTTACGCTTGCAC
>JASEJA010000048.1:0-2619 GCA_030017755.1 Candidatus Bathyarchaeota archaeon
CCTGGAATATCAAATTCAATCACATTGCCCACTATGCTGCACAAAACAGCCCTTTTGAATCTATCCTCTTGTGTATAACCTTCCTCAACAATTTTTCTTGCGAAAGGCAAAATTTTCAAGGCTTTTTCGTTGCTTATCTTTTTACTCCTTTTGTATGGGTCTTCGTTTCCAGAAACCCATTTTATAATGCGGTCCCTTTTTGTGCCGAGGTCTGCTGGAACAGCTGTTGGTTTGAACTCTTTGTTTAGGAATCTTATGACCTCCGCCATTGCTCTAAAGCGCAGGGCTGGGTTTGTTGTGGCTTCCATGGCCTCTGCTGCTGCTCTGCTGATTATGCATGCGGCGCATTCGGCTTCAACTTTCAAAGCTGTTTTGCTCCTAAGTTTTTGTTGCTTCTGCAAATTCACGTAGAATCTTATATGGGTCTTTCGCTTTCACTACGCCACTTGCAACCAGCACTCCTTGGGTTCCAAGTTTTAACGCTACAGCCACATCTTCTCCATGGCTTATTCCAGCTCCGCAAAGTATTGTAACTTTTGGATTAACCTCTCTGACGCGTTTAATGGTGTTTGTGACAACTTCTGGCTTAGCTTTAGAAACTGGGATTCCTGTGCCTATAAGCTCTGGCGGTTCTATGGCAATTATGTCTGGTTTTAGGGCTGCTGCGGCAACGCTTATGTTTGGGTTGTTTGCGCAAACAACCGAGGCTAAACCTTTTTCGCGTGTTATCCCAATTATTTCATCAATTTCTGAGAGTTTAAGTTGCTTTTCAGAATGGTTTATCAATGTCCCTTTGGCTCCAGCTTCTTTTACGGAATCTGCAAGCACGTGTCCCGTATAACTGCCGGGTCTTATTGAGTCTATGTGTTGGGCGAAAACTGGAATTTTAACGGCTTCTGCTACGGCGGAAATATCAGCAAATTGGGGGGCAACAATTATGGAAACTTTTGTTTCGTTACTTACTTTTTCTGCTTTCTTCGCAAGTTCCACGGCATTGCGTCCAGTTGCTTCTGAATAAGTTTTAAAGTTGACAATAATTACGGGTGTTTGAAGTTTTTCTTGCAAGGCTTCTCACCTATTTAGCGTTAATGCTAACTCTTAATATTGTTTTAGAATAAAAAACTGGATACTTATTGTGCATAATGTTGCTCGAAGCATTTAGCGTCTTTTTTCTGGAACGAAGACCGCTGCTGCAATGGCTGTTGTCCATAAACCGTTTTTGTCTCCGGTTGCTGACTGCGTTATGTTAGTTGTCTTAATTATTAATCCGCTGGTTTTGAAAAGCTGTTTCCTCTCGTCCCAAGCGACTTCGGGGTCAAAGGGTATCCCCATAGTTGTAGCTAACATTGTTGCAGCCAAATCCTCCGCATAATCTCCAGCAGCCTCATCTGTTTGTCCAAAAGAATGGTGTTCAGAAAGATAACCATAGTGGCTTTTGCCTGATGGAATGGCTACTCCTATGGAAGAGGCAATGAGTCTATGCGGTTCGTTAGTTGAGTTTTTGGCTATGACAACGAATGTTATTTCGCCTGGTTTCAGCATTTTTAGTCCTCTTTCTCTGCTGATTAGTTTGCAGCCTGGCGGTATTATGCTTGAAACGTTTACTATATTGCAGTGTTGTATTCCAGCGTTTCTTAGGGCTAATTCGAAGGATTGTAGTTGCTCTTTGTGTTTGCCTACGCCTTTTGTTAGAAAAAAGTATTTGGGAATCATTTTGCTTTTTCGCAATAGAATTAATAAAATGTGTTTATTAGTTTTTTGTTTTCAATTTTAATTTAAATTAGGAAAAAAGATAACAAAGCTTGACACATAATATTTTTGAGGTTAGGTTAGTGTCATATCGCCGCAGCGTGTTCCGAGATGAAACAAAGCTGGACATAAACTATGTTCCTTATAGGCTTCCTCATAGAGATAAAGAACTCCGTCTACTCATGGAGTTTTTCAGTTTTATATGGCAGTCTCCATGGAACATGGCTCAAAGAGTCATAATAGTTGGCGATGTTGGCACAGGCAAAACAGTTCTTTCTCAACGTTTCGGAGCAGACATCACCCGCGAAGCAAGCAAGCGTGGAATAAACCTCCATTATGTGCATGTTAATTGCCGTGAATACCGCGGAAACCTCCTCCTCATTATGCATCATGCAATTTCTCTTTTTCATCCAAACTTTCCAAGACGAGGTTACTCAGCAGAAGAGCTTCTACGCATTTTCTTACAAGTTTTGGATGATGAAAACGCCTATGTAATCTTAACCCTAGACGAGTTTGAAAGTTTAGTTGAAAGGGAGGGTTCCGAAGCTGTTTATAAGCTTACACGGTTGCAGGAAATTAGGCAAAGTAAGCCTCAGAGGCTTTCGCTCATATGCATTTTAAGAAACTTGGGGGTAATTGAACGGTTAGATGCTAGCACTCGGAGCACTTTGCAGTCTAACCTAATTCAGCTTGAAAAGTACACAAAAAATCAGCTAATAGACATTCTTAATGACCGTGTTTCCCTAGCTTTTAAGCCTTTAATGGTAAGTGAAGATTCTGTGGATTTAATAGCTGAACTTGCCCATTCCGAGGGTGGAAATGCCCGTTTTGCCATTGAATTGCTTTGGAGGGCTGGAAAATACGCTGATG
>JASEJA010000048.1:2719-6660 GCA_030017755.1 Candidatus Bathyarchaeota archaeon
AAGGCTAAAGCTATTCAAAATCTCTTGGATGTTTGGGAACACACAAATAAGCAATAGGCACATAACTATTTTTAAGTGGTGCAGAGCGTGATTAAGGAAGAGTTTGGCGGGAAAATAGGCGAGTTTGAAGGGATTTTGCAGAAAATTGCAAGCGACATAGCCAGCGGCATCCTTTCCGAAAAACTTTTGCCATCCGAATTGCTGGGAAAAACTGAAAATTACATTGATGGCTTAAAGGATTTGGTGGCAAACAGCGAAGCGTTTATGCTCATTTTAAAGCCAGAAAGGGCTTACACTATAAAATCTAAAAGTAAAAGCTTAACCCAAGCCTTAACAACATACAAGGATATTCTCCTTCAAAACACGCCTGGCCCTATGGCAAATTCTCGCTTAGCCTTTGAGCAGTTAAGAAGAGCGCTAACTGATGGTTCTGATTTCCTTTTTCTTATGCGGGAAGTTAGGGACAATCCTTCTCCGCTCATAGATGCAATAATAACCTTTAAGAGGGCTTCTGAAGCCAAAAGTTCAGTTTTAAGCATACAAGCAAAGGAGGATGTCGAACCCCTCATCAAATACGTTTTAACACGCATAGACGATTTTCGAGCCGCTTTAATTGGTTTAGAAAAAAAGGTGGATGAAATGCGCCAGATTTTGCGAGAATTTCAAGAAGAAAGCCTAAAGATTCTTTCTGGAAAGACTTCACATCAATCAGTCATTGCGGAAAACAAAACAGAAAAGAAGCAGCTTTCTCTCTCAAACTTTAAAACTGAGGAAATGTGAGGCGAAAATATGGCAATGGTTGATGTTTCTGCTAAACCAGAAGTCTTTCGTGAAGCAACCGCCACTGGTACAATTAAGCTAAAAACCGAAACTATACGCTTAATCAAGAATGGGAAAATAGCAAAAGGAGACCCACTCTACACGGCTAAAATTGCGGGGATTTTGGCTGCAAAAAACACAAGCGCCCTAATCCCCCTATGTCATCCACTGCCCTTAACTAATGTGGAGATTGAAATAAAAATTTTGAAAAATTCAAGAGTGCAAGTTGTCTCCACCGTTAAGACGAAAGCACAGACGGGGGTTGAAATGGAGGCGCTGGTGGCGACTGCTGTTAGTCTCTTAACAATTTGGGACATGGTAAAGCAGTATGAAAAGGATGAGTTGGGGCAATATCCTCTTACGGCTATTGAAGAAATTCATGTTATAAGAAAGTTTAAGGAAGGCGTTAACAGTGAGCGAAAGCGCAAAAAAGCATAAGGCTGAAGCCCCTAAAGAACTGAAATTTGCTATTTTCACTTGCAGCACATCCCGCTATCAACAAATGAAAAGAGGCGAAAAAGTGACAGATGTTTCTGGAGACTTAATTGAGGCTCTTTTGAGAAAGGCTGGGCATATGGTGATTTTCCGAAAGCTTATTCCAGATGACAAAGCCCTAATTGACGAAAGCATAAAACAAGTGTTGGCTAACGCTGATTTGGATGTTGCTGTTTTTTGCGGCGGAACTGGCATAGCTCCATCAGACGTAACCATAGAAACCATTTCGCCATTTTTAGAGAAGGTTTTGCCTGGATTTGGTGAGATTTTTAGACGCTTAAGCTATGATGAGATTGGTTCTGCTGCTGTTTTGTCACGGGCTTTAGCTGGCGTAGCGAAAGGTAAAGTCTTCTTTTGTGTTCCTGGTTCGCCTGATGCTGTTAGGCTTTGTTTTGAAAAGCTTATATTGCCCGAAGTATGTCACATCGTTAAGCATGCTCGGGAATAACGATGGTGCTAATAGACAGTTTCGGGCGTCCGCTCCTTAACTTAAGAGTAGCAGTAACGCAGCATTGCAATTTACACTGTCAATACTGTCACATGGAAGGCGAAGAAAAACAAAGGGAAAATTTTGCAAAAGAAATGACAGTGGACGAAATTGTGCATATTGTGAGAATCGCCGTTCAATTGGGCATGTCTAAAGTGAAATTAACGGGTGGAGAACCCCTCCTGCGCAAGGATATCACAGAAATTGTCAAGGGAATAGCCGCAATTTCTGGCTTAGCTGACCTTTCTATGACAACTAATGGAACAATGCTTGCCAGATTAGCTGAAGAATTATATGCCAATGGCTTGAAGCGTGTAAACATAAACTTTCCAACATTAAACGCTGAAGTTTATGGCAAGTTGACTGGCGGTAATCTGAAAGAAGCCTTAGAAGGCGTTGAAGCTGCTGTGGAGGTTGGATTTTATCCAGTCAAGCTTAACATGCTTGTTTTGAAAGGCGTAAATGATGATGCAGTTTTGGAAATGATTGGTTTTGCAAGAAAAACAGGCGCAGTTTTGCAGTTAATCGAACTTGAACCATTAAACATAAACCCTGCTTATTATGTGGCGAACCACAAACCTTTAGATGAATATGAGAATATGTTTGGGCAAAAGGCTGTGAAAATAGAGACCAGACGTTACATGCAAAACCGCCATGTTTACCATTTGCCAGATGTGACAGTTGAAATTGTGCATCCAACAGAGAACACAGAGTTCTGTATGCATTGTACACGCTTACGTGTGACAAGTGATGGAAAACTCAAAACGTGCCTAATGCGAAACAACAATCTTATAGATGTTTTGACGCTCATGCGGAATGGAGCGAGCGACAAAGAATTAATCGAACTTTTCATGTTGGCAAACCAGAAAAGACAACCATACAACAAAATTAAATAATTATACACTACACTTTTATCGTTATGCTTGAAGGAAAAAGAATTAACTTAAGATTAGCCGAAAAAGAAGATGTTCCCTTATTAGTACAATGGCTTAACGACGTTGAATTTGCTGGGGATTATCAGCATTTTCCTGACCAACTTTCCAAGGCAGAACTTGAAAAGCGAATATTGGAGCATAAACTCTACCAAATAGAATGGGTAGACTTCATAATAGAGAAGAAAGATGGAAACAAAATCGGATGGGCTTGCCATTACATTAGCGCTCCAAATTTTGGATGGACAGAAATTGGCTATGCAATCATTAAAAGTGAGAGAAACAAAGGTTATGGAACAGAAGCTGTACAAATGCTTGTAGATTATCTATTTCTCACAAGAGAAATCATTAGAGTCCAAGCAGTCATCAACACGCAAGATGCAGCTTCCCGAAGAGTTTTGGAGAAATCAAGATTCAAGAAAGAAGGAAAACTGCGAAAAGCATTGTGGGCTTCGAAAGGAAAATGGACAGACGCCCACATATACAGCATCCTTAGAAAAGAATGGAAAGAACCAAATATGCTAACAAAGCAAAAGGATTAAGACCGCATGAAAATTCTAACTTATAGGGACTTGAAATCTAAAAATGATCTTCTGCCTTTGATGGATATTGCGTTTCGTTGGCCATTTAATCCTAGATCATTCGAAGACTTCGTCAGAATTGACCCGCGATTGAAAAATAGTCCTGTAGGCTTTTGTGCATTAGAAAATGATTCGGTGATTGGTTTTGTAGGTGTTTTAGATTTGACTACAAAAACCTTAGATGGAAATGTGGAGTTTGTTGGTGGAATCTATGGTGTTTCGACTCTGCCAAGTCATGTGAGAAGAGGAATTTCTACTGCTCTAATGAATATGGCGCATGAGCATTTCAGAGAAAAAGGTTATCGCTTTTCTTTTCTAACCACAAGTCGCACTATAATTGCCCATGCATTTTATGAGAAACTTGGCTATACTGATCTGTTTGAAAGTCCAAGCGCATATAAGGTATTGGAAGCGAAAAGAAAAAAGCCCGCAGTAAAAGGGAAAACTGTAAAACTTGACTTTGACAAAATCTTGAAGATTCACGCTGAGTATGCAAAAGGCAAGACGGGTTTCGTTGTGCGAGATAAAGCTTATTTGATGATGCTGAAGAAGGCTGAAGGCTTGACTGCGAATCAGTGCATAATGAATGATGGGTATGTGTTTTTCAGAAGAGAGAAGAGTGGAATA
>JASEJA010000048.1:6760-8405 GCA_030017755.1 Candidatus Bathyarchaeota archaeon
TAGACATCTTCTAAAACTTAAAAGTTGTGAATTAAAGCACAACTATTTTTGCTTCATACTTAATCGTGTCAAACACTGCAACTGTTGGTTTGCCACTTAGATATCCGCATACCTCACCCGGATTCACAACTAATGTTTTACCTTTACGATAGATTTCTGCCTTATGTGTGTGTCCGTGAACAACAACGTCGAAGGTTTCGTTTTCAATTAAAGCCTTTAGGAGTTCTTCTTCTGTTCCATGCAACAAGGCAATTCTTAAGCCGTCAACTTTTATTTCTGCAAAGTTTCCCCGTATTTCTAAGCCTTCATGTTCGCTGAACCTTTTTTTCAAGAGTTCTCTGTCTCCGTCGTTGTTGCCGAAAACGCCGATTAGTTTCGCTTTTAACTCTTTAAATTTTGGGATAACAAAAGGTGCCACATAATCTCCTGCATGAAGTACTAATGCGGCTCCTTCTTCGTTCAGTTTTTTTATGGCTTTTTCCACCATTGGCAGATTGTCATGTGTATCCGCCATTAACCCTATCAGCATTTCTTTCACCTTCCTTAACATTGTTTTATTTATAGAAGTTAAGTGTTCTTATAGAAGTTTGTTCTAGAGAATATTTCGATATTTGAAATACTCAAGCGTGCGAAACACCCCTTAAAACGCTCCACCACCACTTTTTCATGTAGAAAACTGTTCTAAAAGAGGAATATTTGAAATGAATGATTGGGGTCCGAACCCCGCTTCCAAAAGGCGAGATAAGCTTTACATTATTGCTGAAATTTTAGAAATAGCAAAAGAGGGAACTTTGAAAACCCAAATCATGTATAGGGCAAATTTAAGCTTCACCCAGCTGAACGATTATCTTAGGTTTATGTTAAAAATAAAATTGTTAGACAAAATTTTGGAGAATGATAAAGAAATTTACAAGGCGACAGACAAAGGCTTAAACTTTCTAATGCGTTATCGAGAAATAACAGAGCTTCTAAAAGAAAGTGAAAATTATAAGAACAATGTTAAGATTCCTCCTCCGCATTTGCTGAAAAGAAATTAAAATCAATTAGTTATAAGATAAGGCGGTTATAGGTTTAGTTTTGTTTTTGTTCTTTCAGATAGTTTTGACTCTTTCCTTTAATGTTGGGAACTCTTCTAGCATGGCTTTTATGACTTGCCAGCGAATTTCATCTGTTTTTGATGTTTTGTTCATTTTCAAACGGCTAAATAGTGTATAGCAATATACCATATAAAGTTTTATTCCCGGCAACGACATATGAACAAAAAGAGAGAAAAAGAGGATATTCATTAGACATTTACTATGTTAACAGGTTTTTTCCACAATTTAACAGCAGCCACAGCAACAGCAATAGCCACAGTAGCCCCAATCAAAATTATCAGCACCCCAGGCTTTATCAGTGATGGAACTGTTGGAGTCATGTCAAGCCCTAGTGTTGGGTCATGCTCCAAAGTGTAACTGCCAAAGTATGGATAACAAATGAACAAACGCAGATGCGCTCCAGCAGCAATATAAGATGCTGTGACGTTTACATAATCAACAGTGCCGCCAGTTTCGTTTAGAAGCCTCGCCCAAGGAACAAACTCTAGAAAGCCTGAAACGTTCCCTTCAACATTTGCATATTGTACTCTTATGCGGTTTCTGAATCG
>JASEJA010000002.1:0-3089 GCA_030017755.1 Candidatus Bathyarchaeota archaeon
ATATTCGTGGAGTTTAGACGCCTTTATGAAATGGCACGAGAGAAACTACCATTTGGCGTAATACAGATTGGACGTGCCTTAAGAAACGAAATTTCGCCGAGACAAGGTCTTTTAAGGCTTAGGGAATTCACCATTGGAGATTTAGAGTTTTTCTTCGACCCCGAAGAGCCAAACTGTTACTTGCTTAAGGAAGTTGAAAATGAGACTTTGCAATTGGTTTTGGCAGAGAATAGACTAAAGGGTTCCGAAGAACTCACGAAAGTTACTGTGAAGGAGGCTTTAGAGAAAGGTTACATTAAGGCTGAGTGGCAAGCAGTTTTTATGGCAATTTCAAAAAAGCTACTAATAGCCTTAGGGGTGCCAGCCGAAAAACAACGCTTCATAGAAAAACTTCCATGGGAAAGAGCGCACTATTCCGCCCAAACCTTTGACCACGAGGTTCTGGTTGAAAGGTGGGGTTGGATTGAAGTTACAGCAACAGCCCACAGAACAGATTACGATTTAAAGAGGCATACGGAATTTAGCAATCAAGACATGTATGTCTTCAAAGAATATGAAAAGCCTTTAGAAAAGGAACAAATCGCCATAAAGCCAGTTATGGAAAAATTGGGACCTGCCTTTAAGAAGGAAGCCGCAAAGGTTGCTGAAATGCTTTCTAAGGCAGACCCGAAAGAGGTGGAGGCTTCCCTTAAAAAGCATGGACATTTTATGCTTGAGAAGTACAAGATTTTGCCAGAACATTTAGAAATTAAATACGAAAAAGTTGTGGAGCGGGGAAGACGCTTCATCCCCCACGTTATAGAACCAACCTTCGGCGCAGACCGCCTCTTATACGTAACTTTTGAATATGCTTATCGCATGAAGGATGAAAGGATTGTTATGAGTTTTCCAAGAGATATTGCACCTATCCAAGTTGGCGTTTATCCGTTGGTGAGCAAGGATGGATTGCCAGAAAAAGCCATGGAATTGCATAAAAATTTAGCTAATGAAGGTTTTATTGTGGAGTATGATGAGGCTGGTTCAATTGGTAGGCGTTATGCCCGAGCTGATGAAGTTGGCATACCGTTAGGTATAACAGTTGACTACAAAACTCTGGAGGATAATACGGTTACCATTCGAGACCGAGATTCATGGAAACAAGTTAGAAGCAAAATTGAAGACTTGCCAGAGCTTTTACACAAGTATTTTAGATGGAAAATCAATTTTGAGGATTTAGGCAAGCCATTTAAAAGCTAAGTTTTCGTTACCTTTTTTAATACTTCACCTATTTAATGTAGAGGAAAACAGCCTTACTTTGCGGGCGGGAAAAATTTGGTGCTTCCAGCAGAAACCGAAGAAAGAGTAAAACGAAGAGCCTTAAACGTTTGCCAAGACCACCTAAGGAAAGTTCTAGACTTAACAAGAAAAGTTCCCCAAATAATGGATTGCTTCGTTAAAAATGAAAAGGAAAAGGCAAAACAGCTTTTCAACGAAATTAGAAGCGGCGAAGACGAAGTTGACAATGCAAGAAGACTTGTTTCGCAAGAACTTGCCGAAATTGGGGCCATCCTCCTCAGCAGAGAAGACTTTCTAAGGTTTACAAACCTAACAAGCGAAATCGCAGATTTCTCAGAAGGCATAGCCTTTCGCCTGGTGGAAATCATGGAGCACAACTGGAATGTTCCAATGGACATAAAGAGGGACTTGCTGAAGCTTTCTGAAACCGTTTTGGAGGCTGTGCTTAAGCTTAGAGAAACCGCCATGGTTCTCACTTATGGCTCATCTAAAGCCATGGAGAAAGCCAAGGAAGTTGAAGTCGCAGAGAGAGCGGTTGACGAGTTATACCGCGAATTGGAAATAAAACTCTTAAACAGCAAACTCGACTTCCCAGCCCTAATCCTCCTAAGGGATGTGCTGCAACTATTGGAGGATTCAGCGGACAAGGCTGAAGATGCGGCTGATGCCGCCAGAATACTCTCTTTCATAATGTAGAAAGGTGAAAACCAAAATGCCTAAAAAAATTAATGTCGAATTTATTGAAAACTTCTTAATCGTTTGGAAACCCACAGAAGGGTCGGAACTATATAAAAAGGGCTTTTATGGAAAACCCTTAGGGATTCCAAAACCAAAAATTCCAGAATTTGATGTCCCACTAATTTTAGATTTGATGGAAGGATTATATCTTGCTGAAAAGGGAATCATAAACATATATGAAGGCCAAGAAAAGAAGAAGGTGAGCCTTAAAAGGTTACGTCAAAAGGCTAGGCAATTGTATGATGAGTTTGATGAGAAATATGCTGTTTACCGCGACCTGCGCGACAGCGGCTTAATTGTCACGCCTGGAATAAAGTTTGGATGCGACTTTGCCGTTTACAAGCATGGACCAGGCATTGAGCATGCGCCTTACATGGTTTCTGTTAAAAGCGCTTCTTCAGAGATAACGGCAACCGAGATTGTGAAGGCTGGAAGGCTTGCAACAACTGTTCGAAAAAGGTTTATAATAGCTGTGCCAGACATGGAGAAGGAGAAGATAAGATACCTAATATTCAAGTGGTTTAAAGCCTAATTTTTAGCTCATCCGCCGAAGCCTTCCAATATGATTTTAAGTAACTCTTCTTCTAATGTTTGCTCGTGTGGATTCTCAACTACTCTTCCAATTTCTTTGCCATCATTGTCAAACAAAATTATCAATGGAATCTTGTCAACATTGAATGTTTCCACTTCAGGCGGTGAAGGCGGAATCCTCCATTTTCTTTCACGACTTAACGGGTCCTTCATTAAACCTCCAAAAACCTTAACTTCTAAGCCCGTTTTTTCGGATATGAGGGCTAAGACTGGAATGTTTGCTACGCAGTCTTTGCATCATTCTGCTGAAAAGGCGACTATAAGATATTTGTCTGCAAATTTCTTAATTCCAGCTATTGCATATTGGTTCAAGATGTATGAATGCTTTCTAGCTACAAACTCCTCTTTGAAAGGTTGTTTTAAGCTATCAATGTACTGGCTTATTGGCACAGTCTTTTTTCTGGTTTCTGTTAAGTCAATGTTCATTTTTGCCTTTTCACTTTAAGAAGCGCTTTCTCGCAATTACGGCTATTGCTACGGCTAAT
>JASEJA010000002.1:3189-8895 GCA_030017755.1 Candidatus Bathyarchaeota archaeon
AAACAAGCCAATTTTGCGGAGTTTCATATGCAACATGGCTTTGAGTATCGTGGATGTTAGTTAATAAAACTTTTGATAAATTGTGGCTGACGTTTGCTAAAAATTTAGCCGGGCATTAATGTTTGGTTTGTGAATTCTCCCTTTACAAATTGGTGTGGATAGATTTTTGTTGCTGTCAGTTTGCAGCCTTCTGCTATGGTTACGTCGTCGGCGACAACGGAAACAGCGTCTATTTTAGTTTGTTTTTTAGGGCTTGAGAGGATTGTTACGTGACGTCCTATAATGCTTTCTTTTATTTCCGCCTTATCCTCGATTATGACTCTGTCCATGACTGCGGAATTTTCTATTACGACGCCTTTATCAATTTTAGTGTAGTTGTCGATGCATGAATTCACTATTCTTACGCCATCACTTATTTGGCAGTGCCTTCCAATGAGGACGGCGCCTTCAACTTCGATTTTTCCTTGTTTGATTTTCTTTATGATTTCCTTTCTTCTCTTCATTGATTCTGTGCTTTCTCCCTGAACCCAAATTCTTTCTTCTTCGCTTATTCTTCCGCCAAAATCTTTTAATGAAGAAAAACGTCCCCGAAGCATGTCCTGCATTGTTTGTAGGTAACGTTTTGGGTTGCCGACATCATACCAACTTCCCTTCAAAGTGTAACCATAAACTGGTCTTCCACTCTTTATCACGTAAGGAATAAAGTCGTAGCCGAAATCTAAGCGCTGCCTCTCCTTAATTATCTTTTTAACGCCTTCTTCTTTGAAGATTTTTTTAATTTCTGGAGAAACCATGTACAAACCCGTGTTTGCAAGGTTTGATGGTGCATCTTTCGGCGCTGGCTTTTCTACAAACTTTGAAATTCTCATATCCTTGTTTATGTCGGCTATTCCATAACCTTCAACGTCTTCAACTTCCCTTAAGGCTATGGTCATAAGGGCTCCCTTCTTTTCATGGAAATCCACGAGCTCTTTCAAGTTCACATCAAAAATGTTGTCGCCTTGCACAGCGAAAACCGGGTCCTTAACGTTGTAATATTCCATGTTTATTCTGGCGGAGTCTGCGCTTCCCAAATCGTCTATGTTTGGTTGATATTTTATGTGAACCCGTGGTTTAATATCGTATCTGGCGGAAAATCCATATCCTGACTCAAAATAATCATGTAAATCCCTATAGTTTGTGTAACCCTTCACTCCGAAAATGAAATTTCTAATTCCCTGATTGGCGAGGGATAATAGGGAAAATTCTATTAATGGTCTGTTAAGTATGCGCAGACAAGCCTTGCTTGTTTCCGCAGTAAGCGGAAGCAGCCTCGTGGCTTTTCCTCCAACTGGAATTATCACTCTTAACCTTTCTGGCGCATAGCTAGGGTTCAAAAGTCTACCACCGATAGACTTTAGAAATGGTTTACTTACGCCACACGTATTAAACTTTCGAATCCAATCGTGAATTTTATAACTTTAAAAGGAAGCTAATGTTATGGCAAGGTTTAAAGCATGAGAGAAGTTGGCGGATATTTGCGTTTAATTCGTCCAATAAACTGTTTAATGATGGGCTTTGCCGTTATAGTGGGCGCAGCCCTAGCAAACCCAAACGTTTTAGGCACTTCCTGGCAAAACCTCACATATGGATTTGTCACTGGTTTTGCTTTAACCGCTGCTTCTATGGCTATAAATGATTATTATGATAGGGAAATTGACGCTGTAAACGAACCGAGACGCCCAATTCCAAGCGGCTTAATCCAGCCAAAAAACGCTTTAATTTTTGCATCAGCGCTAACGGCAATAGGTTTCATAAGCGCATTTTTAACAAACATTCTCTGTTTCTTAATAGCCATGATCGCATGGATAATCTTCGTAGCATACACCACCGGGGGAAAGCGTAGCGGATTGCCGGGCAACTTTCTCGTCAGCACATGCGTATCCATGCCATTCATTTATGGAAGCATAGCCGCAGCTAACACTATTATGCCTAATGTTTTGATTTTCGTCTTAATGGTTTTCCTATCAAACACGGGACGGGAGATAACTAAGGGCATAGTTGACGTTCAAGGAGATAAAATGCAAAATGTAAAAACTTTAGCTGTTCTTTATGGAGAGAAAAAGGCAGCCATAAATGCCGCGTTATTTTATTTTTTTGCGGTTCTTTTAAGTCCAATTCCATGGCTTTTGGAAAATGTTTCTTTTTGGTTCCTTCCCTTTGTTGCCATAACCGATTTTGGACTTCTCGCTTCCGCATTCATGCTCCTTAAAGATTTTTCAAGGGAAAATGCCAGAAAAATCAAGAACACTGTCCTCTTATGGTTTCTCATGGGATTGTTAGCCTTTATTGCGGGAACTTTTTAAGGTTGCTGTAGCTCGATATAGCTCATCGGTTTTGATAGTCATAGATGGTTTGGATGTTTCTGAAAAAGCACTCAAGCATTTAGGCTTTACAATTTCTAAAACTGCGAAAAACAGTTTCTTTATCCAAAGGTAAAAGTGCCCATTTCACAGCAGCCTTCTCCTTTATTCTTGGAAAATCGACTACATAATTTTGTTCGCTATAAGGGAAATTGCCTATCTGCCATTACCCTACACAAAATTGCTTACCAATTCTTCGCTTCTACTGTACCTACATTCAAATTTCATGTCCTTTCCTAGACATCACCCACAAGAAGCTTATAAAAGAAAGAATACAGGAGGAAAGGGAAAATGTTTGAAAACTCGAGAAGTTAGAAAAGATTAAGCGTAAAGCACTTATTTAGTGTTGACAGGAAGTGGAAAATTATAAACGCAAACAGGCAGTAGCCGAGATAAAAAAGAAATTATAGAACATTTCAATTAACAGGAGCAAGTTTTTGTTCTAAAAAATGGACTTATAAGCCTCACACTATATATAAACTATTTAGAGAAGTGTGCCCGCCCATTGAGTGGAGAGGAAGAAACCACATTTGAATATGCGCTTCGAGGGAAGAGCTGGAAAGTTTATTGGCTTCTTTTAAAAAATGGTCGCCCTATGAGTGTTCGCGAAGTTCAAAGAGCCCTCAATTTCAGCAGTCCCAGCGTAGCGCAGCACCATCTTGAACACTTACGCGAGTTAGGCCTGGTGCAGAAGCACGAAATTGGCGGACACTACTCTTTAATTGGCGAGGTCAAAATTGGCGTGCTCCGACATTTCGTAAAGTTGGGAAGAACATTATTTCCAAGATATTTCTTTTACGCGGTTTTTTCCACAACATCCTATGTGGTTTACCTCCTATTTCTGATGCAAGGCTTCACAAGAGAAAATCTTTTCATAATTTTCTTTGGAGCCATAATTTCCGCAATATTTTGGTACGAAGCTATTCGTGTATGGTCTTTGAAACCGTTCTAGTTTCTGTATTAAGGTGTACTAAAGATTAGGATAAAATATGACGAAAATGCTTGTTTAAGTTGGGATTAGAAATGCAGAAGGAAATTAAGAAGCGTACTTACGTTTACGGTTTTGCCGCTATTCTTTTAGCAATATTGTTAGGCTCATTATGCTATAATCTTGGGGTTAATCCACAATTTGGAGAACACCAGCCCTCACCATCCACCGAAACCTCAATTATAAAAAGATTCACATCCATTAATGAGCTTAGAAGCTTCTTAAGGAACACTTCCGTAGTTCCTGGAGAGTTTCTGTTTTTAGGACCCTGGGATGCCAAAATATTGGCAGTGCCTTTGAGGCCTGAACTTGAAGTTTATACAGCAAAGGTTGAATATTCTACAACAAATATTCAAGTCGCTGGAGTTGACGAGGCAGACATTGTAAAAACCGATGGAGAATACATCTATGTAGTGTCAGGCAACAACATTTCTATTTTAAAGGCTTATCCACCCGAAGAAGCAGGGTTGCTTTCAAAAATAGTTTATAATGATACGTTTCCCGTGGGAATTTTTGTAAGCGGCGACAGATTGGCTGTTTTGGGATGCGAATATTTTATTCCCCTAAGGTTCTATTATGGATTTTATTACATAAACTTCAAGACCCACATTGACTTATACGATGTTTCAAATAAAACAAATCCAATTTTCTTGAAAAACTTCACTATAAGTGGCAGCTACTTTAATTCAAGAATGATAGGCGATTACGTCTATTTCGTGGTGAGTCAACCAGCTTACATCTTTCCTGATGGCACTGTTATTCTTCCAAAAATTTACACGAAAGAAGGAATCAGAGAAATAGACGCCACTCAAATCTACTACTATAACGCTTCTGATGAGTACTATTTGTATACGACTATTGTTGCCTTTAACATGCAAAACGTCACAGAAGAGGCGACGTACAAGACAATTATGTTGGGTGGAGCAAGCTGCATGTACGTGTCACTAAACAATATTTACATAACATTTCGAGAAAACTACCAAAACACAACCATATATAGAATACGCATTGAAAACAGTACCATTACTCCAGAAGCCATAGGCAATGTGTTAGGACAGCCGCTTAACCAATTCTCCATGGACGAGTATAATGGTTACTTCAGAATCGCCACAAGTGAATGGGTAAACGGAAACATTCAAAACAACTTGTTCATATTAGACATGAATTTAAGCATCATTGGAAAACTAGAAAACATAACTCTTGCCTTTAATGAGCACATGGACTCGGCTAGATTTATGGGAAATCGCTGCTACCTGGCAACTTCAGTAGTTCAAAGAGATCCATTCTTTGTGATAGACGTTGAGAATGCAAGTGAACCAAAAGTTTTAGGCTATTTAAAAATCCAAGGTTTTACAAGCTATTTGCATTCATACGATGAAAATCACATTATAGGCTTAGGAGTGGATGGAAGAAACGTGAAAATATCCATCTATGACGTCAGTAATGTTACAGCTCCAAAGAACATAACAGAATATAAAATTGAAGGTTATTGGTCTGACACTTTGGCTTTAACGGAGCATAAGGCATTTCTCTTTGACAAAGCCAAAGAGCTTTTAGCCATTCCAGTAACAATTTATTATCAAGAATATAAACTTCCATGGTATGGCGCCTACGTTTTCAAAATAAATTTGGAGGAACTTGCTCTGAGGGGAAACGTTACCCACCAAGAGAATGATGCCTACTATTATATAACAAGAATGCTTTACATTGATTATGTATTGTACACGGTTTCTGACTTGAAAGTGCAAATGAACAGTCTTGTAGATTTGGAGTTTAGAGGAGAAATTAAGCTTCGCTAAAATAATCTCGACCATATTTTTTATATGATTATGTGGAGGGCTTCTCCGAGGAAATAGGAGATTAAGGCTCCAGCAATGGTTATCGAGGCATATTTTAGTCCACACTTGAATTGGTTTTCTTTTGTGAGTTTTCCAACATAACTGCCTAGAATGAAGGCTAAGATTATGCCAATTATGAAAGAGAGAACTGTGGCGTAAAGTATATCGTTTAAGAGTTTGAAGGGCGAAATCAAGAAGAATAAGGCGATTATTGTGGCTATGAAGGAGAATACTCCGCTCATTCTAACCTCTTTTTTAGAATGGACCCTACTTTCAGTTCCTTGCTCAACTCCGTATATTTGAACAGCCCTTTCGGTTGATTGGGAAACGAAGAAGCCTACAGAGTTTCCGAGAGCATCAGCTACTCCGCCCACAATGCCTGCTATTATGACGAGGTTTGGGTCTAAGGTGGCTCTTGCAACGCCAACAATTATGCCGAGAAAACAGATTATTCCATCCGTTAACCCGAAGGCTACGC
>JASEJA010000002.1:8995-30759 GCA_030017755.1 Candidatus Bathyarchaeota archaeon
ACGCCTTTCATCAAACAACCTTAGTGAATGTATATATGGGCGAAGAAGGGCGATTTAAGGATTGTTCGCTTACCTTTTCAAAGTTTAATACTTAAAAACAAGTATTGACATTAAAATTTGAGAAATGAGCAAAGGAGAATGATAAGCATGGGCATTAGCGAAATTTTGGATGGAAAGCTAACTGAAAAGGAGGTTGAAATAAAGGGTTGGGTGGTGACCAGACGCTCCAGTGGAGGAGTCCAATTCCTAATAGTTAGAGATGGAAGCGGAATGATACAAGCCACAGTTCACAAAGAAGATGTTGCTCCACAAAAATTCGAGGATGTGGATAGGCTAACCCAAGAATCATCAATCATTGTTAAAGGCATAGTTAAAGAAGACAAGAGGGCACCAGGCGGCTACGAAGTGAGAGTTAAGGATTTAAAAATTGTTCACTTAGCAATGCCAGAATATCCCCTAAGCAAAAAATCCCACGGCATCGACTTCTTAGCAAGCCTTAGGCATTTGTGGATAAGAAGCCCAAGGCAGATTGCAATTTTAAAGGTGAGAGCTGAAATCATAAAGGCGTGCAGAGACTTCCTCGACGAGAACGGTTTCACATCGACAGACTCGCCCATTCTTACACCCTCAGCCGTTGAAGGCGTTGCCACACTTTTCGAAACCCCATATTTCGGCGACAAAGCTTTCCTAACCCAAAGCGGACAACTTTATGTTGAAGCCACCATCGCCGCTTTTGGCAAAGTATATTGTTTCGGTCCCACTTTTCGTGCAGAAAAATCAAAAACCCCACGTCACTTAACGGAGTTTTGGATGGTTGAGCCTGAAATGGCATTCTACACTTTTGAGGATAACTTGAAACTTCAAGAAGAAATGGTAACCTTTACTGTTAAGAGGGTTCTGGAAAAAAGAAGAAGAGAATTAGAATTTTTGAAGAGGGATTTGGTGCCTTTAAGGAAGGTTGAGCCGCCCTTTTATAGGATAAGCTATACGGAAGCAGTGGATAAACTGCAGAAGGCTGGTTATAACATAGAGTGGGGAGAAGATTTAGGTGCGCCTCATGAAAAGTTCATATCATTACAGTTTGAAAAACCAGTTTTTGTCCATCGCTATCCAGCAAAAGCCAAAGCCTTCTATATGCAGCCAGACCCAGAAAACTCACAAGTTGTGCTCTGTGCGGATTTGATGGCTCCAGAAGGATATGGCGAAATAATAGGTGGAAGCGAAAGAATTTGCGATTTAAAATTGTTAGAGAAAAGGATAGAAGAGTTTGGTTTGCCAAGAGAAGCTTATGAGTGGTATTTGGACTTGAGAAAATATGGCGCGGTGCCTCATTCTGGATTCGGGTTAGGAATCGAGAGAACTGTAATGTGGATTTGTAAGCTAAAACACATACGCGAAACAATTCCATTCCCAAGAACCATAACAAGAATTTACCCATAGTTTTCTTTTCCATTGTTCAGTATTAGAAATGTTTTAAAACATACTTATCCTATATGGTATACTTGGCGCAAAATTGAAGAGCCCTCAAGAGTGGGCACAGAAAACCTCGAAAAAATTTTCAACCCTAAAAGGGTAGCAGTAATCGGAGCCACAGACAGAGAAGGCTCTGTTGGCGCCAGACTCTTTAGAAATATGATTGGAGTCGGATTTGACGGGGCCGTTTATCCAGTTAACCCTTTCAGAACCACCGTTCAAGGCATAACCGCTTATCCCAGCATCCTAAAAATTCCTTGGCATGTAGACCTCGCAATCATAGCCACTCCGGCCCATGTTGTTCCGCAAACAGTTGAAGAGTGCGGAAAAGCTGGGGTTCAAGGAATAATAATCATTTCTGCTGGTTTCAGAGAAACAGGAAAAGAAGGAGAAGCTCTAGAAAAGGAAGTTCTTGAACTTAAAGATAAATATGGCATGAGAATTCTTGGACCAAACTGTTTTGGAATAATGAGACCAAAAATAAGATTGAACGCCACATTTGCAAATAAGGCAGCCATGCCTGGAAAAATAGCTTTCATCTCCCAAAGCGCAGCACTATGCGCTTCCGTAGTTGATTGGGCTTCCGAAGCCCACATCGGATTCAGCGCGGTGGTTTCCACAGGTTCAATGCTTGATGTTGATTTTGGAGACTTAATCGATTATTTCGGAACAGACCCGCAAACAAGAAGCATAGTACTTTACATAGAGTCTATTAGAAATGCAAGAAAATTCATGAGCGCAGCAAGAGGATTTGCAAGGGCAAAACCCATAGTGGTTGTTAAAGCTGGAAGATTTCCAAGAAGCATCGAAGCAGCAGTCTCCCACACTGGAGCGCTTTGCGGAGAAGATGCAGTTTATGACGCAGCTTTTAGACGAGCTGGAATAGTTCGCGTCGAAGCCATAAACGACCTCTTCAACTGTGCAGAAGCATTGGCGATGCAACCCAACCCAAAAGGTCCAAACCTAACCATAATCACGAATGCTGGTGGTCCAGGAATTATGGCTGCAGATTTTCTTATTGCCAAAGGCGGAAAACTAACCTCTTTAAGCGCAGAGACTATTGATGCCTTAAAGAAAGCTTTGCCTCCCTACTGCAGCATCATAAATCCTATAGACATTTTAGAAGAAGCCACCCCAGACAGATTCAGAAAAGTCATTGAAATATGCCTTCAAGACCCAAACAGCGATGCTTTCTTGATAATTTATACACCTCAAGGAGCCACAGAGCCTTTGGCAATTGCGAAAATAATTTTGGAGCTTTCCAAACAAACTACAAAACCCATCCTCACTTCGTTAATGGGTGAAGTTGAGTGTCGAAGGGCTGGTCAAATTTTGCGAAAAAACAGAATTCCAGTGTTCACAACTCCAGAGCAGGCTGTTTCAACCTTCATGTATATGTATAGCTATACTCAAAACTTGGAACTTTTGTATCAGACTCCAGAAGAGCTTACAATGGAGTTGGCAATTCCAACATTTCTTAAAGAAGTTTTAAGGAAAGCCCACAATGAAGGACGAACTGTTCTCAGCCAGCACGAGGCTTTACAGTTTCTTGAAGCCTACCAAATTCCTACAATAAAAACCTTAGTTGCAAAAACTCCAGAGGAAGCCGAAGCCATAGCCTCTGAAATTGGATGTCCAATAGTTATGAAAGCATTGTCGCCTCAAATAACCCATAAATCAAAAGTTGAAGGAGTCATCCTAAATGTTTGGTCGCCAAGGCAAGCTAAAGCACTTTTTGAAACATTGGCTGAAAAGGTTAAAAAATACGGTCCAGAAGCAGAATTTCAAGGCACCATTATCCAACCCATGGTTCAGAAAAAACTTTGCGAACTACTAATAGGTTCAAAAAAGGATAAAGAGTTTGGCTCCATAATAATGTTTGGAATGGGAGGAACAGCCACAGAATTATTCCAAGACGTAAACATTGGGCTCCCACCCCTAAATCAGGTGCTTGCAAGGAGACTTATGGAAAAAACAAAAGTCTACAAACTTGCAGAAATGTGCGAAGGACGCTTTAACGTTAAGCTTTTGGAAGAGATTTTGGTGAAGTTTTCACAACTTGTTATAGACTTTCCTGAGATAAAGGAGATAGAAATAAATCCGCTGATAGTTGATGAAAATACTGCTTCGGCTGTAGATGCCAGAATAGTCATAGACCCTGAAAGAATTTTGCATGAAACATCATTTCACGAACACCTCGTGATTGCCCCCTACCCAAAAAAGTATGTTACGCAGTGGACTTTGAAAGATGGAACACCAGTTATTCTTCGCCCAATAAAACCTGAAGATGAAGCGCTCTTGCGTGAGCTATATTCTTCTCTTTCAGAAGAAACCATGAGATATAGGTTCTTCCAAGTTTTTAGGGAAGTTTCCCACGAAACTTTGACAAGATATTGCAACTTGGATTATGACCGTGAAATTGCCATAGTGGCAGACGTACAGAAAGACCAAAGAAGAATCATAGGTGTTGCTTTACTATCACTGGAGCCTGGTAGAAAAAATGGAGAATTCGCTGTTGTTGTAGGGGACCAGTGGCAAGGTCTTGGGCTTGGATCGAAATTAATTGATTATATTATTGGGATTGGTAAAGAAATGGGGTTAAAGGCAATTTATGGTTTTGTGATTTCAGATAATGCGAAAATGATTCACTTATGCACGAAAAAGGGTTTCAGAATTGAACCAGTGGACAGTGAAACCTCTAAAGCAGTAATGGAATTGGCATAAGAAAAAGTTAATGGTTTAGCTTTTACCGCGTTCTAAAGCTTCTTTCACGCTTTCGTAAGCCCTCTTTGCCTCTTCAACAGCCACTCCATCTTCTAACGTTGTAACATCGCCTATGGCTGCTCCACTAACAATCGCCTTCAACAGTCTCCTCATGATTTTGCCGCTTCTCGTTTTCGGCACAGAGTCAACGAAGGCTATTACGGCATCTGAAGCCACAAGGGGACCAATGGTTGTTCTTAAATGCATTTTTAGCTCATCTGCAAGCTTAGGATTTGGCGTACGACCTTGCTTAAGCACTGTAAATATAAAAGGTATTTCCCCTTTCACTGGGTCAGCCTTGCCAATGCATGCAGATTCTGTAACGGCTGGATGCTTAATCATTGCAGATTCGATTTCTGCAGTTCCAATTCTGTGACCGGCAACTTTAAGGACATCGTCAGCCCTTCCCAAAATCCACAAATACCCATCCTTATCTTTTATGGCGAAATCTCCAGTGTAGAAGTAGGTTTTGTCCTTAAACCTTGACCAATAAACATCCACATACCTTTGAGGGTTCTTATAAAGCGTCATAAGCATAGCGGGCCAAGGTGAAGTTATAGCCAAGTACCCTCTAACCCCGGGTGGACATGGATTCCCATCATCATTAAGAACCTCTAATGTGACGCCTGGAAATGGATAACCGTTGGTGCCGGGCTTAAGGGGAAATATTTTCCCTAACCCTGGGAAATGCCCAGTCAACATTTGTCCTGTTTCTGTCATCCACCAAGTGCTTGAGGCGATTATGTCTTCTCTTCCGATGTTTTTGAAGTACCATTTGAAGGCTTCCGGGTTTATGGGTTCGCCGACTGAGTGGCAAATTCTAACCGTGGATAGGTCATATTTTTTGACAAGTTCTTCTGGAAATTTCATAAGCATTCTGATTGCTGTTGGCGTTGTATAGAATAACGTAACTCCATAGCGTTGAATTATGCTCCACCACCTATCGGGTCTAGGAAAATCTGGTGCCCCTTCATACATTATGGATGTTAAACCCATTAGAAACGGACCATAAACAATGTAGGAGTGCCCAGTAACCCATCCGATGTCAGCTGTGCACCAATAGATGTCGCTTTCTTTAACATCAAATATTAATTTCATAGTAGCATATAATGCTACGGCATAGCCGCCCACAGGAAGTTGTGCGCCTTTTGGTGCGGCTGTTGTGCCAGAAGTGTAGAGGATGTAGGAGAAATCTTCTGAACCACATCTTTCAGCTGGAACTTTAACATTTTTTGGCACATCTTTTATTAGTTCATGATGCCAAGCGTCTATTTGACTGTTCCAAGGTATTTCATTGCCAGCCCTTCTAACCACTATAACCTTTTCTATTTTAACGCCGTTTTGTTCGCATATTTTTACGGCTTCGTCAACTATGAGTTTAAGACTGATTATTCTTCCTCTCCTATAGAATCCGTCAGCAGTGACGATTATTCTTGAACCAGCATCCATAGCTCTTGTGGCTAAAGCGTCAGCGCTGAAACCGCTGTAGACTGCGCTGTGTTTTGCCCCAAGCCTTTGGAGGGCAAGCATATAGAAGGGCAGTTCTGGAATCATGGGAAGATATAAGGTCACTATTTCGCCCTTTTTCACGCCAAGTTTTTCTTTTAGGGCGTAGCTAATTACGTTAGATTCTCTGTATAGGTCATAATATGTAAACTTTCTAACCTCTTTTGGCTGTTCAAGCGTTTCATCCCACGGTTCGCCCTCCCAAATTAACGCCAACTTGTTTTTTCTTCCCTGTTCAATTTGCCAGTCTGTGTCCAAATAGGCTAGGTTTGTTTCTCCACCCACAAACCATCTATAAAATGGAGGATTGCTGTCATCTAACACTTTGTCCCATTTTTTGAACCAGAAAATCTCGTTTGCCCATTTTTCCCACCATTCTTCCATGGCTTTTTTGTTGTTCACTGTGCTTTCATACCATTTTTTAAATTCACTTTTATCCCATACACGGTCTTTCCAGCTTGGTGGAATTATGTTGGCTTCAAATTCTTTATAGACTTCTATTCCTTCCTTGGACATTTTCAACGTCACCTTTTGAAGATTTTCTTTACAACAGTATTTACCATATTTATATGTTTAGGTTGTGAAAACATGGAACTATTGTTGTTTTATATCAAAATAGAAAGTGCATTGAAGGTTTCAACTTACTGGAAAAATTGGCAAGACGGTTTTTCCATGAGCTTCATTTAGGATTTCTGCTAGGCCTAGGTAGAAGGCGCTTAATCCACAGATGACGCCTTCAACTCCGATTATGCGTGTAAACAATTCCAAGTCTGCTGATGTGAAGGATGCGTAGGCTAGAAGCGCCGATTTAGCTGCGAGGAGGAAGAAGAGGATTGCAAGGCTTATGAAAACGAATTGTAATGCCCTATTAGTTTTTAGAGTACCAAAGAACATAATAAACGTGAAAAGTCCCCACATGAAGAAATAAGCCATAAATGCTTCTTGGCTTACACTCCAAGGCGTGATGCTGCCGAAGAAAGGCCAAACGTAATATGCTGCCACGTTGGCTGTTCCAAGCCAGTTTAGGGCTACAAAGGACAGCCAAAACAATCCATAGGATGTGAAGGCTGTTGTTCCGAAGGTGTTGCCCCTCTTATATTCTAATATGCCAGCAATAATCTGGGCTAAACCGCCATAAAATATTCCCATTCCAAGAATCATGCCGTCAACTGGACCTAAACGAGCGTTGTGGACAAAGTTTAGGAGAATGGTGGTCATTCCAAAACCCAAAAGTCCGAGTGGAGCTGGATTTGCAGTTTTCTCACTCATACATTTTAATCCTTCTTTTATTGTGAAAACCTTACATAAATAAGGGGTTGGGATATATGCTTTTCTGGTTATGCTTTTCGTTTCTTACTTGCAATATACTTTCCTAACTCTAAAGTGGCAAATGTTATTGCGGCAAATGTTAGCGCCACTGCCCAATCGATTAATTCTGGCGCCCTTACATCGAACAGTGTTTGAAGTGGTGGTGTGTAAAGCACTATTAGTTGTAAGCCAAGCGAAGAGAGTATTGCAAGCCATAGGAACTTGTTTTTGAAGACTCCTACTTTGAAAATTGTGTGCTTTAATGATCTGGCTGATATGGCGTTAACTAGTTCCATCAACACCATGGCTGCAAACAACTGGGTCCGTGCCTCCATCAGTTGGTGCTCACTTTCCCATGGGTGGAACATGTAATAACCGAAAATCAGCAGCGCCGTCATCAATATTGGAATTGCAGTCAGGTATATCTTCACATCCCGCGTAAATACGCTTTCCTTGGGGTCTCTAGGCTTTCTTTCCATTAAGTCTGGGTCGCCTGGGTCTATTCCTAAGGCTATTGCTGGCAAGCCATCCGTTGTCAAGTTCACCCATAAAATTTGTATTGTTGTTAAGGCAATGGCAGGTGGAACAAGTCCTTCTTTTAGCTCAAAGGTATAGGGTGGACAAGTTATCATAACTATGAACATTACAAGTATTTCCATTATGTTGCAGCGTAATAGGTATGTCAAATACTTCTTTATGTTATCGTAGATTTCGCGTCCCTCTTTGACGGCCTTAACTATGGAGGCAAAGTTGTCATCAGCCAAAACCATGTCAGAAGCCTCCTTCGTTACTTCTGTCCCCGTAATTCCCATAGCAACGCCTATATCAGACAACTTAAGTGCAGGAGCATCATTCACACCATCGCCTGTCATGGCGACAACATGGCCCCTTGCCTTCCAAGCCTTTACAATTCGCATTTTATGTTCTGGCGAAACCCTTGCATAAATTACTACGTTTTCAACCATTTCAATTAGCTGTTCATCGCTTATTTTGTCCATTTCCTCGCCAGTCAAAACCTTGCCTTCTTCCTCATTTTCGCCAAGCAAGTTAAGTTCTTTGGCTACGGCTATAGCCGTTAGTTTATGGTCTCCGGTGACCATAACAACGCGAATTCCAGCATTTCTGCATATATAAATTGCATCTTTAACCTCTTCGCGTGGTGGGTCAATCATTCCCATAATTCCGACAAATGTTAAGTCGTTTTCAATTGTTTCGTCAAATTTCGCCGTCGATTCCGGCAATTCTTTGAGGGCAAAGCCCAAGTTGCGTAGCGCTTGCTTCGCCATTGCTTCATTAATTCCCAATATTCTTGTTTTATCATCTTCTGTTATTTTCCGAACTTTCCCATCCTTTAAAATTTTTGTGCATCTTGCCAAAATTATTTCTGGCGCACCTTTCATAAAGGCTATTTTTCTCTTTCCAGAAGACAAGTGGATGGTTGTCATGCGTTTCCTTTCAGAGGAGAAGGGAACCTCGCCTATTCGTGGGGTTTCTTTTTCAAGTTCTTCTTTCCATAAGCCTGCCTTTGCAGCAGCCACAATTAAAGCTCCTTCGGTTGGGTCGCCCTTAATTGTCCATCTATCGCCAGTCTTCTCAAGTTTTGCATCATTGCACAAGGTCGCAATTTTTAGGAGGGGTACCAGCTCTTCTTCTTTTGCCAGATCTATTTTTTTATCTTCAATAAAGAATTCGCCTTCTGGCTCGTAACCCACTCCAGAAACTTTTATCAACTTATCATTCACGTATATGCGCTGCACGGTCATTTCGCCCTTCGTCATGGTTCCAGTTTTGTCTGAGCATATGACGCTTGTGCATCCAAGGGTTTCAACTGCTGGCAGTTTCCTAATTATGCTGTTAACTTTAGCCATTCTATAGACGCCTACTGCTAAAGCACCGGTTACTATTGCTGGTAGGGCTTCTGGAACAGCGGCTACAGCTAGGCTTACACCCCACATAATCATGTGAAGAATGTCTCCTCCCTTTACAAGTATTCCCACGGTTGCCACTAACAGACAGACGGCAACGCACAAGATTCCAAGCCACTTTCCAACGGAAGCCATACGCTTTTCAAGGGGGGTTTCCTCTTCCTCCGTCACTTGAACCATTTTGGCTATTTTCCCAAATTCCGTGTTCATTCCAGTTGCGGTTACAGCAGCTTTTCCACGACCATAAACTATGGCTGTTCCAGTAAAAACCATGTTTGCCCTATCTGGAAGCCCCGTGGTTTCTGGTAGTGGATTAATATCCTTATTTACTGGCGTGGATTCTCCTGTAAGAGGTGCCTCATCTATTTTTAGGTTAATTGCCTCTATAAGGCGTCCGTCTGCTGGAATCTTGTCACCAGTATATAAGAGAATGATGTCGCCAGGAACAATTTCGCTTGCTTGAACCTTAACTTCTTTTCCATCACGAAGAACTAGGGCTGTTGGCGCCGTCATTTTCTTTAAGGCTTCTAGGGCTTTTTCCGACCGGTATTCTTCAACGAATCCAAGCGCTGCGCTTGCTATAACTATGGCAAATATTATTATTGCATCATAAACTTCGCCTAAAAGTATAGAAAGTCCCGTGGCTATCAACAATATTATGATTAGGATGTCGGCGAACTGCTCTAAAAAAAGCATTATAGGAGATTTCCTCTTTTCTCGCTTCAACTCGTTTGGTCCATATTCTTGCAGACGCTTTTGCACTTCCTCTTGACTTAATCCATTCTCCTTTGTGTTCAGAGCCTTCAAGGTTTCCTTAATTTCCAGCGCATGCCATGGCTTCAACGTTTCAATCACCTTTCTCTTTCACTCCAAGACTTCTATTGTGTTAAAAAGCATTGGATATAATCTTTTCTAAGGAGGGGCATATGCTTGGGAAATAAGTTTATAAGCAATTTTGTATTTCACTCTAAAGGTATTTAAAATAGATTAAGAGTCCAGTTGAGGTGAAAGGATGTTTGGGCCATGGATAATAGCGCCAATTTCAGCTTTAATATCCATCTTGGTTGGAGCATACTTCTATTATTACGTGAAAAGGCAAGATAGCGGAACAAAGCGGATGCAGGAGATTGCCGCTGCAATAGAGGAAGGAGCTAACGCTTTCTTAAGGAGAGAATACACGGTATTAGCAATATTTGTAGCCGTAGTAGCCGTTTTATTGTGCATTTTTCTCCCAGAGCCTATATGGCAAACTCAAAAACCAATAGAGAATGTCGAATTAACCTTAGCCTACATTTTCGGTTCATTCTGCTCAGCCCTTGCTGGTTTTTTAGGTTTGCGCATTGCAACAAAGGCTAACACTAAAGCAGCCAGCGCAGCGAGAGAAGGATTGAACAAAGCTTTTCCAATAGGCTTCCGCGGTGGAGCAGTGATGGGTTTAGCCGTTGTGGGTGCAGGTTTGCTTGGAATAAGCATAGTTTACGCTGTCACGGGCAACCCAGAAATAGTGTTAGGCTACAGCTTCGGCGCAAGCTCATTGGCTCTTTTTGCTAAGGCTGGCGGAGGCATCTACACAAAAACGGCTGACATAAGCGCAGACTTAGTTGGAAAAGTGGAGTTGGGCATTCCGGAAGATGACCCACGAAACCCAGCGGTAATAGCAGACAACGTAGGCGACAACGTAGGCGATGTGGCAGGAATGGGCGCAGACCTCTTTGACTCTTATGTGGCGAGCATAGTCGCAGTCATGATTCTCGGAGAAGCCATCGACATAATTGCAGGTTCAGCTGGATTGTACACGCAAATTCCACTTGTCTTTGCTGGTTTAGGCATTATAGCTGCAGTTTTAGGCGCACTATTAGTTAGAGTTAGCAAAAAGGGCAGTCCAGGAAAAGCCCTTAACATGGGCACATACATCACATGCACAATCTTTGCAGTTCTAACCTTCTTAGCATCTTACTATCTCAATTATGACTTGAGAATTTGGGGCGCAACTGTTGTTGGCTTAATAGCTGGAGTAATAATCGGCACAACTTCAGACTATTTCACATCAGAAGATAAACCACCAGTCAAGAAAACTGCTGAAGCCTCTCTGACTGGAACTGCAACAAACATCATAACTGGCTTCTCTTATGGCTTACACAGCGTCTTTCCACCGTTAATCGGGATTGGCATAGCCTCAGCCGTTGCCTACTTCTTATGCGCACCCCTCGGCGACAAATACGCCCTATATGGAATTGGCATGGCTGCAGTTGGCATGCTCTCAATTGTTGGGCTCATCGTATCAAATGACGCTTACGGTCCAATCGTTGACAATTCTAGAGGAATAGCCATGCAAGGCGGACTCAGCGAAGAAGTTATACGTGTAACAGACGAAATGGATGCAGCGGGCAATACTGCCAAAGCCATAACAAAAGGCTTCGCCATAGGCGCAGCAGGACTAACAGTTATCGCCCTACTAGCTGCATTCCAAGAAAGAGCCCAAAGCGCCGGCGTAAACCCCTCATTTAACCTCATGAACCCGCTGGTTCTTTTAGGCGCCTTAATAGGCATAGCCATGCCAGCAGTATTCTCAGCCATGGTCATGCTCGGCGTTGGCAGAAACGCCTTCCGCATGATTGAAGAAATTAGGCGACAATTTAACGAAATTCCAGGCTTAAGAGAAGGCAAAGAAGGCGTAAAACCAGACTATGCCCGCTGTGTTGACATAGCAACAGTAGGCGCCATAAAAGAGCTTATGCCAGCAAGCATAGTAGCCATAGGCGTAACACTAATTGTTGGCTTTGTTGGCGGAATCGAAGCCTTAGGCGGATACTTGGCTGGAACAATCTTTAGTGGCTTACTCTTCGCTTTGTTAATGGCTAACGCAGGCGGCTTATGGGACAACGCCAAAAAAATCATCGAATCAGGAGAACATGGCGGAAAAGGCTCAGAAGCCCACAAAGCAGCAGTAGTCGGCGACACAGTTGGCGACCCATTCAAAGACACAGCTGGACCATCACTAAACACGATGATAACAGTCATGTCCTTGGTGGCTTCATTATTCGCAGTGCTAATCGCAAACTACAACCTACTAAAACTTTTAGGACTATAACCCCCTAACCCAACTTTTTATTGAAACAGATGCCATAAATTTTAAAAGCCTCTACGAATAATTTTTGAGGCATATAACCTTCGCTTCTGACTCATTGGCTTTACGTTCCTCAACGGGTGCGATAGGCTGGTTAGTCGGATTCTGAAGGCTTAAAAAATAAGAAAGGAGAAGTGGAATAAATGCTGAAAAGTAGGGCAATTATTTGGATAATGTTAACTCTGCTATTTATCAGTATGTTAAGACTTGTAAAGGGTATTCAACTAATAGAGGATGAAACAATTATATTAATACCCAGTTCTCTCTATAATAGCCATCATCCTCGCAAAACAAAGGCATAGAAAACAGAACCCAACAACCAAAGCATCAGTTTTTAATCCAAACTAATATCTCCATATAAACTCATTTCCCCCTTTTTCGAAAAAGAAACAAAAATTACTTCTTAACCACATATCTTAAAATCAATTTGAAGAATAAAGCGCCGGGAGTGGGACTCGAACCCACGCGGCCCCGAAAGACCACAGGCTTACTTGCGCTTCTCAAGGCCTGCGCGTTATCCACTCCGCCATCCCGGCTCTTATGAAATTGGGGTTTTGGCTTCTAAAATGTTTCCGTTTATCTGGGAAGTTCAAAATAAACAGTACGCTTTAATGATGCATAAGATGCTTAAAGGTGTTTGAAATTGAAAGAAGTTCTAAAAAGACACTTCATGAGTTAATTAGCAATTGTAAGCGAAGCGACAGGGAGTTAGCAAAGGTTCTAAAAATTTCGCAGCCAACAGTCACAAGGGTACGCGTTTGGTTTAAAAAGAACCAACTCATTAGGGAATATGCGGCAATACCTGAATTCTCCAAGATTGAACTTGAACTGGTAGCCTTCACCTTCTTCAAAATACGAGTGGGAGCCACAAAAGAGGCACTAGAGGAAATTCGAAAAAAGGCTGAAGCCTTTATTAAAAACATCCAAACGTCATTTTAGCCCTAAGAGGCGAAGGAATGGGATGCGACGGCATCCTCGTCTCCCTACATAAAAACTTCGCAAGCTTCACCCAATTTATGAGACAACTCAAAACAGAAACAGCAAACACAGAAGTTGTAGGCAACTTCCTCGCAAGCCTAACAGACACAGACCAATACGGAAGCCTAACATTCAAGCACCTAAAAGAATATTTAACCGAAAACCTATTCTGAAAGAAAAATCATCAAATAAAGAATGCAAAAGGTGGGCCGGTAGTCTAGCTCGGTTAGGACATCCGCTTGACGTGCGGAAGGTCACCGGTTCAAATCCGGTCCGGCCCATTAACTTGAAGTGTTGATTCTTAAGCGTTATCTCGTTAGTTTTAAAATTCTCTTCCATTGTTCTTTTGTAAGGAGGAAGTTTGTACCTTGAGGTTGTTTTAGTATTTCCATAGTTTTAAGTATATGGTCTTTTCTACATACATCTTCAAGAATGGGCTTATCAATCATTAGTTTTAGATATTTTATTATAACACTTTTTTTCTCTTCGAATTTGTGAATGTCCTCCCTTTTTATCCAATATTTTTGTTGTTTTGGGCTGAGAGCCCTTTTGCTCGGATTTTCCAACACTTCGCCTAAGGCATATATTCCAGCTTTTTCTCCCGAAGCCCAAATGACTACCCTATCACCTTTACGAATTTCCTTGGCATGCTGGCTTGTTAACCATTGTTCACTTTCACGATTCTTTTTAATCCAATCATACCATCGATACACTGTTGGATTAAATTGAAAAATCCAAAACTTTAATGAATGAAGCAATGTGCCGCAGTCTGGGCAGAATCGGCTAAATTTATATTGCTTTGATAAAACGGTTTTTCCACATTTTCGGCATCCGAATTCGGCATCTAATATTTGTTCCATAATATTCATTGTAAATGTATAATTTAAACACGTTTCGGTTTACCAAAATAGATAAAAACGAGTTAACATCAATGGTTTTAAATGTGGAGATGGGATTGTGCCCTCGGAAATCTTTGACGCTGAAAAATTTGTTGAAATTAGTGGACATGCAGACTATTGTATTGTGAAGAGGTTGAGGGATGTTGTTAAGTTGAAGCTTCGCACTTCGAAGAGGCTTTATACGTTGAAGGTTGAGCCGGCGAAGGCCGAGGAAATTATTAAGAAGCTTCAATGCGAGATTCGGGAAATTTAAATTGCAATAATTGTTCTCTAGAAAGAGTTCTGAAAAAAGATGTGGTGGTGAAAGTTGTTAGCTTCTAAACTTTTGAAGTTTTGTTAACAGTTCTTTGTCTCCTTCATAGTCTCCAGCGCATGTTGCTATTACGCCGTCCACGAGGCCTTCAAGTTTGCCTGCAACTTCTTCGGCGCGGTCCATGGCTGCTGTGACTGGCCATCCTATCATTTTCACCATTTCAGCGTTTTTGGGTGTCCCCACGAGGAAGTATGTGTATATGGGTTTGTTTAGGCGTTTGCATTCTTTTGCCACTTGCTCCAGTGTTGGGAAGGTTTTGTCTTCGAGGCGCATGAAGAAGACGAAGTCCCAGGGTTCTTTTGCGCGGGCGATGGTTTCTTCCACTCTTCGGCGTGCGGTAAGCAGACATCCCAATTTAACGTTTTTTAGGCGTATTGTTGTGCGTAGAAAGTCTCGGGCTTCTTCTGAGGATTTTAACATTTTTATGGGTTCTCCATATTTGGGGACGTCCCCCATGGTAAGCACAAGTCCATCGAGAGCCACAGCATCTGCAGCTAAAGCCAAGCCCCCAACTTCGACAGGTCCCTTGTAGTGGAGTATGAATATTGGTATCACTATTTTGTCTGGGTATTTGGTTTTAAGAACGCAACCCACGGCTGTGCCGCTTGGCGCAGGCATTCCAGCAGCGCTGTCGGTTATGTTCCATCCATCAACCAAGTCCTTAACTTCTTCTGCAAGTTTGAGAAATTTGCGTGTTGGAACAAACTCATGTAATATTTTCATTTAGGCATCATCTCGCCTTTAAGAGGAGACTATAACATAATTAAAATTTTTGCATACTGCCACCGAAACTGTAAGGTTTAATACTATTTTAAGATTTTAATGTTTCACGTGTGAAATCGAAACGTGTGCAAAGTTGGTTGTAAAAATGTTAGGCTGCTATGTTACGGGAATCTTCCCCAGACCAAAGGAGCTTATTGAAACAACCAGAGCCTACGACAGAAGAAGGGTTGGTAAAGAGGCGTTAGAAAAAGCCTTCAAAGAAGCCACAGTCAAAGTCATAGAGGCTCAAACCTCCGCTGGGCTCAGTTACGTCAGTGATGGTATGCTTAAGTGGCAAGACCTTTTGAGACCTTTCACTGAAAACTTGGGGGGCGTGAAAATTGGAGCCCTCGCCAGATGGTTCAATAACAACACATTTTATAGAAAACCCATAGTTTTAGGGGAGATACTGCGCAAAAAAGACATAACCGTGGAAATAGCGAACATGGATTGTCTGCCGAGGAATGTTCCGTGGAAAGCAGTTTTGCCAGCACCTTATACGCTTGCAAAGTTGTCTGAAAACAACTTTTACAAAAGCGAAACAGAATTGCTTCTTAAATATGCCGAAATTCTGAAGGAGGAAATTAGAAGCTTGGCTGAAAGGAATTTTAAATACGTTCAACTAAGCGACCCGGCACTCGTCTACAACCCCTTCAAAGAACCAATTTCAAAAGACATTTTGGCTGATGTTAACAATGCTTTAGAAACAGCCGTAAAAGGTGTAACGGTAAGGGTTTGTTTACAAACTTTTTTCGGAGACTTCACCCAAATTCTTCCGGAAGCTCTAGACTTTCCAGTGGATGATTTTGGCATAGACTTGTATGAGACAAGTTTGGAAAAACTTGAAGAGTACACTTTTGATAAGAGTGTGGCTTTGGGGCTTATAGATGCTCGCAGTTCTTTATTGGAAGACGAAAAAGAGCTTAGTGCCGTTGCTAAAGAGTTGATAGAATCCGTATATCCATCAAAAACATGCGACGTTTTCATTTGTCCAAACTGCGACTTGGAGTTTCTACCTTGGGAAAGAGCGAAGGAAAAGATTAGGATTATAGCCAAGGTGGCGAAAAACCTCGAGAATGAGTTGAGCTGAGATGGATAAGCCTTTTCCAACACAAGAGATAGGAAGCCTCGCCAAACCAGCATGGAGAGTTAAAGGCTACAGAGGGGAATCCCTTTCAGAAGAGGAGATAGCCGAGACGGTGAAATGGGGACGAAAGTTTGGCATAGAAAATTTAGAAGAATTAGTTAAAATTTTGACAGCTAAGGAGCGAACCCCAGCGGATAAGAAAGCTTTGCTTCAGTGGTCGGCGAAATTTGCCATTCGTTTTTTTGAAGCTGCCGGGCTGGATGTGGTTTTTGATGGGGAGCAGTGGCGTTCGGAGATGTATGAGCATGTCATAAGAAATGTTGAAGGTTTCGAGTTTTTGGGTTATGTAAAATCCTTTGATTATAGATACTTCAACAAAGCTGCATGCGTAAACAGGCCAAGATATACGAAATCTTTCTATGTTGAAGAGTTCACTTTCACGAGAGAGAACGCCAAAAAAATGGTGAAAGTGCCCTTCACAGGACCTTACACGCTTGTTGATTGGACATTTAACGAATACTACGAAAGAAAGGCTGGAGGCAAAATAAAGGATTTTAAAAAGAGGAAAACCGCGGCGAGAAGAGACTTCCTCTGCGACCTAATAAAGGAGGTTGTTAGACCAGAAATAAGTCGTCTAACAGAGGCTGGGGCGAAGTGGATTCAGATAGATGAACCTGCAGCGACAACAAACCCTTCCGCCGAAGAAATGGAATTGTTCGTGGAGGCTTTTAACGAAACTGTTAGGGGGTTTAACTGTACTTTTAGTCTCCACAACTGCTATAGCAATTATAGGATACTGGCGAAATATGCCAGTCAACTGCGAAACTGCAGTCAGCTAGCCCTTGAATTTGCCAACAGAGACAGCAGACAAGCTGGAATAGACGAAAGGGTGGGTTATAAGGAGTTAAAATTTTTTGAGGATTACGGCTTCCATGGAAAATACGGGTTAGGAGTTGTAGACGTCCACACAGACTTCATTGAACCGCCAGAACTCATAAGAGACAGAATAATCCACGCCTTAAGCATTGTAAAAGACTCAAGCCGAATATATGTGAGCACAGATTGTGGCTTAAGAACCAGAACATGGGAAACAAGCTTTGCAAAACTTAAGAACATGGTTTTTGGAGCTGAACTAGCAAGAAAGGATTTGTCATAGAGAAATATGCTAAATTGCAAAGGCAATTGAAGTTATAAGGTTGAAGAGAAAAGACTCATTTCTATAAATGTGGGATGCGCTTACTTTGAGAAATGAAAAATTTTACTATATCAGCCTTGAACGAGTTCGCCTTAGAAGTCCCTTATCTAGCCTACTACATATTCCAAACTTTAGGTTTAGGATTCGCACACCTTTACATGGCAATCTTCGCATTAGTATTCGGTCTTCTAGACTATCCAACTGGAGGAATCGCTGATAGAATAGGAAGGAAACGCACGTTTGTCTTTGAAATATTTCTTGTAGGAATCAACTTTCTTTTATTAGCCTTCTTTATCCATCCAATCACAATAGCTGTAGCATCCCTACTTTTCGATTTTGGAAGCGCCTTGCAAAGCGGTTCCTTGGAGGCTTGGATAGCGGATGAAATGAAAAGAGTGAACATGTTTGAGGAACTTGACAGAGTTTTTGGAAGAGCAGTTTCCTTAAGCCTCATAGCTGACATCACGGCTGGAATTTGAGGAAGTCACATTACTTTTCTGGGTGGTTATTGGTGGACTATTTCTTTTGGAGGATTAGTTGCGTTGACAGTTGCGGTTTTAGCCATGACAATGATGGTGGAAAATATTGGAGAAGGGGAAAGGCAGCCTTACAGTGAACTTTTGGAAAAAGGCGCAAAAATTCTTCTGGGAAAGTAGACGTTAATATTTTTGACTTTGAGTCAAACGTTATTTGCTGCTGGGGCTTATGCATATTGGGAAACATTAACTCCAGTTTACAGCCAAAGAGGCATCCCAGAAGAAATGTTTGGAATATTAGGTGCTGCAATGCATTTGCCAGCGGTTTTTACAACCGCTTATACCCACAAGATTAGAAGAAAAATTGGGATTAAAAAATCTGCGATTGTTCTCTCTTCGTGCTGGGCGGTTTTCTGCGCTTTAATGATATTTTTGGTTCATCCAAATTTGACAATAATCCTTGTAATAATTTTAGAAAGCATGCTTGCCACACGACACCCCATAATGGAGTTCTGGCAAAACACTCTTATTCCAAGCGATGTTAGAGCGACTATTTTAAGTGGAATCAGCACAATGACCCATGTTGGACAAAGTTTTGTCCTCTTTTTCTTATCCCCCTTTGTTGAGGTTTACGGCACATTTTTTGGTTTAGCATCTGCTGCAGTATTATCCGGAGTTTCCGTAATAGGCCTTTTTTAATTAGCCAAAAAAATGGTTAGACTTTTTGGAGAAATGTAAATAAGCTTGCAAAATCTAACCAAAACGGGGAAAAGCGTGAAGGTTGCGGTTTCTGGCAAGGGTGGTGTTGGAAAAACCTTAATTGCTGGTGGTCTTGCCTATGCATTTTCAAAAAGAGGGTTAAAGACTATAGCTATTGATGCTGACCCTTCGCCGAATCTTGCTTTGACTTTAGGTTTATCGCCAGAAGAAGCCCATAAAATATTGCCAATTTCAGAGAATAAGGCGTTAATCGAGTCTAAAACGGACACTGGATATTCAAGCGTTTATCGTCTTTCCTTCACCGTTGATGATATTGTTCGGGATTTTTCCGTTAAAACTCCTTTTGGCGTAAACCTGATTGTTATGGGAACAGTAAGGTCTATGGGTTCAGGATGCACTTGCCCAGCAAATGCTGTTGTGCGCAATTTATTACGCCACTTAATTTTAGAGCGGAATGAAGTTGTTATTCTTGATATGGAGGCTGGTGTTGAGCACATGGGCAGAGCAACAGCAAAGCACGTGGATATTATGCTGATTGTGGTGGATGCAAATATGAAGGCGCTTGAAACCGCTAAACGCATTAACGAATTAGCCAATAACGCTGGCATGAAAAGAGTTTTCCTTGTCGGAAACAAAATTGCCGAAAAAACTCAGATAAAGGTTATAAAAAAATTTGCTGAGGGGAATGGTTTGGAAATTTTGGATTTTGTGCCTTTTGATTTGAGAGTTATGGAAGCTGAAATGCGTGGAGAAACTCCGCTTAAATATTGGAAAGAGTCTAAGGCTATTATTGCCATAGAAAATTTAAGCGAAAAATTATGGAAAAATGAGGTGTAAACGTGATGAAGATAATTGTTACCATGGGTCGGGGTGGAACGGGAAAAACAAGTTTTGTGGCCTTGATGACAAAATACTTCATAGAAAATGGAGAGAAGCCATTATTGTTGGTAGATGCTGACCCTGACCAAAACCTCGAGGAAATGGTTGGCGTAAACCTAAAAGAGGAAGGCAAGAAAACAATTTCAGAATTACTCGTAGAAACTTTTCTTGAAGAGGGCGGGACAACTGTTGGTGTTCCTCCAACAGAAAGAATTGAAAACAAAATTTGGGCTTACGGCATGCACGAAGATGAATTCTTCGATTTAATCGCCTTAGGAACAAAGTGGGTTGAGGGATGCTACTGTCTTCCAAACGCAGCATTAAAAGGAGCCTTAGAAGCTTTAACAAAAAATTACAAATACATCCTCATAGATTCGCCAGCTGGTTTAGAGCATTTAAATCGGAGAATCACCTCACGCGTGGATGACATTTTCGACATTATTGACCCTTCCAAAAAATCCTTCGACCATGTGGAGCGGGCATATCGCATTGCTAAAGAAGTTAAAATTGAATTCAAAAATTTTTATGTTGTTGGCGGTTTTAGGTTTCCACAAGAGTTGGGAAAGCAGGCTCAAGAGAGTTTAGGGTTTAAATTTTTGGGTAAAATAGCCCGTGATGAAAGGGTTGAAGAGTATGTTCTCGCTGGAAAGTCTTTGTTGAATCTTCCTTCGGAGTCTCCAGCTTATGTTTCTGTTAAGAAAATAATGGGTGAATCTGGTTATAGTAAATAATGATTTTGTTATCCTCCAATTTTGGTTCAGGCTTAATGGAATATAGTTTCAGAAAAACTTAAAACAACACGTTAATAACCTTACATCTTCAAAACCTTTCGGTTGTGTTATGGTTTGAGTCGAAAAGGTTTACGTGTAAAGATAGACGAAATGAAAACTGATGTGGGCTTAATTAAAAACCTTGAACTTTCCATCGGCAAAATAATCGAAGAAGCATGGACAGAAACCATGGGACCAACGCCCTTTCCATCACTAACAGCCCTAAGAGAATGGGACATGAAACTCCTTCAGCGTTATAAGCCCTTTTACATGCCCTTCTGCGATGTATGCTGCCTTTGCACCTTTGGAAAATGCGACTTAACTGGAAATAAGCGTGGCGCCTGTGGAATAAACATGCCAGCCCAACAGTCGCGGATAGTGCTTTTGGCTTGCTGTATAGGCGCAGCAACCCATATCGGGCATGCCCGCCACTTGGTTGAACATTTAATCGAAAAATTTGGCAGCAGCTATCCTTTGGATGTGGGTGGATTAAACGTTGAAGTTGAAGCCCCAGTAACCCGCCTTGTGTGTGGGATAAAACCCCAAACCCTCGGCGACCTAGAAGAAGTTTTAGATTATCTTGAAACTCAAGTCACCCATCTCTTGTCTGTTACTCACACGGGACAAGAAGGAAGCAACATTGATTTTGAATCAAAGGTTTTTCAAGCCGGGATGATTGACCAAGTTGGAATGGAAGTTGCAGATATCGCCCAAATTTCAGCTTTCGGCTTCCCAAAGGCTGATCCCGAGGCTCCTCTCGTAGAATTGGGTCTTGGAGTTGTAGACTCATCAAAGCCAGTCATACTTGTTATAGGGCATAACGTCCCTCCAGCCGTTGAAATTGTAGACTATCTCGAGGCAAATGACTTATTTGGCGAGGTTGAAGTGTGCGGGATCTGCTGCACAGCCCATGACATAACAAGGTATAATCCTAAGGCTAAGATAATTGGGCCCATTTCATGGCAGCTACGCTTCATCAGAAGCGGCATGGCAGACGTGATTGTGGTTGACGAACAATGTATTCGGGCAGACGCCCTGGTTGAAGCGCAGAAGATTAAGGCTCCAGTAATAGCTTCAAGTGAGAAAAACTGTTTAGGGCTCCCAGACAGGACGCATGATCCACCGGATAAAATTATTGAAGACCTACTAATCGGGAAGATGCCGGGAGCACTCATACTCGACCAGCTGAAAGTAGGCGAAGTAGCCGTAAGAACAGCCTTAAAAGTGGCTCCTCAAAGGAAAAAATTCAAGGGTATCCCAAACACAGAAGATGTGGTTAAAGGGGCTGAGAGATGTAGAAAATGCAACGAGTGTAAAAGGGCTTGCCCAAATGACTTGCCAATTCCCGAGGCAATGAGCGAAGCCGCAAAAGGAAATTTGGCTAAACTAGCAGACCTTTATGAGCCTTGTATAGGATGCGCCCGATGCGAAGGCGCCTGTCCAGAAGACCTACCCATACACAGCTTCATCGTAAAAGCAGCAGACAAAAAGTTTAAGGAAGAAAAGTTTAAGATACGAGCTGGAAGAGGAGCCATACAAGATGTTGAAATTAGAAACGTCGGCGGACCCATAGTTCTGGGAGA